>NZ_WTKY01000017.1:0-109016 GCF_011378815.1 Pseudoalteromonas sp. 31A1 | reverse complement strand
CCCTAAATAAAAGCCACTCAAGTACCCGTAATCCCGTCCAAAACGCCAATTAAAACAACACCAAACTCCCACTTTATATTCTGCATAAAATACAGTAATCGATTGAACCAAAATAGGAACTCAGCTATGGTTTGTTTATCAATAAAAATAAATAAAAAAACGAGTTAATCTACAGACTCGTTAGCATTACAAGGAGGTTTGGTGACAACATCTAAAAAAGAACTACCGTTTCTTACAACCTATATGACTCTGCTGTTTGTTTTATTAGGTTCTGATTGGATATTACCTTTAATAGGTTTTGAATATAATATATGGTCAGATCCTTTTGATATTATTAAATTTATAATTAAACTCATGACTATTTATCTTTTTTACTTTATTGGTATTAAGTTTTTTAGTTGGTTGTATTCTGCATCACCACAAAAAACTAAAGAGTAAACTTGGCAGTTATTTAAAGTAAAGCTAACAACACGCCCTGAGGTGGACGACTAGTCAAATTTAGCTATTAATTGCAAATTTTAAAAGTGGTGAGCCTCTTTGTTTTTCAACACTTAAATGTAATCCTTATCAATTTAAATACCACAGTTCTATATAGGCTTACCCTTCACTTTTTACTGCTTATAATACGCTTTAGCCCAAATCAACTATGTAACTACAACGAATAGAAAAACCAGCCACTCTACAAGTATTTGCCTTGGAATAGTGGGCAACTAAAATCTAAATATATCCATACCTCTTGACGGCTTCGTCCAATAAACTGCGCTATTTCCGTTTATTTTCACTTCAGCGATATCATTAAACGCGCGCAATCGCCCTTAAAATTAATTCCCGTAAAAACAAATTAATTATGGGAGGTCCTGTAGTCAAATAACAATACCTTAGTAAACGCTAGTTCATATTACGTCACGTAATATCCATACAGAACTTTAAGTTAAACATACGTTCGTGCAGCGTTCCCATTTTTATTTGACTCAATTTATTGGACATTCTTTTTATGAAATTAAAGTTATTTATCGCAATTATTTTTAGCACTTCGATGTCGTCTTACGCGACAGAAGCATTAGATAAAACGGAGTTTTCATTCGAAGACTTAAAAGCACTGGCAAAAGCCTCAGCCGAAAAGCCCTATACGGCAACCAAGGTTCCAGCGCCGGAGTTAATCGATAAAATTACGTATGACGAACACTGGAAAATACGCTTTAAAGAAGATGAAACCTTATATCCAAGTGGAAAAAACGCACCTGTACAATTATTTTACCCTGGCCGATATTTTCCTGAGCCAGTAAGTATTTATATCAGAGACGATAAAAATCAGGTGCAAAATGTACCTTTTAGTAATGACGTTTTTGATATGCCTGATGACAGCCCAGCTCACGAACTCCCTGAAGGATTTGGATTTGCAGGCTTTAGAGTAATGCGCCCAGATATGAAACCAGATTGGATATCTTTTTTAGGTGCGTCTTATTTTCGTACTGATGGGCCAGAGGGGCAATATGGACTGTCGGCGCGAGGTATCGCGATTAATACGGGTATGAATCAACCAGAAGAATTTCCGCGTTTTTCTGCATTTTGGATTGGTCCCGCAGAGAAAAAAGGCGAAAGTGTGTCTGTTTGGGCATTGCTTGAAGGGCCTTCTATCACCGGTGCTTATCGTTTTGGTTTAAGCAAAGATAACAAAGAAGATAAAGGGCATATCACCTCTGTGAGCGCTAATTTGTATATGCGCGCCGATGTTGAACGCTTAGGCGTAGCGCCGCTTACGAGCATGTATTGGTACTCACAAAAAGATAAAACAACTGCTAAAGACTGGCGCCCAGAAATTCACGACAGTGATGGGCTGGCTATTCACACAGGATCGGGTCAATACATTTGGCGCCCATTAAATAATCCTCAGTCGGTGTCGACCAATAGCTTTATTGATGAGAACCCAAAAGGGTTTGGTTTAATCCAAAGAGACCGTGACTTTAATAACTACCAAGACGACGGCGTATTTTACAATAAGCGTTCATCAGCGTGGATTAAACCTACTGACGATTGGGGGAAAGGGGCAGTTCAGTTAATCGAGATTCCAACAAAAGATGAAACGTTTGACAATATTGTTGCCTATTGGGTGCCTGAAAAAGAGGCGCGCAAAGGTGATGAGTTTACCTTTTCTTATGATATAGAGTGGCGTCCACTCGATCCAAAATCAAAAACGCTTGCAAGCGTTGTAAATACTCGCCAAGGCTTAGGCGGAATTCCCGGCCAGCCAATTCCTGAAGGCGTTAACAAAATGGTGATTGATTTTGAAGGTCCAGCATTTAAAGACTTAGATAACAAAAGTGGTATAAAGCCGATTGTTGAAGCCAGCAACGGTGAAATACTAGAACCTATTGGGGTTTATCCGGTAGTTGGTACAAACCAATGGCGATTAGCGTTTGACTACAAACAAGCTAACAATAATCCGGTAAACATACGCGCGTATTTAGTTGATAAAAATGATGAAGCTATAACTGAGACATGGGTAAGTGATGCAAAGGTTACGATTAAATAAGCATTAAAGTAAAACGGGTGGCTATATTTTGATTTTCTGTCAATTATAGCCACCATAATGTCTTTTAAAACGCCAATCAAAACACCATTAAAACTCCCTTTTATATGCCACGTAAAATACAGTAATCGATTGAATCAAAATATGAACTCGGCTATGGTTTGTTTATCAATAAAAATAAAAAACGAGTTAACCTGCTGCTTGTTAGGTGTATCTAGGAGTTTTATGTTTTTTTTGAGTAAATTATTTTGTTGGGAGCGAGGCAGGCAAAAGTCAGGCTACGATAAAATGTTGATTTGTGGTGCTACGTGGCCAATTAAATTTGATACATATTTGCTTAAATTTCCACAAGGAAGTGAAATAGCACCACATACAGACAAGGTTGAATCTGGTAAACACTATCGATTGAATATAGTGCTTAAAAAGGCAGATTTGGGTGGTGAGTTTATTTGCACTAATCCGATATTTGAAACAAAGCGAGTTAAGCTATTCCGCCCTGATGTAAGTGAGCATCAGGTATCAAAAGTTATAAAAGGTAATAGATATTTACTCAGTATTGGGTGGATAAGAAGGAGCTCTAAATGCTAGATTTAAGACCTAATTGTGAATGTTGTGATAAGAATCTACCTGCACAGTCCACAGAGGCTTTTATTTGTTCATTTGAATGCACATTTTGTTCTGGCTGTGCTCAAACGGTGTTAAATAACGTGTGCCCAAACTGCTCAGGTAATTTGGTTCAGCGGCCAATTCGCCCTTTGGCTGCACTAAAAAATTACCCAGCATCAACTAAGCGGGTATTAAAAGAAAGTGGTTGTGCGCCAAATACATAAGAACACAAAGTATAATAATTACATTTTCTGGGTATGGAGATCTGATGAGAAAATCCTTTGAATTTACCGTTAAGTCAATCAAAGTTAAAATAATTAACGCTTGGTTTAGTGGTGCTAAATTATATGTGGATGGTGACTTACGAGATACTGACAAAACTTTGTTAGCTATTAGGAATAATACTTTACTATCTGCAAATTTAGGTGAGTTGGGTGTTCTAGAAATCAAGCCATTATCGGGTTTAATTACCGTTGAAATGGATGCATATTTGGTCAATGGTACAAACATTCAACATGTATATAGCTCACATAAACGCCTTAGCCTAAAAGAGCAAAGGGCAGTCCGATAAAGCTACTTTAAATAACGAATATTCCTGTATTTAGTAACAACCTCCAAATGACTTTGAGGAGGTTTAAGCCCCTAAGCATACCAAGTTAATATACTTGGTTTACTCGATTACCTTAAAATCACTCACACTCTTTCACATAAAGTAAAAGCGCGCTGTACATTACACTGAGTGCCTTTGTTACATCGCTGTCGGTAACGGCTTCTGCTGGGTGATGGCTTATACCGCCAGGGCTGCGTATAAACAACATGCCAACGGGGCAAATTGGAGCGATTGCCATTGCATCGTGCCCTGCGCCTGAGGCAAGTGAAGGCGATGCTTGGTTATTGAGTTTACATGCGCTTGAAAACAAATGCTGAATTTGAGTATCGCACGCAACGGCATCTGCTGCATGCGTCCATTGCCAATCGAGTGTTAAATTGCGTTTGCTTGCTATAGATTGAGCGCTGCTTTGTATGGCGCTTAGTAAGTTAGCGAGATCGGTGTCGCTCTGAGCGCGTGCATCTAGGCTTATGGTCGTTTTGCCTGCAATCACGTTTGTAGCCCCAGGGCGAGATTGTATTTGCCCTACGGTGGCAACTTCGCCATTACTCGCATTTTTTGCTAGCTGCTCTATGGCAAGAGTAAGTTCGGCGCAGCCTGCTAACGAATCCTGTCTCAAGTTCATTGGCGTTGTACCCGCATGACCACTTTGCCCTGTTAGGGTAAGCATAGCGCGTTTAGCACCTGCTATAGCCGTTACTACTCCGAGCGCCTGATTAACCGATTCGAGCACCGGACCTTGTTCAATATGAGTTTCCCAGTAACCTAGTAATTCGTTTTTGTTTAGTGCGGCCTTTGCGTAGTCATTAGGATTTAAGCCAAAATCGAGCATGGCTTGGCGCATAGTTATGCCGTTTGTGTCTTCAATGTTTAGCCACTGTGGGTTAAATTCGTTAGCGAGGGCTTTTGAGCCAATTAAAGTTGTGGCAAAGCGGGTGCCTTCTTCATCGCAAAAGCCCACTACATCTAAATGAAAGGGTAGGTCGAGCTTTAACTTATTTGCAAGCGCTGCAATTTCTATCCCCAGTAGTACACCTAAAATACCATCAAACGCACCTGCATTCGGTACTGTGTCGAGGTGTGACCCTATAATTAAACGTTTAGCATGTGGGTTTGATGATTTAAGCCGACCCCAAAGGTTGCCCACTTCGTCTTGCCACGATTGCATGCCTGCCTCAACCATCCATGATGCAGTAACGGCGTTACACTCTTTGTGCTCTTTTGATAAGTACACGCGGTGAATACCACCTTGCATTTGCGATAGTGCGCTGAGAGTTTTACAGCGAGATAAGGCGCGTGTTGCGTGAGTATCGCCGCGCTCTTTATTTAATAAAGGGCTATGTTGTGGGGTTTCAATCGTCATGGTAATTCTCTATTTTATTTATAGTGAGTAAGGGCTGCAATGGCGGCTTCGCCTTTAGGCCCTTTGTAACCGTTGGCATGCAAGCAAGCGTCTAGGCTTGCAAGTGTTTGTAGTACGGTATCTTTTCGGGCGTTGTAGCCCATAGTGCCAATACGCCAAATTTTGCCATGCAGCGGTCCAAACGAGGTGCCAATTTCTATTCCAAAATCGGTTAGCATTTGCCCGCGTACGTGGTCGGCATTAATGCCCTCGGGTATATAAACACCCAGTACGTTGTTCATTCTATGCGTTAAATCGCCAAATACGTTTAAGCCCAGCGCTTGAATGCCTGTTAGCATGGCATCGCCGTGTAATTTGTGGCGCGCTACGCAGTTATCTACGCCTTCTTCAATGACTATGCGGGCGCATTCTGAGGCGCAATACAACATGCTGGTGGCTTCGGTATGATGATTTAGGCGCTCTTCGCCCCAGTAATTCATTATCATGCCTAAATCAAAGTAGTTTGAGCGTACAAATGGCTCTGTGCCGTCGGTATGATCTGCAGTGCGAATACCTGCTTCTACTTTTTTACGTTTTTGGATCCACTCTGCGCATTTGTCACTGAGTGTTAAAGGTGCTGAGCCAGACGGCCCGCCTAAACATTTTTGCAGACCAACAGAAAGTGCATCGAGTTTCCATTCATCGGCAGGAAGTTCGTTACCCACAATGGATGCGGTGGCATCGCAATAAAATAGTACATCGTGCTTTTGGCAAATATCGCCAATATACTCAAGAGGTTGGTTCATGGTGGTGGATGTATCGCCTTGTACCATAGCAAGTACGTGGGGTTTTACATCAACAATGGCTTTTTCGATTTGTTCGGGCGTAAATACTTCGCCCCACGGTACTTCTATTGTGTGCACCTTTGCGCCAACGCGTTCTGCTATTTCAGCCAGTAAATGCCCAAAACGCCCCATAATTGGCACCAATACTTTATCGCCTGGGCGCAAAATAGAGCACAGTATGGCTTCAATCCCTGCGCGCGATGTGCCATCTATTAGCATGGTCCATTCGTTTTTGGTTTTAAAAATTTCGCGATAGCGCGCCATGGTTTCGTTCATAAAGCCGGTCATTACTGGGTCGTACTGACCTATAAGCTGCGCCGACATAGCACGTAAAACACGAGGGTCTGCATTAATAGGACCTGGTCCCATTAATAAACGCTGTGGTGGGTTTAAGGTTTGAACTTGCGTGTTATTAAACATATTTAGGCTCCTAGAGTCTGAATAAGCATACGAATACCGGTTATCATTAAGACAACGGCAAAGGCGCGTTTTAGTTGTTTTTGATCCAGCTTGCTACCAATTTTTACGCCAATAGGCGCAAATAAAATAGTCAGCGGAATAATAAGAAAAAAGGCCGGGAGGTTAACTAACCCCCACGTACCTAGGGGAGCATCGATTGGCGTTGTGCCAATACTTAATAAGGTAATAACGCCAGGTAGCGCAATCAATAAACCAAAAACGGCCGCAGTACCTACCGCAACATGGGCGCGTACGTTAAATGCGTTTAGCATAGGTACGCCAATCGTGCCGCCGCCTATGCCAATCATGACCGACAAACCGCCTACAATACTTGCCATAATGCCTTGCCCAAATTTACCAGGTAGTTGTTTTACAAGTGCAGGTGCGCCGGCTCTAAATAACATGTTTAAACTGACTAAAATAGCAATACAGGCAAACATGAGTACTAATGCGTTACCGCGAACAGTATGAGCAATAATGCTACCCACAACCGCCATAACTAATATAAACGGTGCCCAATATTTTATTAGGGCAAGGTCAATATTACCTTTGCTATGGTGCGAGCGAATAGATGAAAGCGAGGTAGGTACTATAGTGGCAAGTGATGTTGCGGTTGCTATCATCATTGCCGACTCTGGGCTTACGCCAAAACCTTGTAGCAGGAAGTACAGTACAGGCACGATAACAATACCGCCGCCTACGCCAAATAGTCCAGCTAAAATACCAGCAAAAATACCGGTTGCTATTAAGGCCATTACTATTGGCCATTGGTTAATTATTTCTGACATTGTGTTCCTGCTGTAGTTACTGTTGCACGTCCATCTGAACGAGGATCTGTTGCAGCTTCAAGGCTTGTAGGTGTATCTAAAATAGCCCCAGCGTGCCCCATCATTTCGTTATTATTATCAACGCTTACCCAATCGTGGTCACGTTGATTTAATTCATGTTCTATATGAAAAACTAACCCTTTTTCAATTTTTAAATTTGTACTTGTATCGCCCCATGTTCTTCCAAGTAACCAGCGAGGGTCGCTAATTGCTTGTTTTATTGATTTATTTCGCCATGCATAACCTGCAAAAACAGCGGCTTGGGTTTGTGGTTGCCCTTCACCGCCCATTGTTCCGTAGGCAAGGCGACGACCATCGTTAAATTTTGCCATTGCAGGGTTAAGTGTATGTGCAGGCTTTTTATTTGGGGCAAGGTTATTGACATCTTTATTGTTTAAACTAAAGCTTAAACCTCGGTTATTCCACACAAAGCCGCCTTTGCTCATTAATATGCCGCTGCCAAATTCCCAGTAAATACTTTGAATAAAGCTTACTAATTGCCCGTTTTTATCTTTTGCAGCCATCCACACGGTATCGCCAGGCTCTGCGTTAAATGACCATTGTTTGGCTTTACTCATATCAATATTGTTAGCAAGTTGGCTTAAGCGATCATCAGTTAGTGCTTTTTTATAATCATCCCCTAACACATTAGGATCAGCCCAAAGGGTAGGGCGATGCGTAAAGCTTTGTTTAGTTGCCTCAACAATTAAGTGCGTCCAGTCGGCATCGGTTTTAGCTAAATGCTTTAACTTATTTACGGCACCAATTATTTGTAGTGAATGCACGCCCTGTGTTGGCGCGGGTAAGTTGTAGCAATCAATACCTGATAAGTTAGCATTTAGCGCAGTAACGACCTCGGCTTTTGTATTTGCAATATCACCTGCGGTGATTGAGCTGCCTGCTTTTGCTAAGTCGGCGGCAAATGAGTTAGCAAGTGCGCCTTCATAAAATGCGTTTAAACCCTGTTTTGCTAAGTATTCAAACGTTGCAGCAAGTTTAGGGTTTTTAAAATGTTGACCTGCTTGTAAGGGCTTGCCATTGGGTATGTAGAGGTTTTTAAACGCGTTATTAGTATTGTTAGCAGCGGCTAGCTTTTCGCAGCCTGCTTGCAAGCTTTTTGTTACGGTAAAACCCTCGCGAGCAAGCTCAATAGCGGGCGCTAAAATGTTTAACAGTGGTAGTGCTGCGTGCTCATCTAGTTCAAGCGCCTTTTGCCAACCGCGAATTGTACCCGCTTGAGTTAGTGCGCTTAATCCGCCGCGCTCTGGTATTTGCGTGAGCGGGTTATACGCCGTTGTATTAGTTGCTGCGCGGCCGCAGGCATCAATAGCAGTGGGCGTTTTTTGGTTTGGGTTATCGATAAGCCAAAAGCTGTCGCCACCAATTGAGTTCATATGTGGATACACAACGCTAATCGCAGCGGCAGCCGCTACCATAGCCTCGGTAGCTGTACCGCCTTGTTTTAGTATATTTATACCCGCCTCTGTTGCCGAAAAATGAGACGCGGTAAATGCAATATTGTGTGTGGTCATGCCGGTGTGTCCTGTTTAAAGTGTTCAGCTAGGTGCTTAACGCAAGCAAGTAGGCTTTTATCGTTACCGTGGGTCATCATTAATGAAAAACCATAAGGATGATCATTTGCTAAATCAGCCAGCGGTAAATGCACTTGCGCTGAGCCACTAAGTCCTGCAATTGCCGAAAGCGTAATAATTTGCATACGTAAGGCGCTTGTGTCGGCGCCTAATTTAGGTGCAGTTGTAGGGGTGGTGGGTAAAAATAAGCAGCTGTGCTTGTTTAAGTTTTTAGCGACGATTACTTGCCATTCGTGCTGTATTTTTAACGCCTCTTGTTCTTCTTGCTTGGTTAAAGCCAGTGCCATTTTAAAACGAGCCGCAATTGCTGGCGCAAAATGAGAAAGCTGATCTGGGAGTTCTAGCCAGTCTCGGTGCGTTTTAGCAATCGCACGACCTTGTAATATTCTAAAGGTATCGGCAAGCTCACTTAGCAGGCTGCTTTTGGGGAGCTTAAAATCGATATGATGATTAAAATAAGGTTTGGTTTTTTCTAAAAGCTTACCCAGTGGTGCTTGTAAAGAGGGGTCAACGAGTTCAAAGAGTGCTTCGCAAATAACCAGCGTATTTACTTTATTAATAGCTTGTTGTGGTAATAATACATCGCTAACGCTGCTTAATAGCTCAGCGCTTTGGGTAAGCCAACCTATGGTATCAAAAGGGGGAGCCAAAGGTATTAGGCCGTCTTTTTCAATCACGTTATGGCTTGGCCTTATGCCATATAAACCACAATAGCTGGCGGGTATTCTAATTGAGCCGCCAGTGTCGGTACCTAAGCCAATATCGGCTAAGTTAGCAGCCACGGCTGCTGCCGAACCCATACTCGAACCACCGCAAGCATGCCCTTTTAATTTAGGATTTTGCGCAGCGCCATAATGTATATTATTACCCTCTAAGCTATAAGCCAGTTCGTCTGTGTGGGTAAAGCCTATAAAGTTACAACCAGCGGTCATGAGCTTATTAACCGAGCTTGCCGTACTTTGAGCCGGTTTAGCTGTTTTAAACCAATGTGGGTTGCCTGCGCTGTTACGCTCGCCTTTAATAGCAAATACATCTTTTACCACAAGGCGCTTATTAATAAGTGTGCCTTGGTAATGTGTTTGCCATGCTTTAGGACCATGGTCACAAAAAATACCGGTCGTATTATTATTTTTGGTACTCATATCACCACTCGTTATAAAAAATCTGACTAAGCAGTCCAGATTTAGGGTGATTAAAAAGACAGATTAATTTTTATTATTTTTCAGCCCACTGCGTAACATCTTGTTTTTATTTTACAGAGCCTGATCCGCTTTTTAATCGGCTAGCTTATTATATTGTTTAAAACCTAAGCAAGAGGAATGCCATAAATTAAAATCCTGTCCAACTGGTCAGGTTTTGATGGGTTGTGTGAGGTTTATAAATGTGGGCTGTAAAAATAATGGCATTGAAATGAGCTAAAACAGACCAATTTGGTGCGCAGGTGCACCAAGTTGGCTGTTATTTATATGGTTTTGAGTGCTAAATAAGGGGCGTTTTACTGATGATTAAACCATTAATATCGGCGTAAACCCAATCGTTAGGTTCAATAGTGGTGCTAAGCATGGTAACAGCTTGGTTTTTATCACCAAAGCCGCGTTTTAAGGTACTACGCGGTGTAGAGCCTAGCGCCATTACAGGTAAGTTCATCGTGGCAAGTATTTCAATATCTCGGCAACAGCCATTTATTATTACGCCTTCCCAGCCATTACTTAAGGCACGCTCAGCCATAATATCGCCTATGAACGCAAAGCGTTTGCTCGCAAACCCGTTTATAACTAATACTTTACCTTCACCATTTTCATGCAATATATCGGCGGCAAAAGAGTTGTCTTCTGGGCAGGTAACGGTAACTACTTTGCCATAAAACGTGGTTTTTTTACCAAAGTGGTAAAGGCCGCTGTCTGCTACTTGTACGTTATCGCGATGATCGTCAAATAAATCGGGTGTAGTAAAGGGTGTCATGGGTTAAGTCTCACTTTGCTCAGGTATTTTAAGACCAATACCTTTTAAAATTATGTGGGCAATTGACTGCGTAATTTGTGCCACATCGGTTTCGTCGTACTCTAATTTGTTCATTACAAGTAAAACCTCAGCCTGAAAGTCGGCGTAATATTGCGTGGTAGACCAAATAGTAAAGAGCAAATGGTACGGGTCAACCTTATCCATTTTATCTGCGTCCATCCATGCTTGAAGTACATCAACCTTTTGTTTAACCCAAGGGCGGGTATTGGTTCTAAAGTAGTTTTGTAAATAGGGTGCACCGCGCAGTATTTCACTGGCAAATAAGCGAGATTGCATTGGCTGATTTACGGCCAGTATTACTTTGCTTTTAATATAGTTATAAAGCACGGTAGCTGGATCGTCGTTAATTGTGACGTTATCAAGCCCTAAGTTCCAATTAGCTATTATGCGGTCAATCACAGACTCGTACAGACCATCTTTACTTTTAAAGTAATACAAAATATTAGCTTTTGGCACCTGCGCTTCTTTAGCAACCATGCTCATACTTGCTCCGTCGTAACCTAATTGCGAAAACAATTGCTCGGCGGCATCTAAAATTAGTTTTTGGTTTTTCTCGCGTGTAACTTCTTTTTTATTTGGCTTTATTTGTGTGGTCATTATAGAGTTTGCGTGTTTAACGTATTGATTGATTGTAGCTTTACTGACCAAAAGGTCAATTACTAAAAAGGTGAATATTAAAAACAGGCGAGAGGTTTAAGCTATTAACTTTAATTGTTTAATTAAATAATTACTGTTAGTTTAGTTTCAAATTTACGAGTAGTACTTTTGGGTTGGCAAATGGATTTTATAAGCAAAAATAAATATACACTATATGGAGTCGCTGCAATATTACTGTGGAGTTGCTTAGTTGCATTACTACGGGATATTTCTGAGTTGTTTAGCCCCATTGGTGGTGCTGCGGCTATGTATTCTGTCAGTGCGATATTTTTAATTTTGGTTATGGGAGTGCCCAAGTTTAGTGGTTTTTCGAAACGCTACTTGGTAGTAGGTACTTTATTATTTGTATCGTACGAAATTTGTTTGGCGCTTTCTATTGGTATGGCAAATAGTCGTCATCAGGCAATGGAAATGGCGGTTATTAATTATTTATGGCCCACGCTAACAATATTGCTCTCTATTATTATTGGGCGCAAAAAAGTAAGTTACTGGGTTTACCCAAGCATGATTATTGCTTTTTTAGGCGTTGCTTGGTGTATTACGGGCGATCAAGAAATGTCACTCGATACGCTTGTTACTAACTTTGCTGATAATCCTGCTACTTACCTAATGGCATTAGCTGCAGCGTTTATATGGGCTATTTATTGCGTAGTAACGCAAAAGCTGAGTAATGGTAAAAATGCCATTACGTTATTTTTTACTGTTACGGCAATTAGTTTGTGGGCGCAATATGGTTTTAGTAATGAAGCGCCATTAACGTTTTCACTCAGCTCAAGCATGACGTTATTATTAGCTGGTGTAGTCGTGGGGAGCGGTTATGGACTGTGGAATCAAGCTATTATTGGCGGTAACTTAATGCTTTTGGGTACGCTTTCGTACTTTACACCGGTATTTTCTAGTATTATTTCGGCGTTGTATTTATCTATTACGCTGAGTGCTTCGTTTTGGCAAGGGGTTGTACTGGTAACAGTGGGCTCGTTAATTTGCTACTTTGTAACGCGAGAAAAGCCTAAACGCACAGTAAACTAATCTACTTTAGTTAATGCTTATAAAGTACTGATATTTAATGATTTTATATTTTAAATCTAAATTTATACCTTTAATGAGGCGTGCAATACGCCTCATTAAGTTTTTCTTTATTATTTTGCAGGTATAACTGCATAGCTTACTGATTTATTTCTAACTTTTTTTGCACAATAATAAAATATTAATGCAAATACTGCAGCGCTAATATCAACAAAACCGCTTTGATAATATTTTAAAAAATCATCAGCTAATAAAGCCTGTATAAGTGTTGAAACCCCCATTCCAGCAGATAAAAGTGCAATACCCATTAAGCCCCAATAGCTAGCGTGGTGAGTTCCTTTAAAAAAGGTATAAGCAACAAAGGCAAAAAATACCAAATAGTAACTATAGAGATAGCTGTAATTTGCGTTACCCATATATTGGTTAGTCCATTTAGCTTGTAATAAAGTGGCAACCATTGCAATCATTGACCCTAAGCAAACACCAATTGTTAAATTTGCCATAAATCGTGTACTTCGTTTGTTGGCATCTTGTTTAAAGCGCTTGTCTAGCCATAATAAGTTACCAGAGTAAAATAAGAATGCGCCAAGTAGCCCCATAACAAAATACCCCCAACGTCCCCATTCACCTCCATAAGTACCAAAGTGAAGTGAAAAGAAACTTCCTACTATATTACCCCAAACACCATCATCTCCTTGCGGATAGCTTGAGTTAAGTACTTCTAATGTATAGGGGTGTAAGAATAAGTAGTCGGTATCAGGTCCGCGAACAACAGCGCTGCTATTACTCATTTTTAATGTTGCAGTCGGACTGTTTGTATTTAAACGACTAAATGTAATGTGAATTGGCTCATAACCTGGGGCGTAGTTTTTTGCCGCTAGGAGCTGCTTATTTATGCTTGGTAAGTTTGCAATATGATAATTATGTGCTGCTGGGGCAGGTCGTTGAAAAAAGGATTTATCGTCATAAAATGCTGATAGACCATCATAAACCAGATCATGAAATGCAAATACCACCACAGTAAACGCTATAATTAAATGAAAAGGCAAACTGGCGATCCCAACTAAATTATGACTATCGAGCCAAAAGCGACTGGCGCCTTTTTCTTTTCGAATCGCAAAAAAGGTTTTTACAAGCGTAGGTAGTAAAATAATTACGCCAGACACCAATGCTAAAAAGTACAGCGCAGATGCTATACCGAGTATATATACGCCTGATTGGTCGTGCCCAATTTCGCCTGCAAACCCTGCGGTTCGATGTAAGTAATCTATTAAATCTGCAAGTTTATTCTCACTTTGTTGCTGTATTACAAGATCATTTTGCTGGTTTAGATAGAGCACCTGTAATTGATTATCAAGTTTCATCCCGCGCTCTTTACCTTGGCTATACCAAGATAGTGGCGCTTGATTTGTTAATAAGTCGAGAGAAAAACCATTACCCATTTGCTCAGGGTACTTAGCTATTGCTTGATCAACCAATGTTTGGTGATTGTTAGTGTGTGGTTTAGTCACTGGTGCACTGGCGGGGTTTGCCCACTGTGCTAATTCGTGTTTAAACATGGTTAAACTACCAGCATAAAAACCTATAAAAAGTACTAAACCTGCAATTATTCCAGTCCATGTATGCACGCCTTGGTAGGTACGCAAAATATCGGCTCTTACTCTCATAGCCAATTCCTTAAAATTATAAATAAACTATATAGCGTTATATTTAAGCCCCCAAGTGTCAGCCAAGCATTTTTTGCTGAACTAAACAGGTAGGTGAAGCTAAAAATAGTTAACCATAAAATGGGTATCATCCACATATTAAATTGCACTTTGTCGGGCGCATCTATGCCTCCCGCTCCGTACCATGCAAAAAAAGCAACGAGAATAAACGCTAGCGCTAGCCCTAAAAAACAACCAGCCAAACTTTTGCCAAGCCAAGTTGGTTTTATTTTTTGCCTTTGTGCAGATGACATTATTTTACTTCCTTGTGTTTAATCAGGCTTACGATCGGAATTATTATTAAAGCGAGCATTATCATTAAAATGATAAAAAATACGGCTGCCGCATTAGAAAAAGCATATAAGGCTAATGGTATTGCAATAACAAAAAGGATAAATGAGAGCTTGCGCCAGCTTTTGTTAATGGGTTTGCTTAGAAGTCGTTGGTGGCGGTTACTAAGATAAAACAGGGATGTAGCAGTAAATAAAATAAGAGAAAGGGTAAGTTGCAACATAAATTAAAACACTTATTAATGATGTTGCTATTCTAAATGATAACTAAACTCAATTGCAACAAGTGTGTGTTTGTGCTATTTTTTCGAAAAATAAAACAACTATCCATAAAAGGAAATAACTGTGGTAGCTTCATTTAAGCCTAATAAACTTTCACTACTGATTACAAGCTCTTTGTTATTGGCTCAAAGTAATGCATTTGCTGATGAAACAAGTCGAGAATCAATAGATACAATTATTGTAACAGGCGAAAAAATCGAAAGGTCACTCAAAGATACGATTACATCGGTTGCAGTGGTAGATAAGTCACTATTAGAAAATGGACAACTAGGTTCGGTTTCAGAAGCTTTGGCAGAAATGGCAAATGTAGTGGTACTTACTGGAGCCGTGCCAGATATGCGCGGTGTGTCGGGTAATGGTGGTGCAACAGGTTTTAACTCATTTAGTGGAGGCTCTAAAGCAAGAGTATCAACGCTTGTTGATGGTGTAAGTCAGCCATTTGTAGCTGATTTAACCGGTGATACAGGTTTGTGGGATATAGATCAAATAGCGGTATACCGTGGACCGCAGTCAACTAGCAATGGTCGTAATAGCATTGGTGGTGCAGTTTATATGACAACCAAAGCACCAACACAAGATTTTGAAGGTGCTGTACGCGTTGGGTATAGAAATCAAGATAGTTACCTTGATACAGCCGCTGTTGTTTCGGGGGCTTTAATTGAGGATGTACTAGCATTTCGTTTATCTACTCAATATGTAAATGGTGAAACCTTTAGCAACCCAACGATACATGAAACCAATCCAACAGATAAAAACTTAAATCAGCTTAATACCAGTAGTACGCGTGCAAAATTACTGTATACCCCAACGACCGATTTAGCTGTACAGCTAACTTACTCTACCTACAGTGAAGAGGGTAATACAGGTCGTAAGTACTTTGAAGGTGATGAACCGTTTGATTATGTACCGTTATTTCAGCGCGATATGGATACCCAGTCAGACACGACCCAGGTAAATATTGATTATAAAATAAATGATAACTTTTCGTTCGATATATTACTCGCTTATATGGATTATGACTGGGGCTTTGAAGCATATGAGGCACTTGCCAGTGCGGAGTCTGATATTTCTATGGATGAAAAAAATATCACAATTGATAGTAAATTAAATTTTGGCTTAAATAGTGATTTTTATTCGGGTTTTGTAGGTATTGCTTATTTTGACCGTGAACAAGACTTTAAAAGCGTTGGTGCAACCAATTATTTTGGTGACGATAGTAGTGACTCTAAAGCAATTTATGGCGAAACAAGCTTTGAGTTAACAAATGAGCTTACGTTAACAGCGGGGCTGCGAGTTGAGCGTGAAGAACAACTTCGTAATTTTGATATGGCTTTTGGTGGCAGCAGATTAGTTGAGCAATTAGATAATTCTAATACGATAAAACTACCTACGGTAGCTGTTCAATATAAAGTAACTAATAACACTACCTTATCGGCAAGTGCTCGTCGTGGTTATAACGCTGGTGGTGGTGCCTTAGATTTTGCTGCACAAGAATACTATTACTACGAGCAAGAATCAGTAAATACCTATGAAGTAGGCTCGCGTAGCGTACTAAATAATGGTGATTTAAATATTAGTGCTAATATTTTTTACAATAACTTTAATGGTTATCAAGCTTTAAGCTCAAGTCGAAAAATCACTAATATTGACGATGCGCATAGCTATGGCTTAGAACTTGAAGCATATAGCATGCTAGGTGAGCAATGGCAGTTACATGCAGGGCTAGGTTTATTAAAAACTAAAATAGATGAATCAGCGACTTATTCAGATGCAGTGGGTAACGAATTAAACTCAGCACCAGAGCTAACTGCAAGTTTAGGTTTATCGCATTGGTTTACAGATAGCTTAAAGTTAAATGTGAGCGCTAATTATGTAGACGATTACTATGGCGATTTAACTAATACAGAAGAGCGTGTTGCCGGAGGTTATACAATTACGCGTGCAACAATAAGCTATAACAGCGATCATTGGTTGGTGAGTGCTTTTATTAATAATGCATTAGATGAAGAAGCATTTACGTCAGTTGAGCCTGCAAGTGGTCGTTACCCAACGGGTTATGTTGCGGTAGTGAATCCTCAAACGTTAGGTGCTTCAGTAACGTATCGTTTTTAACGTGCTTCTAAAATAATGAATTGGAAATTGTAACGCTACTTTTTAAAGGTAAAATAATTTAAAGCCCTAAAGCCCTAAAGCCCTAAAGCATTAGGGCTTTTAAATAAAGGGGGAACTTTAACCGAGCTTAAATTAAATAATGTCGCGCACTTGTTGTTTAAATGACTTGCCAATTTTAACTGACACGCCTGATGCTAGTTGAACGCTTTCATTACTTAACGCAACAACTTTATTTTTGTTAATCACGTAAGATTTGTGGACTTGAATAAATGAAGTATCAAGTTCCTGCAATATGTATTTGAGAGTACTGCTTGCAAGTAATGATTTTTCACCTTGCCATACTCTTACGTAATTACCATACGCTTCAAACATGTCTATATCGCTTAATTGAATTTTATGTTTTTCACGATCGATTTTAAGCGTAATAGTCAGAGGTGCCTTGGGATTTAGCGTTATGTGTTTTCTTTTTTTCCGTACTTTATTGAGTGCTTGTTCAAGGCGTTGCGCAGAGACTGGTTTTAGTAGGTAGTCAGTTACGTCTAGTTCAAAACCGGCTAAAGCATATTCTTGATACGCACTAATAATAATCACTTGTGGTCGATTCGCGAGCACTTTTAGTAATGCAATCCCTGATAGTTCGGGCATGTTTATGTCTAAAAATAACAAATCAATAGATGATGTGGCTAAAGCACATAATGCATCTTTAGCGTTAAGGTATTGTCCGCTTATATTAATATCTTTATGGGCACTTAAATGATGCAGTATAACGTCATGCGCGAGCGGCTCGTCATCAACAATTATTGTGTTTAGCATGCAGCCAGCTCCAATTTAAGTGTGGTTTGCCAAAGGTTTTTATTTTCATTAATAATTAATGTGTGCTTATTTGGATATAAAAGAGTTAGCCTACGGCGTAAATTGTTAAGTCCCATCCCATGCTCTGAATTGTTATTAGGTAGAATAGGGTTAGAGGAAAATAGCGTTAGTATGTTATCGGCCATGGTGATTTTAAACACAACCGTTACTTTTTGTGACGTGGGCTCTACACCATGCTTTATCGCGTTTTCTAAAATCATTATTAACAGTAGCGGCGAAATTAAATAGTGTTGTTGATGTTCAGGCCATTGCACATCAAAGTTGCAGCGCTCAGCGCTTCGCAAACGCTGTAATGCAATAAAACCTTTTAAGTAATTGATTTCTTTTTCTAAACTCACCTGTGCTTTTTGGCCTTCATAAACACTGTAACGCAGTAAATTAGCTAATTGCATAACAAGATCTGGTGCATTATCTGCTTTTTTTAATGTCAGCGCGTAAAGGTTGTTTAATGTATTAAATAAAAAATGAGGGTTAATTTGCTGCTGAAGTAGCATTAGCTCTGTTTTTGTTTGTTGCTGGGCAATGTTGCTAATTTGAACGTGTTGTTGCTGTCGTTCAAACGCTAAAATAATCGGTGTGCTTATAGCTAAAAACAAAAATACGAACTGATAATTTTCAGGGCTGAAAATATTATCATTACCGCCTGGTGTTAAGTTAGCAATGCCTGAGGGTAAATCGTTAATAGGTAACAGTAGCAAGCACGATGTTAATATAGGTGTAAGTACAACGAGGCTTATTAAACTTGCAAACAAAAATATTAATACGCCATGATAGGTTAATACGTAGCGTATTAATAAATATCTATTTAATAAATACACTCCATATACTAATCCGGCACAAACAGTAATTTGCCAAAGGTAACCCAAAAAAGTATCAAACTGTGTGAATACTTTATAAACATCAATAACAGGCTCAATAGGCTGGTTTAACATAGGATCAGTGTGCGTATTGAGTATGCTTGATGTAACTATTGCCCAACCTAAAAGTACTATAAACACGACTGTATCAAGTGAAAACAAGGATTTAAGCCATTTATTACTCAACACATTGTTATTTTTATTAGTGCGTTTAGTAATAAGCCATATACCACTTGCAGATGCGCACAGTGTCCAACATTGTGCATCAAGGTATTGCCATTGCGAAAAGTTAAGAAGTTGGTTATTAAATACTAGCAAGAGAGATGGATAGGCTAAAAAGCCTAACAGCCAAACTATGATTGCGGGTGTAAGTAATAAACGATATGCAAACGCATGGGCAATAAAAAAGGGAATACACTGTAAAAAAAGTTGAATATTAATAGCCAGATATTGGCTAGTTGAATCCATATGTGATGACAAAAAGCGTATATGAGAGTCGAGCATAATAGCGGCTATTAGCGGTAAAAAAATTATTAGCTGGGTAATGCTAAAGCGTTGCCATATTGGTGTATTGGCTTGCTGCATATGTGACTCCGTTTTTATTATAGTTTCTGAGCGGGTACGCTTAGATAAAATTGTCTTTTTATTTTAAACATTACCTTTGCACAATTCACTACGCTGAGCGCGCTAGTTTATCCATAAAACTGTTTCAATCATAATTTATTTTTAAAATAATTATTTTATTTCATAGGGTTAGTAACCGTTTTAAGCATACTAGGCCGTTTATTTAAATGATGAAAGGTCATATTTAAATGACCAACGTTACTTTTTTATGTTCATCATTTATTTCAATACGTTAACCATTATTTTCTCGCTTGTATTGACTTGCTTTCTTAAGCTGGTGCTATACCAATTAAGGATGAAACTAATGCTTACACTGAAAAATATCAACAAAAAATACGCAGATGGTACGCAGGCTTTGAATGATGTGACGATCACTCTACCCGCCGGTATGGTCGGTCTACTTGGCCCTAATGGAGCGGGTAAATCAACACTTATGCGCACACTCGCGTGTTTACAAAATGCCGACTCCGGACATATTAATTTTAATGGCCTTGATGTGATTAGCCAACCAGATGCGCTTAGATCGCAGCTAGGCTATTTACCACAATATTTTGGTGTGTATCCCAATATGAGTTGTCGGGCGTTACTTGAGCATATTGCCGTATTAAAAGGCATAGATGGTAATGCACGCAAAAACCAAATTAATAGTTTACTTGAGCTAACCAATTTGACTCAGTTTGCTAATAAAAAGGTCGTTAATTTTTCGGGAGGAATGAAGCAGCGTTTTGGTGTGGCTCAGGCTTTGTTAGGTAACCCAAAGCTAATTATTATGGATGAACCCACTGCTGGGCTTGATCCCGTGGAGCGAGAAAGTTTAAACAATTTACTCGTTAGTATTAGTCAAAATAGGTTGGTATTGTTATCGACCCATATTGTTGAAGATGTAGAAAATTTATGTCACTACGTGGCCATTATAGATCAAGGAGCACTCATACAAAGCGGTGACGTAAAAGAGTTACTAGTTCCTTTAGAAGGTAAGATTTGGCAGCTCGAAAGTTTACCTACGGGCATACCAACTCAGCATGTATTAAGTAAGAGCCATCGCTATGGTAGAGCGTCATTTCGTGTGTATGCAGACACGGCTCCTGCACACAATGCAATAAATTCGCCCGCTACGCTTCAAGACAAGTACTTTTTTGCACTTAATGAAGGAAGTCAAACATGTTAATTTTTAATGAGTGGCGATATGCAGTGCGCCAACCACTTGTTTGGCTGTGCATTATTATCCCTTTGGTATTTGCGGTTATGTTGTCCTCTGGGCTTGCAGCAGTTGAAGTTGATTCGTTAAAACAATTTAAGTTAAATATTACAATGCTACAAATGATGCAGTTACCTGTGCTTGTAGGAGTATTGGCACCCGTTATATTTTTACGAGATCAGCACGCGTCAATGCAGGAGCTTATTTATGCTACGCAAACTAGTTTATTTAAGCGCAGTTTAGCAAGAGTATGCTTACTGATTTTCTTGGTTTTTATTATCAGCTTAATTAGCGATTTAGTAATGATATACATGCATGTAAGGCAATTGGGCTATATACCAAATGTGGTTTATTTTACTGTATTTAATAGCTTTTTAGTATTGTTACCAAATAGCTGCTTTTTAGTTGTTATTGCCTTTTTTGTTTGCCATAAATCAGCTAATTCATTACCCAATTATGTTGTTTTTACGGTGTTGTGGATAGGCTACATAATGCTTGCAAGTATTACCGGAAATCCAATGCTTGCTGGAAGTAGTATTATAAGCAATCGCTTTTATACATTATTTGTTTGGCTTGACCCTTTTGCATACACTGCCGTAATAAACAGTTTAACCAATTCATTAGGGGCTTCATTTGCTATTAATCGCGTTGTTGTGAGTATGCTTGCTGTTGGTATTTTTTATATTACTTTTAGTAAAAATAAAAAACACACATTATTAAAGAGTAAAAAAACTAAAAATACTAACGAATACATTCGTTACAACACGTTAAAACCCGCTGAATATAAAACAGCGAGAGTCACGCAAAAGCCATTTTTGATGATGGCCAGTTTATACAAAACTACGCTGGTTAATTTGGTTTCACACCCTGTTACTTTACTGATTATTTTTGTTTGGCCGGTGATGGTTTTTAATAGTGTTGCCTCGTCGTCTGGTTATGTTGAACCAATGAGTGTTATGAGCACCACAAGCCTTGATGCAATTAGCTATTATGCATTTGATATGCAATTGTTGTTTGGCACTTTATTAATGGCTTTGTGGAGCTGGCAAGTAAGCTGCTTTGCTAAATACTATAATATAGCTGAGCTGATCGCTGCTACACCGCTCAAAACATATTACTTTTTAAACAGTCAGTTATTGGTCCTAGGTACTATGATATTGGTTTTTTTAACAATGAGCTTATTAGGGGCAAGTGCAGCTCAGTGGTTTTTACACAGTGCATATCAATTTGAAGTACATTTAACCATTTTATTTTTGATGGCAATTGTGCTTGCCATTATTGCGTGTGTATTTTTGTGTGTATTTAATTTGTGTCGTTCGCAGCTTATTGCGGGTTTGCTAATTGCTGTTATTTTACTGATCAAATTTACACCGATAATGACTTATCTTGGTCTTACGCATACATTGTGGAGTGTTGGTTGGACGCCTTTGCAGGCACCTGATAACTTTTGGGGTTATCGTGCAAGTATAAGTAGTTATTGGCCTTATATATCAGTTTGGTTAGTTGCGTGTATAAGTTTAGTTATAATTACGGGGATTTTTAATCACCGAGGTGCCGGGTTGAGCCGAAGAGTAATGGGGGTTAAACATTTTTGGTTACTTATACCTTTACTTATCACTGTGGCGCTATTTACTCAATTACATTTAAGACTGGTTGAGGAGAAGCCTTTAACCAACTCGCATAAACGCGAGGCATTTAAAGCACAATACGAAAAAGCATTCTCACAATGGCGCAATGTAGCACAGCCAAGCATTATGCACATTGATGCTAATGTAGACTTTTATCCGCATCAGCAGCAAGCTCATTTTTCCTTAATATATACCTTAAAAAACACCCATCAAGCCCCTATTAAAGAGATATTGGTTGGGCGCTCTGGTTTTTATAAATGGGCCGATATTGAAATCGATGGCGCGCAAAGGGCTAAAAGCTTTCCCTTGCTTAATCAAGCTGTGTTTAAGTTTGAGAATGAAATGCAGCCAGGAGAAATACGTAAACTAGTTACACGGTTTGATGTTCATCAAGCTAAGCTTTGGCCAGTAAGAGGCCATCAGATAATAACCTCTGAATTTAGCTATATACGATCAGCGCCTTTATTGCCGACTGTTGGCTATCAAGATAATTATGAATTAACCGATCCTATACTTCGTCAGCAACACGCACTTAAAGTGAAGTCGGTGATTAGACCCACGAAGCTATTTGCTAAAACGGCGAAAGCAAGTACTCATTACCAGTGGCTTACTATGTCGAGTAAAGTGAGTACAACAAGGGGTTATCAGGTTATAACCCAAGGAGAGGAAATATCACGTACCAGCAAAGATGACCGCGAAATATTTCATTTTGAGACTCGTACACCCATAAATGCAATCCCAGCTTGGGTGACGGTGCCTTATTCCCCTGTTACCAAACAGCAAAATGGCGTGATATTAAACGTGTTTGCTAAAGATAAAAACGAGCCAGCACGAGCGGAGTCTATAGCTGTAAACCTTAGCGCAATGGGCGATACAATAAAATGGCTTAATAATATAAGCCCTTATAGAGCAAAACAATTGAGTTTAATAGGCTCGCCTAGTGTTGGTGCTACAGGTTATGCATTGCCGCAACTTATACTTATTGAAGACAGTGTTGGTTTTAGATCAAAGCCAAGCGCTAATGCAGGCTTTGATCAACGCTATCGCCGTGCGGTTCATGAAACCGCGCATCAATGGTTTGGCCATGATATTGGTAATGGGGTATTTTCAGATAGCGCTTTTTTAGTGGAGTCTATGGCAAAGTATATTGAGCTTGTTGTTATAGAGCAGCGTTATGGGAAAGCAACAATGCAAGCGCTGGTTGAGTATGAAACAACACGCTATGAGCAAAGTATGCTGATGAACATAAAGGAGCGATCAGCCTTAGTTGATGCTACACAAAGCTTTGACCAATATTCGCAAGCAACTATTGTCTTTGCTAAGCTACGCGCTGCTATTGGGGATGAACCCATTATTAATGCGCTCAAGTTGGTTTGGGAAAATCATGGTTATCCAAACAGTCCCGCCAATTCTATGGATTTTATACGAGCATTAAAACATGAAGCTGGAAAAGAACAAGAAAGCTTAATAAACACACTGTTTTTAGAGTAAGTACGTTTAATTTGAACATATATTTAGTAAATCAAAAGCCCTATTATTTTAGGGCTTTTTGTTGCGTGCAGATTATTTTGCATTACTTACCTGTGCTAGTAACTCTATAACTTTTTGTTGACCAAATGTTTGTGCAAATTGCTCTGCCGTTTGACCTGCTTTGTTTTGATGCGCGTTGTCGCAATCAAGTGATACAAGTGTTTTAGCTATACTAAATTCACCTCTAAAAATAGCAGCCATAAGCGCTGTGTTACCTCGGTTATCTTCTAAACAGGCATTAGCGCCTAAGTGCAAAAGCGTGTTTACCGTGTTTTTATTGCCATGATAAGTGGCAATCATTAATGCGGTGTAACCTTTATTGTTGTAGCTGTCGATAGGAATACCGGCATCTACAAATTGCTCTATTACGGCTGTATCGTTTGTACGAGCTGCGGCAAAGTAATAAGCAAATAAGCTTTGGTATTGTGTTTTTGCAGAATGTTGGCTTTCAACTTGCGTACTGGGTGTTTGTGTACTTGGGGTATTTTGAGCGTAAACGTTACTGGTAAAGCTCAGTAGTAGAGCGACTATAATTAATAAATTACGCATAACAATTGTCTCTTATAAAAAGAGGAAGGGGGGGTTATCCCTTCCTCATAATTGTGGTTGCTTATATAGCAGCTTGCTTAGTTGGGACTAATTTTTACAACTGATTACTTACAGCTAGTTAATTACAACTAGCTACTTACAAGTTAGCTGCTAGTTGTTTAACCATTTTAATATCGCCGTTTACAGCTTTAGTTAAACGTGTACCGTACTCACTGTCTGCTTTGTAAAAGTGGCTAAGCATTTTGTGTTTAACATTGCTGTTTTGCACTTTGCCTAAATCGCCTGCAAGGTTATTAACGAGGTTTGTACGTTCTTGCTTGCTAAAACCACGGTATAAAACACCGGCTTGCGCGAAGTTTTGTTGCTTTTTAATCGCGGCTTGCTGTACGTAGCCTTTAAGCTCGGTTTGGCTTCTACGTGCAATTGGGTTTTCAGCAACGTTTTCTTGACTTGGCTGGTAGTTTACATTGCCTGTAGTGTTACCAATATTCATTGCGCCGTCTTGGTTGTAGTTAACTACTTCAACTTTTGCACGGTTAATTGGCAATTGCTGGTGGTTAGCACCTAGGCGGTACATTTGTGTGTCTGCGTAAGAAAATACACGGCCTTGTAATAAGCGGTCTTCTGAAGGCTCAATACCCGGAATAATGTTTGATGGCGCCATAGCTACTTGTTCCGTCGATTGGAAAAAGTTAGTTGGCATGCGGTTTAACGTAAGTGTTCCCGCTTTAACTTCTTTTACATCTAACCACATTTTTGTTGCATCTAACGGGTTGTAATCAAAGTCATCAAGCTGTGATGGATCAAGCGTTTTAATGTACAGATCCCATTTAGGGAAATTACCTTTATTAACTTCAGTGTATAAATCGTGAGTTAAGTGCTGGAAATCTTTACTTTGCACCTTTGCTACTTCTTTTGCGTCAAGGTTATCAATGCCTTGTTGGCTTACCCAATGAAACTTAACGTATTTAACATCACCCGATTTATTAATCATTTTGTATGCATGTACACCCCAACCGTCCATTTTACGAAGACTTGCTGGTGTACCGTAGTCGCTGTAAACCCACGTTAGCATTTGTGTAGAACCTGGTTCGTGTGAGAAAAAGTCAAATACACGGTTAGGATCTTGAATGTTATCTACCGGAGATGGTTTCAAAGAATGGATCATATCTGGAAATTTAATCGCATCACGTATAAAAAATACCGGTAAGTTAAGGCCGACTAAATCCCAGTTACCTTCATCAGTATAAAACTTAATTGCAAAGCCGCGTGGGTCACGCAATGTTTCTGGGCTGCCTTTAGAATGAATTACTGATGAAAAGCGAACAAATACGTCTGTTTCTTTACCTACTTCTGAAAAAGGGGCTGCAATTGTTAAATCGTCTAACTCTTTAGATGCTACAAACACACCATGTGCACCAACACCACGGGCATGAACAACACGCTCAGGAATACGCTCACGTGCAAAGCGTTGTAGTTTTTGAATTAGTTGTACGTCTTCTAGTAATACACTGCCACGTTCGCCAGCAGTAATCGAGTTTTGGTTGTCGCCAACAGCTGCGCCGTTATCTTTAGTAAGTGTTGTTGCTGCGCTTGCCGGTAATGCCATTGCAAGTGCTAGTGCAGTTAGTGTTAATTTTGTTTTGTTTATTTGAGTATTCATTGTCGACCTCATCTATTTAAAAGTGCCGGCAGTGGTGCAGGCTGTTAATCTGTTAACGATAGTATTGACTTTATTAACTTCGGTAAAACTGATTAATTAGATTGATGTGATTTGTAAAACAGATGAAATAAATTAACAGGAGCACTTTTTACGTTAACGGAATTTTTTTACTACGACCTTGGTCGCAATATGCTTTTATAAAGTTGATTAAATACAAAGGTTTTTAGTTTTATCTGAGTGTATTTTCACCAAGCTGGTGCGTTTTATACTTACAGTGTGTTGACATATTCGTGCAATAAAGGGAATATGCTCAATCGATGGGCTTATGCTCATTATTGAGTTACACTAAAAAGCTGCACAATATTAATCGCGCTTAACTCGTTATACTTAAATTAGCTAAACCAAACAGTTTTAATAAGGTGACAAGATGAATACTAACATTGAGCTAGTGATATTTGATTGTGATGGCGTTGTTATTGATAGCGAAATTTTAAGCGCACAAGTACTCATTAATATGCTTGTTGAAAAAGGCGTTGATATTGACCGTGCTTATGTACAGCAACACTTTTTAGGCTGCAATTTTAAAACAGTAAGCCAAAAAATAGCGGATGCATTTAATGTCACTCTTCCTGAAAGCTTTGAAGGTGACTACCGCGAAGCACTGTTAAACGAATTTGAAACCGGGCTAACCACGACTGACGGTATAAAAGACGTACTTAACAATTTAGCTGTGCCTATTTGTATAGCTACTAGCAGCAGCCCAGCACGCACCGCAAAAGCGTTGAGCGTAGTGAGTTTAAGTAAGTACTTTAGCGATACGGTTTTTACCAGCAGCGAAGTTAAGCGTGGCAAACCAGCACCCGATTTATTTTTACATGCAGCTAAACAAATGGGTGTAAAGCCAGAGCATTGTTTAGTGATTGAAGACAGTAAAGCCGGCGTAAATGCAGGAATCGACGCCAACATGCAAGTACTGCATTACAGCGGTGGGCAACATATGCAAGGCTCTGTTAATCATGTGCACAGTGCTTACCCAAATGTTGATCATTTACCGCATTGGCAAGATTTTTTTAGTGCATACCCTGCACTTAAAAAGCAGTAAACACGCGGCTTTTTAAATAAACAAAGTTTTAAACGTGATTTGCTCGCCTTACACACTGACAGGCAAGCAAACGCAAAATATAAATGTAGATGGTTTTGCTTTACTAAAAATAAAACAAGACATGGCGAAACATCATGCGTTTATAAGCCAAATTATAAAAGGCAAAGTATTTAGGTATTAAATCTTTTGCTGTTAACAATAGGAAATACCATGGCAACGAGTCCACACACACAAACATTTAAAGATGTAAACGAAGAGCAACTTCCTGTTGCTAATAATAAGCTTCACGGCTGGAAACATTTTGCAGGGCTATATGCTGGCGAACATGTTGCGGCTACTGAATTTGTTATTGGTGCAACGTTTGTTGCATTAGGCGCTTCAACCATCGACATTCTACTGGGTTTATTAATAGGTAACCTGTTAGCAATGTGTTCTTGGTGGCTGATTACTGCACCCATTGCAGTAGAAACCCGCTTAAGTTTATATAACTACTTAAAAAAAATCGCTGGTAACTCAATGACCAAGCTCTATAACTGGGCTAACGTGGTTATTTTTAGTGTTATATCGGCCGCGATGATCACGGTATCCTCCACCGCCGTGCGGTTTTTGTTTGATATACCTGCACAACTTGATTGGTATCCAAATAGCTTTTGGTTTGTAGCCATTGTTTTAGCTGTTGGCTCTATTGTTGTGTTTGTTGCGATGTATGGCTTTTCTACGGTTGCTGACTTTTCGAAACTGTGTGCGCCGTGGCTATTTGTTATATTTATTGCAGGTTCGTTCGCGTTATTCCCTGAGCTTTCAAATCACGTATTAGGTTCTACCTCTTTAACTAGCTTTAGCGACTTTATGACCATAGGCGACTCCTCCATATGGACGGGCACCAATGCCGATGGTGAAAAAGGTATTGGCCTATTAGAAGTGATTGGCTTTGCATGGGCTGCTAACTCAATTACTCACTTTGGTTTAATCGACATGGCTATTTTTAGATTTGCTAAACGCAAAAGCTATGGTTTGTTTTCTGGTGTGGGCATGTTTTTTGGTCATTACTTAGCGTGGATCTCTGCCGGTATTATGGGCGCAGGTGTTGCGGTATTACTTAAAACAACTATTTCATCACTTGATCCGGGCGATGTTGCATACCATGCATTAGGTTGGACTGGTTTTGTTATTGTAATTATTGCCGGTTGGACTACAGCTAACGCAAACCTTTACCGTGCAGGCCTTGCAGCACAATCTATATTTGTTAATCAATCACGTGAACGCACAACCGCTATTGTAGGTGTTGTAACCGTGATTATTGCGTGTTTCCCGTTTGTATTTTCACAAATGCTTCCGCTACTTACCTACGCAGGCTTATTAGTTGTGCCAGTAGGCGGCATTGTGTTTGCTGAACATGTGTTATTTCCTAAAATTGGCCTAACACGTTACTGGGCTAAATATAAAAACATTACTCGCAGCGTACCGGCTATAGCATCTTGGGCGTTAGCGCTTGTGTTTGGCTTTGGCTTAAACGCAATTGATGTAATGTCGTTTTACTACTTGTTTATTCCTACGTGGATTTTCACAATCGTTATTTATACGCTTTTAGCTAAAAAATACGGCGCCGCTGAAGATTACACACAAGAGATTGAAGCAGAAGAGCAAGAGCAACGTGATATTAAAGAATATCAAGCTGCTGAAGCTAAAGACATTCCAAAGCCAGTAATTGACAGCTCTGTATTTACCAAAGTACTTAATGCGGTTTCTACGGTTTCACTGGTTATTATTTTTATATTTGCCAGCCAGGTGATGTTTTTCAGTGAAACTATGAGTATGTACAGCGCTAATAAATCGCAATTCGAAATAGCCTGTTTTATTTGTACTGTTATTTATTTTGTTACTGCGTACTGGTCGTTAAAACGCCATAAAGTACTCAATACAGCATCGTAATTACTTATCGTAATACAGTATCGTAATTTATATTTTATTTTTGTTTAGTAAGGTCGCACCATGACGCAACATCAACACACTGACGCTCTAGTTACAGGGCTAAACCAACAAAGCTTGGCTCAATTACCAAGCCATGTTGATACACCAACCTACGACCGTAGCGCAGTTAAAGCCGGTATTGTTCATATTGGCGTGGGCGGTTTTCATCGTGCTCATCAAGCGGTATATGTTAACGAGCTTTTAAAAACCCCAGGCTCTGAGCAATGGGGCATATGTGGTGTTGGCCTTTTAGAGGGTAATCGTGGTCTGCGTGATATTTTAAAGCAGCAAGATTACCTTTATACGCTTACTGTTAGACACCCAGACGGTAAAATAGATAACAAAGTAATAGGCTCAATGATCGACTTTTTGTTTGCTCCAGAGGACAAACAAGCGGTAATTAATAAGTTAGCGCACAGCGATACTAAAATTGTGTCGCTTACTATTACCGAGGGCGGCTACAACTTTAACCCTGCAACGGGCGAGTTTGATTACAGTAATCCAGATATTATTAACGACATTAATAACCCGAACGACCCAATTACAGCGTTTGGTTACATTACGGCTGCGTTAAAACTGCGTAAAGAGCAAGGCTTAGGCGCATTTACAGTGCAGTCGTGCGATAACATTCAGCACAACGGTAACGTAACACGCAAAATGCTTTTAGCCTTTGCTACAGAGCAAGACAAAGACCTAAGTGAGTGGATTGAGCAAAACGTATCGTTTCCAAATGCGATGGTTGACCGTATTACACCGGTATCTAAAAAGAGTGATATTGATTACGTGGTTGATGCATATGGTGTTAGCGACGAGTGGCCAATTACCTGTGAGTCGTTTACACAATGGGTAATAGAGGACACATTTAGTGACTCTCGTCCAAATTGGGATGTTGTTGGTGCTCAGTTTGTTACTGATGTAACGCCTTATGAAACCATGAAAATACGTTTACTTAATGCAGGGCATTCTGTACTTGGTTTATTAGGTTCAATCCATGGCTATGGCACTATTGATGAAACGGTATCGGATGAATTATTTGCCACATACCTGCGTGCTTTTATGGATAAAGAAGTAACGCCAAATCTTGAACCACTTGAAGGCATTGACCTTGAAAGCTACAAAGATACGTTAATAGAGCGTTTTGCTAATCCTAATATTAAAGACAGCCTAGCGCGTATCTGTAGTGAAAGCTCAGCTAAACTGCCTAAGTTTTTAATTGCCACAATTAACGAAAACCTAGTACAAGGTCGAGATGTATCACTGGCAACGCTTGTTATTGCAACTTGGTGTTTATACAGCGATAAGGGTTTAAGTGAAAACGGCGAAAAGCTTGAAATTCAAGATGCGATGCACAAAGAGCTTAATTCTTACGCGCAAGAGACTCAAACTAGCCCGTCTGCACTTTTAAAGTTAACGAGCTTGTTTGGTAAGCTTGAGCATAACGAAACGTTTACTGCTGAATATAAAAAGTCGATTGCTGCGTTGTATGCACCTAATAGTAAAATTAAAGCCATTATGCAGGCTGTACTTGATCAAAAGAGTAACTAATTATGAGCATTTTAATTAATCATAAATCAGGCGAAAACGTAAGTGTTAGCTGCTTTGGCGAAGTGCTGTGGGATTGTTTTGATTCAGGTAAACGCTTAGGTGGCGCGCCACTTAATATGTGTGTGCGTATCAACTCACTAGGCATTAAAGCCGATATGATCAGCGCTGTTGGCAACGACGAGTTAGGCGCTGAGCTACTAGGCGAAATTACTAGCAAAGGCGTAAGCTGCGAATACATTGCTATTAATAGTGACAAAAAAACCAGCACGGTTGAGGTAACACTCGACAGTGGCGGCTCAGCAAGTTATGAAATAGTGGCAGACACTGCGTGGGATAATATAGCGCTTACTGATGAGTTACTTAGTAAAGTTAAAAGTAGCGATGTATTTGTATTTGGCAGCCTAATTGGGCGAAGCGAAGCGTCACTGGCAACATTAAATCAACTAGTTGATGTAGCAAACTTTAAAGTATTTGACGTAAACCTACGTGCACCGCATTACAAGCTAGAAACACTTGTAGATTTAATGAATAAAGCAGACTTTATTAAATTAAACGATGAAGAGCTATACGAAATAGCAAAAGCGATGGGTTGTAAGTTTCATTCGCTTGAACAAAATTTAGCGTTTATAGCACAGCAAACAAATACCGATTACTTATGTGTAACCAAAGGTAGCCACGGTGCTTTATTAACAATCAAAGGCGAGAATTTTTATAATTCAGGTTATTTAATTAGCGTAATTGACACTGTTGGCGCAGGGGATTCGTTTTTAGGTTCGTTAATTTATCAGCTTTGTAGCAACGACGACGCGCAATATGCCGTTGACTTTGCATGTGCCGTTGGAGCAATGGTCGCCGAAAGTTCTGGCGCAACACCTACTTTAACGCATCAACAAATTAGTGAGTTTATGAACCCACTTTAAAAAACATTGTGTGTGAAAGCGGTTATAACGTAAAAGTTTAACCGCTTTTTTTGTGCCCAAAATAAGACGTGTGTAATAAATATTCAATGTGGAGCGTTAAGTGTGCAGGTTGCGTAAATAGTGGCTTATATCGATTATTGTATTAGCTAAACGTCTTATTGTTTGAGGGTTGAAGCTTTGTTATTGTTCGTCGATTATTCACGGATTGAAAAGGCGGGGCGACACACAATGCGCTCTATAACTAAAATACAAAAAGAGAAACGTGCTTTATGATCATCTTTTTTATCTGCCTCACTATTTTAATACTGGGCTATAAGTTTTACAGCCCATTTGTTGAAAAACAAGCCGGTTTGGATTCAACTGCTGACACACCACAAAAACGCTTTAGCGAAGGTGTGGATTACGTAGCCATTCACCCAGTAAGAGCATTTTTAATTCAGTTTTTAAACATTGCTGGCGTAGGCCCAATATTTGGCCCAATTTTAGGTGCTTTATACGGACCAGTTGCACTAGTATGGATTGTACTGGGTAATGTTTTAGGTGGCGCTGTACACGACTTCTTCTCAGGTGTAATGAGTATAAAAGAAGACGGTAAAAGCCTACCAGAAATCGCAGGCCATTATTACAACGTCGTATTTAAAGGCTTTATGCTTGTATTTACTGCCATGCTACTGTTTTTTGTAGGTGTAGTATTTATTATGAGCCCTGCAGGTTTGCTAAGTAACCTTGATTTTTTTGAAGGTACAATACTGGCAAATAATACCTTTTGGGTACTCGCTATTTTAGCGTATTACTTTTTAGCTACCTTGCTACCAATTGATAAAATCATTACTAAGTTTTACCCAATTTTTGGTGCGCTAATGATTGTAATGACAGTGGCAATTGCTATTTCATTACTTATTAATGCGCCGCACTTACCGGTACCAAGTGACTTTTTAGCTTACTTTGAAGCTGATCACGCACATGACTTTTTAGAGCCAAACCCTGATGGATTACCAACATGGCCATTGTTATTTATAACAATTACCTGTGGTGCTATTAGTGGTTTCCACTCTACTCAAGCGCCAATTATTGCGCGTTGTTTAACTAACGAAAAATACGTACGTCCAGTTTACTACGGCGCTATGATGTGTGAAGGTATTGTAGGTTGTGTATGGGCACTTGCTGGTATTGCAGCGTTCCCAGATGGTTACGTGGGCTTAAAAGCATTGCTTGATCAAGGTGGTCCAGGTTTAGTTGTTAACCATGTAGCTAACAGTTACTTAGGTGTATTTGGCGGTATAATGGCAATTATTGCAGTAGCCGTTTTCCCAATTACTTCTGGTGATACAGCGTTCCGCTCATTACGTTTAACCGTTGTTGATGCGTTTAATATTCCGCAAAGTTTACGTAACCGTTTATTAGTAGCGGTGCCTATACTTGCTATAGCGTACTTTATGACGAAGCTCGATTTCTCATTAATTTGGCGCTACTTTGCATTTTCAAACATGCTGCTTTCTACAAGCGTATTATGGCTTGCCACTAAGTACCTGTTTGACCGTGGTACATTCCATTGGATTGCCAGTGTTCCTGCTGTTATAGCAACTGCGGTAACGGTTTCTTATATTGGTACTGCCGCAATTGGTCTTAACTTATCAAGTGATTTAGGTAAACCTATTGGCGCTGTAGTAACAGTGATTGGCTTAATTGTTTTAGCTATTGTGCACTCTAAGCATAAAGTTAAACCAACAGCGGTTTAATAATAATCACATAAGTTATTTCAAGCATTAAAAAAGCGAGCTATTCATAATGAATAGCTCGCTTTTTTTGTGTACTAAATTTAGGTATTACTGAGTTGCAAGTTCAAAGTAACTGTTATCGTCGAGCGTTTTGCTTATCATCATAGCACCCTCAAGCAAGCTCACTGTTTGAATAGCCGCTTTAGTAGGGTTGAGTTCACCATTAGCTAAATGCGCAGCGCTAAGCCATGTTAAATTTTGATTAAAAAAGCGTTTTACTTCAAGGCGTACTTTATCTGGAAGGCTATCGCTTTCGGCTCCTAGCAAACCACATAAACACATTTTACGATCGGTTACTAATGCACTTCTAAAAAGCTGAGTGTACACATCAATAGGATTTTTACCGCTTGCTTTAAGCTCGTTTGGCTCGCCTAACGCAGCTAAAAAAGAATTAGTATATTGATGAGCAAGCTCAGCACCTAAATCGGCCTTAGTCGGAAAGTGATAGTGCACACTGGCGCTCTTAATTCCAACTTCGCTTGCGAGCTCTCTAAAACTAAAATTACTGTACCCGCCAAGGCGCACCTTGTTTTCAGCTGCTTTTAATAACGCTTCTTTTTTACTCACTTTTAATATTTTCCTATCTGCAGTAATACCAATTTTATTAAAACATGATCATTGTATCGCATTAAACAACTCACTAACTGCGTTAAAAATTATTCATATAGAATAACTAGATGTCATAATTTTCGCCTTGTTATTGCGCTATTTTCTTAGCGCAATAATAGATCACTTATTTAATGCAATTGGAATAGCAAAATTATCGACCAGTAGGTAGTTATTTACAAGCGTTTTTATTTTTAAGCAACCCCCTAATTTTATTATGAATTAAGTTAAATCCTATAAATCAGAAAAATTTAAACGTTGACTTAAATTTAGTTTAATACTATAAATTACCTACCGGTAGGTAGGTTGCTGCCATTAATTCACTTTTAAACAATAAAGATAGAGATTGCTATGAAAATTTATGATGTAGAAAACTTTCCAAACCCACTTCGTGTTCGTATCGCTTTAGCTGAAAAAAATGCCACTGCAAATGTTGAGTTTGTACCTGTTGATTTATTAAATGGTGAGCACAGAACAGAAGCCTTCTTAGCTAAAAATCCATTAGCAGGTGTGCCCGTATTAGAGCTAGATGACGGCACGTTTATATCAGAAAGTACCGCTATTACTGAGTATATTGATACCGCATTTGAAGGCCCATCTTTAATGGGTGAAACCGCAAAAGAGCGTGCAGTAATTAACATGATGCAAAAACGCGCAGAATCTATGGTGCTTGACGCTGTGGCAACTTACTTTCATCATGCAACTGATGGTTTAGGTCCAGAGCTTGAAACGTATCAAAATGTGGCGTGGGGTGAAAAACAAGGCGAAAAGGCACGCCAAGGGTTTAGCTATTTTAATGATGTATTAGCGCAATCAGCATTTGTTGGTGGTGAGCAGTTTAGTATTGCTGATATTACATTGTATGCTGGGCTGGTATTTGCTGGATTTGCACAAATAGCAATCCCAAATGAGTTAACCCATTTAGTAGCATGGCAAGAAAAAGTAGCAAAACGCCCAAGTGTTGCTGCTTAATTTACTTGTTTTAGGTTAGGGTTTAAGTAAAACACCGGTTAGGAGCCAAATATGAAAATTGCTGCCGATTTTAGTAAGCGAGTTGTAGTACATAGCGAAACACTCCCGTGGGTTGCATCGCCAATGGCGGGCGTTGATAGACGAGCGCTGGATCGGGTGGGCGACGAAGTTGCTCGCGCAACAACTATTGTTCGTTATGCACCGGGCAGTGAATTTTCACCACATGTACATACAGGTGGTGAGGAGTTTGTTGTGCTAGAAGGTGTATTTCAAGATGAGCATGGCGATTTTCCGGCAGGTTCCTATATCCGTAACCCTCCGCAATCAAAGCATAAACCGGGATCTGAAAACGGCTGCGTTATATTTGTAAAGTTATGGCAGTTTCAGCCAGAGGATCGAACGCATGTGCGTTTGCAAACAGACTTGATGCAAAGTACGGTGCATCCACATTTTAAAAATGTAGCCGTAACACCTTTATATAAAGACGACTTTGAAGACGTAAGCTTATTACACTTTGAGCCTAATGCCGACATGGTTATAAACGCAAAAGGTGGAGCAGAGCTTCTAGTACTTGAGGGCTCGTTTGACGAGCAAGCCGATACCCTTGTAAAAAACAGTTGGTTAAGAGTGCCTATTAATAGCACTATTAATGTTAAAGCGGGAAGTAACGGTGCAAAGGTATGGCTTAAAACAGGCCATTTAACTGATGTAGAAAACCAGATCTCTCGTGTACAAAACGCATAATTGAGTAGTTTATTTAAGATTATTTATTGATCTAGTTCAGGGCTATTTATTGATTTAGTTCAGGACTAATTAACTTTAGAAGGTGTATTTTTGTTACTTACTATTTAAGGAGAGTGGCAATGGTACACACAATACATGGTTTATCTATTGGTCTTGAACGTGCAGGACGAGAGTTTTTTTTAAAACTTAAAGCCGTTGGTACACTTACTCACGACGACTATAAAATAATCACCCCAATGATAAATTCAGCACTTAGCGAAGTTAATCATCCTGTAGTAAATGTTTTAATAGATGGTAGTGAACTTGAAGGCTGGGAACTACGCGCAGCGTGGGATGACTTAAAGTTAGGTGTTAAACACTCTAAAGAATTTAAAAAAGTAGCTATTTACGGTAATAAAGAGTGGCAAGCTCGAATGGCAAAAATAGGTAACTGGTTTATCTCGGGTGAGGTTCAATACTTTGAAAATGCTACCGCAGCCATAGATTGGCTAGATGAATAGCTTGATCGAAAAAATTAAATTAAAGCACTCTTATAGAGTGCTTTTTTGCTCTATGGGTAACATTGTTAGGTAGTTACATTCGGTTTATTTCAATTGTTAATACTGCTCTATTAAAATACACTCATTATTATTGAGCAAATTACACATTATAAAAACAATGAAACAAGTACTTACCTTTATTACATTCCTGATATTTTCGGCATCGATACATGCAAAAGATAACAATATATTCACGCCGGTGAGCGATCTTTTTTTGGCTGTTTCTAACGTTGACCACACGCAAATGCGTGCAGCCGTTGATGATTCATTCCTGCTTTTAGAACACGGAGAAGTATGGACTATTGATGACTTTGTAAATGTTGTTAAGCCCGCTGATTACATACGAACGAATTATTTTAGTGTTATAAATTCGCGTGTAGAAGGAGACGTCGCTTTCATTAATTACTGGAATAAAGCCAATATTAAAAACACCGAAAGAAGTATTGATATTTATTGGTTAGAAAGCGTTGTTGTATCAAAAGTGGGCGATAAATGGCTGTTATCGCAAATGCACTCTACTCGGTTACCTCAAGATGAAATACCTAAAGGTGTCACCTTTATAAAGCAACAGATATAACTCTGATTTAAAGCCCCGTAATATAGGGCTTTAATCATTTAAATTACATCAGCCAGTACAGGTAATGCCCCTTTAGAGCTAATGTCGACACTCTTTAGGCGCAATGCCAAACGTTTGTTTAAATAAACGACTAAAGTGGCTCGCGCTATTAAATCCAACATCAAAGCAAACTTTACTAATTGCATGGCCTTGTAGCAATTGAGCACGCGCTTTTTTAAGTCTTAATTGTTGCTGCCAAAGGGCTGGGCTAGTGCCAAATGCAAGTTTAAACTGCTGATAAAACTTACTGCGGCTCATGCAGGCTATTTTGCATAAGGTATTTATGTCGAGCGTTTCACTTAAGTGTTCTTCAATATAAAGCAGGGCATCGCTGACTTTTGTTTTAAGGCGTGGCTTATCGCAGCTAGCCAGCAATAGCTCGCGGCTTTGTTGTTGTAGTAAACGGGTGATTAATTCGTTTAACGACAAATCAATCAAGTAATGTCGCTGTGCGCCTTGCTCGCTAAATAAATGCACCATGCGCTCTAATAATTGCTGCGTTTGAATATTATGTTGGGTATGCACTAACTGCGGTACATATTCAAATAAGCCATCGTGTGCAAAGTTTTGCTGCATGTTAAGTGCATTCGCCACGCTAGTTATTTTGTCGGTGCTAATTTCAATCGCTAAACAAGTAGTTGGGGCGTGCATTGATGCTTGTGGAAAATCAATTAAAACACCTTGCTCTGGCGCTAATACAAACGACTCGTGTGGTAAAAATGCTTTATGGTATTGGCTGCTTTCTACGTGCATTACCTTTTTGCCGCTAAGCATGGCACAAAACAGCAGCTCGTTTGAGTGCAGTGCCACCTTTTGCGCGCTTTGATACGTGTCGTAAATGCTCAACTCACTGCTATCTGCAGCGAATGTGACTTTATTTTCTATTAATACATCAAGTTGTTGGCGTTTTTTGTTTAACTGAGATGTGTGCATATCAATCCTTTAGGTTTTTATTAGTTTGGACTCACAGACAACTTTTGTGGACAGCTAATCAAGTTTTTAGGCGCTTGTTAGTTTAATGTCGATTAAATATAAAGCATTTTGTTTTATATAAATGTTCGACCTTTAGCTAACAACAATAAAGAGAGCACACACATGATATATGCAAATCCAGGTAGCGACGGCGCACTCGTAAACTTTAAACAACAATACGGAAACTACATTGGCGGAGAGTGGGTAAAGCCTGTAAATGGCCAATACTTTGATAATATAAGCCCAGTAAACGGTAAGGTATTTTGCCAAATACCGCGTTCAGACAAAGACGACATAGAGCTGGCTCTCGACAAGGCGCATGCAGTGCGAGAGCAATGGGGCACAACGTCGGTGACCGACCGAAGTAACATACTGCTAAAAATAGCCGACCGAATTGAGCAAAACCTAGAGTTACTAGCTGTTGCCGAAACATGGGATAACGGTAAAGCAATTCGTGAAACACTCGCTGCTGATATTCCGCTAGCGGCAGATCACTTTCGCTACTTTGCAGGGTGCCTACGATCGCAAGACGGCACTATAGGTGAAATAGACGCAACCACCGTTGCGTATCATTTTCATGAGCCACTAGGGGTTGTTGGGCAAATTATTCCGTGGAACTTCCCTATTTTAATGGCCGCCTGGAAACTAGCGCCAGCACTTGCTGCAGGTAACTGTGTAATTTTAAAACCGGCTGAGCAAACACCAGCTTCTATTTTAGTTTTAATGGAGATAATTGGCGATTTACTCCCTGCAGGCGTATTAAATATAGTAAACGGCTTTGGTAAAGAAGCAGGCGAAGCACTGGCAACAAGCAAGCGTATCGCTAAAATTGCATTTACGGGTTCAACGCCTGTGGGCTCACATATTTTGAAATGCGCTGCTGAAAATATTATTCCTTCAACGGTCGAGCTCGGTGGTAAATCACCTAATATATTTTTTAATGATGTAATGGAAAAAGACGATGCGTTTTTATCCAAAGCTATTGAAGGCGCCGTGCTTGCTTACTTCAACCAAGGCGAGGTGTGTACGTGTCCATCAAGGCTGTTTATTCAAGAAGACATTTACGAGCAGTTTATTGAGCGAATACTCGAACGTACCTTAAAAATTAAACGCGGAAACCCGCTAGATAGCGAAACTATGGTTGGCGCACAAGCTTCAAAAGCGCAATTTGATAAAATACTGAGCTACATTGAAATAGGCAAAAAAGAAGGCGCTGAAGTACTCACTGGCGGTAATGTAGAGCAGCTAAGTGATGACTTAAACGGTGGTTACTACATACAACCTACGTTATTAAAGGGCACAAACGATATGCGTGTGTTCCAAGAAGAAATTTTTGGCCCTGTTATTTCAATGTCGACCTTTAAAGATGAAGCCGAAGCACTCGAGCTTGCCAACAGCTCTGAGTTTGGTTTAGGTGCAGGTGTGTGGAGCAGAAACATGAATCGTGCTTATCGTATGGGTCGCAAAATAGAAGCAGGGCGAGTGTGGACTAACTGTTATCACATGTACCCAGCACACGCTGCGTTTGGTGGTTATAAAAAATCAGGAATAGGGCGCGAAACGCACAAACTGGCACTGGAGCACTACCAACAAACTAAAAACCTATTAGTGAGCTACAGCGAGGATCCGCTCGGCTTCTTTTAAATAAAGAGCCTAAGCTTTAAATAAACAACCATTAAGTAATAATGCCAGCGCTACCTATTTGTAGCGCTTTTTTATAGGCAATCAGCCGTTGATAATGGCCATGTAGTCCAACATTTTAGCGTTGCAGAAAATAACATTATAATGACGGTGTTTACGAGTCCTACTTAAAAAGCGCTAATTTAGCGAGTATAGAGTGGTGTAAATATAAGGAGCCTTTAAATAATATTTTTATCCTTCCTCAGTTAAGTAAATTTCTATTTGTAGATCATTACCAAAACAAAGTGCCTCAATGCATCTAATCCACTAAATATGAACTTTTCCAAGCTTATTCATTATCAAAACAATTAGGTTAGCTTTTCTAATGTTTGTATTAACTGCTTAGTCCACTATATTTACTTCTTGTTTACAGTTGTATTTTCGTTGTAAGCAAATAATCTGAAAGTTTTTATAACAACGATAGGTCTATTAAATTGATAAAACGGCGATATTGCTTATCTCCATTGTGCTTGTTTATGAGAATGTGAATGTTTATTCGCATCCATTGATAAAACAAGAAAAAATATTTTAATCAGGAGCATACAAATGAAAAAAGTAAATTTAACTAAGGCTTTATTAATCGGCGCATCAGCAGCAGTTTTAAGCGCGGGTGCTGTAGCTGGTCCTAATAGTCAATTAACCGTTGCAGAAGGTGCTTCAGCAAAAGTACAAGAGCAATTTAAAGGCTGGGTAGCTGGTGATAAAGTTCGCGGTCGTAAAGATAAATGTTTTGGTATTGCTTTAGCGGGTGAAAATGATTGTAAAGCAGGTGCAGGAACAAGTTGTGAAGGCACTTCAACTACAGACTTCCAAGCTAACGCATGGACATATGCACCTAAAGGCGTATGTGAATCAGTTGTAACTCCTAATGGTAAAGGCTCGCTTGAAGGTTAATATAGCAGGTTTTCCCCAGTACATTGTTGCTGGGGAGCAATTAGGCGCAGGTCTTAGTTTAAAACCAGAACATCTTGACGACATTTTAGCTTTACCAGTAGAACAGCCCGTTACAAATAATAATCTTTGGTTTGAAGTGCACACAGAAAATTATTTTGTAGCAGGTGGACCTCGGTTAAATTATTTGAGAGCTGTACGTGAAAATTTTGATATTAGTTTTCATGGTGTTGGCGGTTCGTTAGGCTCTGATCATAAAGCCATGCTTGCTCATACTAAACGAGTTAAAGCGTTGATTGATGAATTTCAACCAGCACTGGTATCTGAACATGCAGTGTGGTCTAAGTCTGACGGAAAATATTTTGCAGACTTAATGCCTTTACCTCGTACCCAAGATGCACTTGAGTCTTTAATTAATGGGATTGATTGTTACCAGACGGGCATAGGTCGGTCAATTTTAGTAGAAAACCCAAGTAACTATTTAGATTTTATAAGTGATATGGATGAACCTCAGTTTTTAGTTGAGGCAGCTAAGCGTTCTGGTTGTGGCTTACTAATCGATATTAATAACTTATATATCAGTAGTAAAAACACGGGTATTGATGCGCTTGATTATTTAAAGCAGATCCCCGCTGAGCTTGTTGGAGAAATTCATATTGCAGGGCACGATCCGGATCCAGCTCTTGGTCAGTCACTATTGATAGACAGCCACGGCGCACCGGTAGCAACGCCTGTATGGGATTTGCTAGAACAAGCAATTGAGATATTTGGTCAGCGGCCAGTACTTGTTGAGCGAGATGCTAATATTCCATCGTTTGAAGAGCTTATGAGCGAGCGAGAAACTGCGCAAAACTATTTGAATCAAAGCGAGTTACAAAGTCGCTTAAATATATCTCATAAAGAAGTGGTTCGCTGATGAGTACCAATCAATATATTGATGCTTTTACTCGCTATTTACGAACGGGCGATCCAGGTGCAATGGAGCATTTTTGCGAAAATCCATCGCACATTAAAAGATTAGCTGTGTATAGAAACGGGTTTTACAAAGGCTGCGTTGATGCATTGATAGCTAACTTTCCTATGTGTGAAAAAAAAGTAGGTAGTGAGAACTTTCGTAAAATGGCACGACTTTATGTTGACCGTTTTCCGCCAGAGCAGGGCACTTTGGTGGGATATGGATTAAGCTTTCCAGACTTTGTTGCAGGCTTGATTAAAGATAGTGAAATTGAAAATCAGCATATTTTTGAAGTCACTGTAAATCAGCTAAGTACATTAAGTTTATATACGAACTTAGTTGATATTGCGCATTTAGATTACGCGTGGCTAATGAGTTTGATGAGCGCTGATTCAACTGAAACTTTAACTATAGAATATGTTACTCAACTAATGGAACAAGGTACTGAGCTTACTGAACTTAATGTAAAGCTTAACCCCAGCGTACTGCTACTTAGTGTGAGTGAAGGCGCATTTTTTGAATGGATTTCGCTAAAAACAAATAATAATGATGTCGCTGTAACTAAATCCTCTACTGAGGATTTTATTATGTTATGGCGCTTGCAAGGTGCGGTGCAAGCCCGTTCCCTTTGCGCTGCTGAAGTTAAACTTATGCAGGCCCTACAAGGTACAGGTAGGTCGTTGGGTGAAGCTTTTGATGCAGCAATAACAGTAGATGAAAACTTTGAAGTGAGCGAAGCTTTTACAGCATGCTTACAAAATGAATTATTAGAAATCCAAATCAATTAGTACATTACAAGAGTAGGAACAAATATGGGCATGATAAAAAAAATACAACAACTGTACGTGCAGATGGGAGAGCAGTTATCGCGGTTCTTAGAGCCCATAGCGCTGTTTTTTCTTCGCTTTATGGTCGCTAAAGTATTCCTCGACTCGGGGTTGAGCAAATGGGATGGCTTTTTACAATTTAATGTTGATAAATACGACCTATTTAAATACGAATTTTTCTGTCCAGATCCTGTTAGAGAAGGTGCCTTGCAGCTTTGTGATCCAAAAACATTAGATTATGTTGATGGCTCATTCCTTGTAAAAGCAATTGAAACACTTGCTGTGGTTGCTGGTGTTGTTGAAGTGTTACTCCCAATATTACTGATTATCGGTTTGTTTTCTCGCTTTGCAGCGTTAGGCCTTATTGGTATGACAATGTTTATTCAGCTTGCTGTTTTTCCTACACTCGATCATTGGATTAATCCGGCATCGTGGTGGGCTGTTTCATTATTAGTGATTTTTGCTCGTGGACCTGGCTTTTTATCTATTGATAAGTTGCTTGGATTAGACGCAAAACGTGCAGCTGCTAAGTAAGTTTTTGTATATTAGAGGTTAAAAGTTAAAGGTTAAACGTAACCGGCAGGCTAATGCTATTTAGGTGCCGGTTATCATTTTAGATTAAAGTTAAAAATAAACTTATACAAATTAACTCAATAAATTGTGCTGATTTAATATAACTAACCCCAATCCTGATATTTTCTAATAAAAATACCAAGCCATGCCTAATAGGAACTCCCAATGGAAATAGGATTACTCATTCTTCTTTTCTCAGTTAGTGCTTACTCTATGCTAGCAAAAAAACTCTCTACCACTATTATCACGGCGCCAATGGTATTTTTAGGTATAGGTTTTGCTGTATCTCAGGTTGGGCTGATCAATATAGGCGATGCACACGAAACCGTGTATTTAATAGCAGAAATATCGCTAGTTGTATTATTATTTTTAGATGCTTCACAAATAAATTTACGCAGATTAAAAAGGCAAAATACGTGGCCTTTAAGAATGCTATTGATAGGTTTACCGTTGAGTATTTTGATTGGTACAGGCTTTGCTTATTTGTTTTTTCCACAGTGGCCTTGGGCAATGCTAGCCTTAGTTGCAGCAATTTTAGCACCGACTGATGCAGCTTTAGGTCAAGCTGTTGTTAGCAATGAGAGCGTACCTTTAAACGAGCGACAAAGTTTATCAGTTGAGAGCGGTTTAAATGACGGACTAGCATTACCTGTTATTTTATTTTTTGCCAGTTTAGTTGCTATGGAAAGCGGCTCTCAAGAAAATGAAATGTCATGGTTAGTGTTTGGATTTAGCCAAATATTTATAGGTATTTTGGTTGGCGCATTTATGGGGTTCTCGAGCGGACGTTTATTTTTATACTCTGAGTCAAAAAAAATATCATCGACTATATATGAAGGCATTGGTGTTTTAGCACTTACCGGCACATCATACCTAATGGCAAGTTTACTGGGCGGAAATGGATTTATATCAGCGTTTGTTGCAGGTTTAGCCTTTGGTAATATTGTAAAAGGGCATTGCCGATTTATTTACCAATTTACTGAAAGTGAAGGGCAAATATTAATATGGACTTCGTTTGTTATTATTGGACTTGGCTTACTTCCTTCAGCTGTTGAGCATTTAACCCTCCCTGTTGTTGGTTATATTTTAGTAAGTATATTTATTGTACGACCTCTTGCTATTTATCTTTCATTGATTGGCACTAAAGCTAAAGTATTAACAAAAGTGTTTATGGGGTTCTTTGGACCTCGAGGTCTTGCAACAGCGCTGTTTGCACTTATTATCTCTAAAGATATTTTAGGTGAATACGGTCACTCAGTTTTAATTGTTGCGATTAACGCTGTATGGATGAGTACTTTAATACACGGTATTGCAGCAGCACCTATGGCTAATTGGTACGGCGCTAAAATTAAAGTGCTAAAAATTAAATCAAGAGAGCTCGCAAAACTAAAAAAACAAAAGTAGCAATTGAACCAAAATAGCAACTCGGTTATTGTTTGACCATTAATAAACATAGGTTATAAACGAGTTGCTTTAAATACTCGTTATACGCTTACAAGGATAGAAGTATGTTTAGTCAATTCACTAAAAATATAAAACCATATGTAAATGCCGAATTAGACTTAGCTCATTTAGCTAATAAAAATGGCAAGTTTATGGAGGCATTTGAGCATTTAGAAAATGCGCATGTACTCGGTCAAGAATCCACTTATTTTCATGTTAAAGTGCATATATTGATGTTTTGCTGGGCGTTTAAGCAAAACGATTTACGTGAGCTTTTAGGACAAATATTTCGTATAGCTGGAGCAGCTACCAAAACTGCGTTTGGATTAATTCCCAGGGGTAACACTGGCGGGGCAAACGTCAGCCCCTTCAAAGTCATGCCTATTTCTTTAGAGTATTCAGATTATATTGTACGCGCTAAATCAGATGTACAATAAAGCATTATTGATTAGTACTTCATTTTTGGCGAAAAATAGCTTCCCCGACTAATTTTTAAAAATACTTCAGTTAGTTAACTATTTTTAATTATAATTATAAATAAACTTGGTATTATTGTTAACTTATATTTAACTTAGTATGTTTAAAAAGCTAATAATTAAATGGATTTTTATGACTATAAAAACAAAAATAATCAACTATGTATTACTCCCAGCTTTCCTACTATCACCACTTGTAAATGCTGGACATGAGCAAGCTGTACCCACAACGCCAGAGCAGTGGCGCAGTGTTACAAATAGCGATATAGAAGCTGCTTACAGTATATCTGCACAAAATCACCCTGGTATGTTTGATGTTAATAACCCAACTTTCCCCGATTTATTAAAACAAGCAAAAGCAGAGGCGCTTACATTGTCGGCTCAAGCGAGCGGACCGCAGGCGCATGTAGCGGCAATTGCTCGTTTTAGTACTATTTTACAAGATGGTCATGCTGGTGCGTTTTCAAGCGTAGATAGACCCGCGCGCCGCTGGCCAGGCTTTAGTGCTGTTTGGCGAGGTGATGCGCTAAAAGTGTATTACAGCGAAGCCAGCAATATTAGCAAAGGCGACGTTGTAAGCCAATGTGATGGGCAAAGCACTGATACCTTAATGCGTGAGAGAATATTTAAGTTTCATGGTGAAGTGGCACAACCTGGGCACTGGTGGCAGCAAGGTTGGCGGTTACTAATTGACGAGGGTAATCCATTTTTAACTCCCCTAAAAGAATGCGAATTTGTTAAAGCCAATGGTGATACCTATACACAAGCACTAAATTGGTCAGTAAAGCCTAAGTCAGCAAGTAAGCATTTAGAAAATGCTTATAACGGTGATGAACTCCCCATTGATTTAACGTGGCCTGAAAAAAACATTGGTTGGATTGCTATGCCTAGCTTTTCATCAACCGATAAACAAACTGCTGCCTACAATAAAGTGTTTGAAAAAATACAACAGCAACGTAGCAAGTTACTTACTGCAAAAGCCGTGGTATTAGATTTGCGCCATAACCAAGGTGGTTCATCTTATTGGAGCTCACAAATAGCAAAAGGATTATGGGGCCAAAAAGTAGTAGAGCAAAAAGCAAATAATACTTCTCAAAACACGCAAGTATGGTGGAGAGCATCAAAAGATAATACTGACTATGTAGAGTCTTTATTTAGCGTTGTAAAAGATCAACCCGAAGTACTGAAAACTCTTAAAACCGTCGCTGCTGGCATGGCTCTATCACTTGAAAATGATGCCCCGTTTTATGTAGAAGAAAAGACTAATACGCTAAATAACATACCACATACACCTTTAGTGAGTGACTTTAAAACCAAGGTGTTTGTTATTGTTCCGCCGCAATGTGCTAGTGCTTGTTTAGATGCACTTGATAAGTTTAAGCTTTTTGAAAATACAACGTTATTTGGTGCACCAAGTAGTGCTGATTCTATGTATATGGAGGTACGTTTAGCTGATTTACCTTCAGGCTTAGGCAAAGTTATTGTACCTAACAAAGTATACGTAAACAGAGCGCGAGGGGCAGGGGCTTACTACAAGCCAGATATTGCGTATAACGGCATTGATTGGACAACCAATCGGCTGCTTGAGCAGATTAAAAAATACTAGGATTTGTAAATAATTACCTACTTTAGAATTAAGTAGCTTAGAAGTTGGAATAACATGAAATCAGATAAATTTTTTAAATGGGTATGGAATCTTAATGGGCTGGTTTTATTTAGTGGACTTATAATTGCTATATTTTTTGTTTTTTATCAACTTGCTTCTGTCATTTTTAAAGATCAAATTCTCGTAAAACAAACAACATTAAATTTAGCTCAAGACGATAACAAAGAAGAAAACTGGCGCTTAGGTTATCCACATAAAATAAGTGGTACTGATTTTTATTTTATTGCACTTGAGTCCGAAAAACTGTTTGTAGAAAAAAGTGAAGTACTGGGGATATATAATGAGTTTGGCGGAAGTAGCTATAAACCAACTAGATCAAAAAACGTTCTCTTCACTAATAGCATTACGAATAACTCTGTTTGGTTATTTAAATCTATAGATCAGTTGATTATAGATATAATGCCACTTGTAGATGATGAGTTTAATGAAAGGTCAGCCACCCGCGCTATCTCTTATGAAGTAATAAATAGTGATACAAATTTAGATAATAAATTGGATAACACCGACAATCGGACTTTTGCTTTAAGTAAAGTTGATGGCTCTAATTACACTGAAATTATTACAGATTATAATCGTATAGTTGAATCAGGTTTAAATTCTGACGGGGAGCTTTTTGTTATTTTTATTAATAATAATGTGGTTTATTCAATGCTTGTGGATTTAATTACATTTGAAATATTAAGTAAGAAGCCTTTACCAAAGGTCGGAGGTTAACAGCTCATTACTGGTAAATAACTAAGAGTTAAGGCAATAAAAAACCGCTCAGTGAGCGGTTTTTTTGCATTTTTTACTAAAGAAAATTTAGTTAGAACGTGTAACGAGCACCAATTGAGTAACGAGGACCGTATTGATTAGCAAATAAGAACTGCTCTTCGTAACGTCCGTAACCTTCTTCGGTGGCATTATTTAAGTTTATGCCATCAAAAAATACCGTTACGTTTTCGTTTACATCGTAGTTAACGCTCATATCCCATTGGCCATACGCTTTAGCATATTGCGGAGGCGCATCAGCTGAACCTTGCGCTTGGCCTACACCAATTAGGTATGAGTCGCGCCATGCATAAGTAATTTTAATTGATAGGCCGTCTTTTTCGTAAAAGCCTTGGAAGTTAGCTGAGTCACTTAAGCCTGTTAGTGGTGCTTGTTGATCTAGGCTTTCGCTATCAAATTCAACGTCGCCATCTACAAATGTTGCGTTAACACCAATACCAAAACCGGTTTCACCAATTAAGTGCTGAACAGCTACTTCAAAACCATCTACCGATTTACTGTCGGTGTTTTGTGGTTGGCTAATATTCCATGTTATTAGCGGATCGTCGCTGTTTGGTTCAATAACGCCATTTGCATTGCCGTAACCGCTGGCAATCATTTGTGCAAAAATAGCGTCGGTTGTTGCTTGCTCGCCACGTGATTCAATATCGCTTACGGCTTGTAAGTAACGAGGACCGTTTAAAATATCGTGCAAGCCATCAATAGTGGTTTGCGTAATGGTGGTTTGAATAAAGTTATCAACATCTTTTTTAAAGTAACCAACAGATGCGTAGCTGCCTTCTGCGTAGTAATACTCAAGTGATAAATCAAGGTTTGTTGATTCAAACGGTAATAAGTTTGTATTACCTTGGCCACCTGTACGAGAACCTGGTTTTGGGCTGCCTGTTAAACTACGACCACCGGCTAAATTACCTAATGGTGCACGCGACATTGTTTTACCCCAAGATACGCGGGCCACTACGTCTTCAGTTAAATCAACACTTACGTCGATTGAAGGCAGTAAAACATCGTAATCACCTTGTTGCTCTAAGAAGTTATCATCGCCGCCAGCAGCGTATTGCATGATCCACTCTGAAGCGCTGATCCAATTAACTTGATCTTCAACGCGTTGGCGCACAGTACTTGTTACGTCTGTTTGCTCATAGCGTAGGCCTGCATTTACTTTTACGTAGTAGTTACTTACGTCAAATTCCCAGCTTGATTGAACATAAAAGCTATTAGTGATTTCTTCTACGTAGCTCTCGCTATCTATTCCGTCTGCGTATGCATTAGCTGTATATGCATCGCCACCCGTTACATCAGCCGTTAAATAAGCAATTTGGCGCGCAACAGCTTCGTCAAAGTCATAGGTATAGTAGTAACCAGGTTGTAAGTCGCTGCCGCCGCCATCAAACTGATCTAAAAGGCCTGATGTATCGTTGCGGGTAAACATGCTATCTGGGAATATTTCTGTATACGATGGGTTAAAGCCTGGACCACCTACTAAACCACTCCATGCGGTGTAACCACCGGTGTTTTGTTCTGTACGTGATGCGCCAAATTTAACTTTAACTAAACCAATGTCATAGCTTTCGTTATACCATGTCGTATGCAGTTGTAATTGTTCAATGTTTGATTCACCAGGTGAATGAATAAACTGACTAAAGTTTGAATCAATTTCGCCAGGCGTTAATTCACTTGTGCCATTTAACCAGTTAACTTGTGCACTGGGTACTTCGCCCGTGCGGTAATCATAAATTTTATTAGCTAGCTGATCAGAACCTAAAATTACTTGGCCGGCACTTCCCAGCCCGTTGTCGGCGCCGTTATCAGTTTCGTTTTTAGAGTCGTGGTAATCAAGCTCTACGTGCCACGTGTCGTTAATTTCCCAATCTAGATTTAAACCTAGAGAGCGCGCTTTTACTTCTGTAGTACCTTTATTAGCTGTGAATGATGCATCGTTACCGCTAATATCAGCATAAACAGCTGTACCATTTTCATCTAGTTCGTAGCCATTAATATTGCTACCAAAGTCGTTCCAAATACCCCAACCAATACTTTGAGAACCTGTTACAGCTTTACTTGCGGTGTAATCAAGTGTTGCTACAAAGCCATCTACCGGTGCAAACTGAAAAGTAACTTGTCCGTTTGTACGTTCACGTTCTACATCTTCAATAGAGTAGTTCATGTCTTTAGGGAAGTAGTAGTTACCTGATGTATCTGTACGGTTATCAACAACGTTGCTACTATCTAAATCAGGTAGGTCTACGTTTGCTTGCCAGCCTTGAATATTGGCACTTTGTTTTTGAAAGTCACGCTCTTGGTGCGAAAACGAAAAACCAAAACCAAAAGTGTCATCTACAAAAGTATTGCTGTAAACAGTAGAAAACTCTGGTGTTACGTCATCGCCAGCTTCGTTTGACGAGTCGTGATTTGCTTTAACGGTTGCTGAAAAGTTCTGACCCGGCTTTTGAAAAGGGCGTGCAGTAGAAATATTTACCGTTGCACCTAAGCCACCGCTTGGCACGTCTGCACGTGCTGTTTTAAATACTTCAAGGGCACTTACACCTTCAGAGGCGATGTTTTCAAGGTTATACGAACGTGTATAACCTGTGCCCGGCATTTGGCGGCCATTTAAGGTAATTAAGTTAAACTCAGGGCCAAAACCACGTACTGTAATTTGGCTACCTTCACCGTTTGCACGGCTCACCGATACGCCGGTAATACGTTGTAATGATTCTGCTAAGTTGGTATCTGGGAATTTACCCATTTCTTCAGATGAAATGGCATCTACAATGCCAGAAGAGTCGCGTTTCATATCCATAGAACGAATAAGTGAACCACGAATACCTTTTACTTCAATAACTTCTACATCAGATGAAACGCTTGTTTCTGCTTCTGCCGCAATAGCTGTGTTTAATGTGCTCGCAGCAATGATGAGAGACACAGAAGCCGCAAGTTGGCTCTTTTTAAAATTGAATGTGTTCATAATAGCTCTGCTTTATAAAATGTTGTTGTGTAGCAATAGGCGCTAAGCGCCTATTGGTGTGTGTTTTATGGATTTGCAATAATCACGTTGTCTATACGGTAAAGCGCGCCATCGCCCATGTCCCAGCTAGGAAAAACCATAATTACGTTTAATGCGCTAATGTCTAAGCCGGCATCAAATAATTGCTGAAGAGGGAAGGTGTATGTTTGCCATTCGCCCGTTACAGGTACTTGGCCTTCAACACTGCTAGATAAAGCAAGCTCTACGGCACTCGATGTACCAATTGATTCAATTTTAAATAGCCATTGTGCGTCAATATCTGAAGGCGCAGAGACTAGTTTCATATCAAATTGAACTACACCATTTTCAAGTATTGCAGAGGCATCGAACGATACGTCTTCATCAGCAATAAAGCCCATTACTGTAGCAGTAGAACCAATGCTAAATTGCGCTACTGCGCCATGCGCGTCATCATCGGTTTCTGTTGTTGGTGTAGAGCCACCACAACAATCCCAAATACTCCACTGATCGGCAGCTGCATCTTTAAATACAGTAAGCTCACCCGTTGCAGCTGGCGCTGCATTTGGATTATAAATCTTAACGTTATCTACACGGTAAACAGAGCCTTCACCTGCACCCCACGCTGGGAAAATCATTAGTACATCTATAGTACTTACATCTAAGCCAGCAGCTGCAAGATCAGAAAGCTTAAACGTATATGTTTGCCACTCGCCAGTAACTGGCGCTACGCCTTCAACACTTGCCGTTAATTCAAGCTCTACTGCAGAGTCACCTTCGTTTGACTCAACTTTAAACAACCACGGTGTAGTTGGGTCACTCGGTGCAGACGTTGCTTTTAAATCAAATTGAATAACGCCTTCATCTAAAATGCTACTAGCATCAAACGATTCACCTGCGCCACCTGACGATGTGCGGCTATTAAAGCCCATTACAGTAGGCTCTGCACCAATGCTAAATTCTGCGGTTAAACCATGCTCTTCATCATCCATAGCTTCAACAGGGGTTGAGCCACCACAACAATCCCACATTGGCCATGCTAGATTTTGCTCATCAGTAAAAATAGTAAGCTCAGGTGATACGCCTAAGTTATCTTGAGTAATCTCAACATCGTCAATTAAATAAACAGCGCCTTCACCTGCGCCCCATGCTGGAAACACCATGATCACATCAATTGCACTAATATCTAAATTTGCAGCATCTAGATCTTTTAATAAGAATGTATAAGTTTGCCATTGGCCAACAACAGGACTTACGCCTTCAATGCTATCTGTAATCGGCATTTCTAATGCGCTAGAACCTTCATTACTTTCAAGTTTTACAAGCCAAGCTGCATCAGCAGTGCCTGGTGCATTTGTTACTTTCATTTTAAAACGAACGTAACCTTCATCCAGCATTGGAGAAGCATCAAACGGGCTGGCTTTTCCTGCTTCGTCAGTAATAAAAATCTCACGGCTAATAAAGCCCATTACAGTGGGTTCTGCACCTACTACAAATTCAACTACATCACCTTGGGTTTCATCTGCAACAATAGCGGGAGTAGATCCTCCACAACAATCCCATGCAGGCCAATTTGGATTAAATGACTCACCAAAAATAGTCAGTGGTGTTGCAATGCCTGTCGAAGGTGGGCTAGGAATTGGTGCATCGCCTTCAAGCAAAGCATCGTCTAGGCTATTGTAACCTGGGCGAATAGTTTCACAGCCTTTACCTGTTTCAGGGTTTGATGCACATTGATAAACACGTACGTAATCAATAGCAAAGGTTTGGCCGTTTTCAAATGCGCTAGCATCTATACCTAGATCATTAACGTTTTCAGGCCAGTCGCCGCCTACTGCTAGGTTTAGCAATAAATGAAAGTCTTTATCAAATGGTGCGCTATCCCAGTGAGTTTCAAGCTCGCCAGAACCTTGCTCAAAATATTCAGCAAACCAGCCACGGTGTTTTAGACCTACAGCCTCGTCACTTGCATTAGTACGAACTTCTGATTGACGCTGAGTTGCATAAAGGTAACCGTCTACGTACCAACGAATTTCACCTTCTTGCCATTCAACAGCATACGTGTGGAAATCATCTGCCGGGTTAGTATTTTCAGGGAATTTAAATTCTTTGCCCGTAGAGCTGTTATCTGGCCACGCGCGTCCGTAATGAAGTGTGCCGTGGATGCTTGACTCTATTCCACCGTCTTCATCCGGTGTTTTAAGATTTACTGATTCTAAAACATCTATTTCGCCAGAACGAGGCCAAGTGCCGTAAACTTCATCTGTTGGCAGCATCCAAAATGCTGGCCAGCTACCTTGTCCTGATGGAAGTTTGGCGCGCACTTCAAAGCGACCATACGTAAAGTCAGCGTTGTAACGCGTATTTAAGCGCGCTGAAGTGTAAGGTTTTTCTGCACCTTCTTCAGCGGGTAGGGCAACAATGTTTAACACACCGTCTGCAATAAATGCATTTTGCTCGCTGTCGGTGTAACACTGTTTCTCGTTGTTACCACCGCCATTGCAGTTTAATTCATAGTTCCATTTGTTTGTATCAATGGCTGAGCCTTCAAACTCGTCGCTCCAAACCATTTGCCAATCTGATACTGGTTCAGAAGCATCTACATTTTCAAAATTTGATTTAGTGGCAGAGTCGCCACCACAGCCAGCTAACGTAACTAAAGAGATAGCGGCAAGTAAACGTGTAATGTGCGTTGTTTCAATGTTCATAACTGAACCCCGGTTTCAACAGATTATTGTCAGATTAATTGTTTTACGATCTATGTATTTTTGTGTTGTAAGCGCTTACATTTGTAAATGTGTTTTGTAAGCGCTTACAAATGATATTGTGGAGTACGCAAATGGTCAACATATTTGTTTATTTTATTTACAATTAGTTTACGGTAAGACCAGTTGCAGGACTGAAAAATACATAAATACGAGGAGCGTAAGCAGTTTACTTATTTACATATGTATTGCTAAACAGTTTATAGTAAAGCATTTTTATTATTTTATATTTGAAAAACACACACCTATATTTAAAAACGATAATTAAAAGGTATATTGATAAATATCACCTTGAATGGTTTTTAGGCGTACCCAGAATATATGTTGCTGATCAGGTGCCACTGTATATTGGTGAACAAAACCATCAGGTTTTGGCATGATCAAATTCTCTTTTTGAGTATTGATATTAAAAGTCCAAATTCCCGTTGCTTCTCGATAAAAGTATAATTGGTGGTCAATAAGTTGCCAGTTTAGCCAGTTGATTCGATTGAAGTTTTTAATAACAAGTTCTTCACTTGTTGTTGTTAAATTTTTACGCCATAAACCATCTACATTAAATTTAGAGTAATAGAGGTATTGATCTACGATTCTGCCGCTATAACCCCCATTTAAAGTTAATTGACTGTGTGTATCGGTACTTCGTTGATACAACCACAGTTGCCATTGTCCAGAAGCGTTTGTGCTATAAATAATGTTATTTTGTGCGTCGTAATTAGCAACATAGCTATTGTGATTTTTAGTAAACACTTTTTGATAGGCATTTTTATTTAAATCTAGTTCAAAAACATCGCCGTGCTTAGTAAATAAAATACGGCTGCCATCATCAGATAGTTCGTAGCGTACAAACTGTAGATCAAAGGGTAAATCGATATCAATTAATTGGGCCTCGTCGTTTTTAACTCTCCAAAAGTGATGGCTTTTGTAACGCGTAGACAAAAAAGTTTGAATGTTTGCCCGCATACGAGGAAGCAGCTCTGTGCGCGCACTTTGCTGCCACACATGTTGACTGCTGTTAATAGTGTTATATTTTACAATTTCGCTTACGACATTAAGGCTACTTACTAATAGCGAGGCATTCAATTTAGCTGGGATAATAGCTAAAGAGTTAATTGTAAAATCTAATTTTTTTATCGAATAATATTCACCACTAGCGGCTTCTAAAGAGAAAATAGTGTTGTTGTTTGCGATAACTAAAGTATTGTTTTTAGAATGCCATACAAGACTTTTTACACGCAGATTAACTACGTATTCGTTTAATTTTTCTTCTTCATTTTTAATAATTATTTTTGAGTCGTTTTCGCTTATATAACGAACAATAGCAAGTTGATTACTATGGTTATTGTAGGAGAAATCAAAATCGCCCTTAGTATTATTGTTACTACTTGGATTTGTAATTTGTCTTAATCTACTCGTGTTTATATTATAGCTATATACTTGATATGGATGAGATTTACTAAAACGTTTATTGAAGTAAAATGTATTGTTTTCTCCCCAAGCTAGTGAGGTTGGGAACTCATCACATGAAAATAAAAACTGCTTTTTCTTAGTGTGTACATGATAAGTCGAAATTAAACATTGTTCATCAATGTGTGTTGCATAAACGATATATTCTCCATCAGCACTTATCGTCGCCAACGAATTTGTTAGTACACTGTTTTGAGTATGTGTTTTTGTATCATATAAATAAACCGATTGACGGTCATCCTCATCAAGGTGATGGAACAAAATGAGTCCCCCAGATTGGGTGGCCGAGAGCTTATATTCTCTACCTTGCAAACCAATCAATGGCGCACTAACAAGTGATAATTTATTTGGCGTGATTAAGTTTTCAACTTTGAAGAGTGTGCTAAAAAGGGTAATTAATAGCAGAGTTATAATAATTGCAATAATTGATGCTTTTTTGATATTGCGCATAGGTTTCTTGAATGATGGGCTTTTAAAAGCAACCTTTTGCTCAACAGGCATTTCATCGTGAGAAATATCTGTGTTCGTTACAGTAGCAACTAACCGATACCCTTGAGTTGGGACAGTTTCAATAATATTTTCATTAGTTAACGCTGAAAAATGGTTTCTCAATAAAGACACTGTTCGATTGATCGCCCCCTCACCTACAACCCGATTATTCCAGACTTCAACTATGAGTTGGTCTCGAGTGACAATTTTCCCATTAGCTGCTAGTAAAGTAATTAATAAACTGAATACTTTTGGTTCAAGTTTTCTAGTTTGACTGTCATTTTTTAATGTTCGCTGCTCTTCGTCAAAAATAACACCAGAAATATGGACAGCCATAGGTTTCTCTATCGTATTGAAATTACATTGCTTTTTAAAATATAACATAAATATAACATAAATATAACAAAAACATAAGCGTCAACTATGGCAACAACAAATAAGTATATGATTTGCTACCAACTCATATTTAATGAGAGTAGAGAAGATGCGTACTTATTTATATTTATTATTGAAAATAATGACAGTCACATTATTAATGGCCGGCTGTAATGGTACTAATAAGGATTCGAGTTTAACAAGTACCCAGCCCAAGGGTTTAACTAAAGTTAAATTAAAAAATCGAAGTTATTATGTGGCAACACCACGTAATAACTTTGATACAAAAAAATCTTATAAGCTTTTATTAGCTTTTCATGGTTCTGGGCAGAGCGCTAAAAATATGCAGAGTATGGCTGCGTTTGAATCTGCATCAGAAAATTATATAGTTGTTTACCCACAATCAAAAGTTGAAGAGTGGAATGAAGGATGTGATTGCAATAAACCCCATCGATTAGGCATTAATGATTTGGTGTTTGTCGAAAATGTTGTTGATGATGTTAAAGCTAAATACAACATTATTGATGGAGAGCTTTTTGCGGTCGGGTTTTCTCAAGGAGGTTTATTTACACAAAATTTAATGTGTAATAGTAGTTTAAAGTTTGCGGCCATAGCATCAGTTGCCTCGCCTATGTCAGAGCAGCTGTCTCAACGATGCGAGATAGTAAATCACACCAACTACATGATGGTACATGGCACAAATGATCAGACTTTACCCTTTGAAGGTAAAACTCATTCAAATTTTGGATTAATCCCAAGTAGGCTTGCTATTGAAATAATAGCCAAAGAAAACAGTATTGATTCGGGTGTACAATTAGAAAAAAGTCAGGCAATCGCTAAATATACATTTAAAAATGATAGCTATATCAACCAATTGGTAGCAATTGAAGGCGGTGGGCATAGTTGGGCATTTAGTAGTTTTAACACCACTGAAGAATTAATAAGCTTTTTTGATACAGTAAGTAAAACTAAACTCGATACCTACTCAAAATTATATCGCGTTGATCAACAACAAAAAATCGATGTACATGTACGTAGCATGGGCCTTGAACATTCGGGGCCCGCGATTATTCTTTTATCGGGCTTTAATAAAAACTTTCATAGTGACAGTGCTTGGTTTGCTTTACTGCAGCCATTGATAGCAAAAACTCATCGTGTACACGTCATAGAACGCTTTGGAAGCGGTTTTAGTAGCCCTGCTGAGCAACCATCGTATGCTTCTTTTGTGCCTGCATTAGATAAAACGTTAGGACTGCTTAATGAAAAGGAGCTAATTATTGTTAGCTTTGCCAGTGCAAATATTTTGGCTCACTTATGGCAAAATTCACCTGATTCACAATTTGTAACTAGCCTTAACGGTATGGTGTGGATTGACCCCGATGTTTTGCTGCCACACTCTATTAGCTTGTATCAAGATTGGCCCGTATATTGGTATAGAGATGCAGGTGATACCTTAATCACACATATAGAAGAAGGTAATTGGACGCAAAGGACTCGAGATAAATTAATTGATGAACGTACAACGACCGAAACACTCATCCCTTCACAGTATAAAGCAGAGATGAATTGGCCGTACTTTGATTTAATAAGCCAAAGCCGTACTCAAATTGATAAACAAGTAACACGAGCAAGAGAGATTATGAATTATCATGATGATTTAAATCGTGTTATTAGTGCCGATATAGCCACATCCACTCCAATCTCCGTTATAGATACTGATTTTGAATCGTATGATATTAAAAATGCAGAACCTGACTTCGTCGATAATTTAGTATTATGGCAACAAGAGGGCTCTTTATGGAGCCAGCAAATTAGTGAGCAATCGGGTGGGCAATATATACCTCTAAGTAATAGCGATCATATGGCAGTTTTTCAGCGCCCAGACGACATTTTAAAAGCAATAAAAAATATAAAAAGTAAATAACCTGATGTAATATATTAACTAAGTGAGCTTATGCTCACTTATTTTTAAAAGGCATGATCAATAAGCCCCACAATGAGGCATTTTGCTTTTTGCTTGGGTATTCTTTTAAGCCAATATTTATATCTGCGTCGGTTTTTTTAGCTTTATCTTTGTAGCTACCAAATAATTTATCCCACCAAATTACACTAAAACCATAGTTTGAGTTAGTTTCACTAACCACTTGGCTATGGTGAATTCTATGTAATATTTGCGTCATTAATATTAAACGCAGTGGTTTTTCAATGGCATTAGGTAGGCGTATATTTGCATGATTAAATAGTGCTAAACCATTAAGTGCTATTTCAAATATAAGTACCGCAATGGCAGGTACGCCAAGAGCAGTTACTGCAATGAGTTTTATAAGTATGCTCAGCACAATTTCGATAGGGTGAAAGCGCAGCCCAGTACTGGTATCAACATGCGCATCGGCGTGGTGTACGCGGTGCAAACGCCATAAAATAGGCACTTGATGAAATAATCTATGCTGCCAATAAATTAATATATCGAGTAAAAGTATGCTCAATATAATAATTAAACTGCTTGGTAGAGCTATTTGATTAAATAAGCCAATGCCGTGCTCTTGATTGTAAAGTGCTACAGCGGTTAACCCAATAGGGACCACTAAGCGCGCAATAACTGATGAAGCAAACACTAACCCAAAATTAGCAAACCAACGTGTACTGCTTTTAATAGGTGCTTGGCGAGCAGGCTTTTGCCATTCAAGCAGCATCATTATAATTAAAATGCTAAAAAAGCAGCCGAGTCGCCACCATACTTCATTAGTCATTGATTACCTCTGAATTTGCACTGCTAGGCACGTTTTCAGCTGCTTCTTGTTGCTTAAGCGTGTGATAACCGCCATGTATACGGGTAAAAATAGTTATGCCACACGCAATAGCAAAAATGCTCGCCATAATCGCAAAGTGCTGCGGCCAAATACAAAATGCAATAAATAGCGCTATTGTTTCAGTGCCTTCGGTTAAGCCGTTTAAGTAGTAAAAACTTTTGTATTTAAATTGCGGTTTTTCGAGTTTAAATTTTTCGGCGGCAATTGCAAAAGCTAAAAAGCTTGAGCCCGTACCAATAAAAGTGGCAAGTAATAACGATCCCGCTATCGCGTTTTGCTCAGGGTTTGCCAAAATAAAGCCAAGCGGAATAGCCGCGTAAAATAAAAAGTCGAGTGTGATATCTAGAAAGCCACCTGCGCTTGAACTCTGGTTTGCATAGCGTGCTAATGCGCCATCAAGTCCATCTAAAATTCGATTTAAAGCAATGGCAACTAATGCGCCGTACCACATTTCAAACGCCAGTAATGGCACGGCTAATAAGCCAACTAAAAAGCCTACCACAGTGAGCTGATCGGCGGTTATGCCGCGTTTATGCATAAGCATAACCACAGGTGTTAAAAGTGGCTTAATTATAGGGGTGATAAATTTGTCTAGCATGTTTTTTGCCTTATGCGTTTAAAGCTATGTATTAAAATCATGTATTAAAGTGCGCTACTTAAAGTAATGAGTGTGCCATTTGCAGCGTCGGCGTCGCTATGGTCATGAGTTACCATAATTGCAGGTAGTTTGTGATCCCGTATTTGGCTAAACACGAGTTCGCGTGTATCAACACGCAGTTGGGTGTCGAGTTTGCTAAAGGGTTCGTCGAGTAAAATGGCTTTAGGTTCGCTCAGTAGCATACGTAATAATGCAACACGGGCTTGTTGTCCACCCGATAAGTTATCGGGGTGGCGATTACCCATGTCTTTAAGACCTACTTGCTCAAGTGCGTGTTCTATTTTTTCAAGGCGTTGTTTTTTATTACCTTTAGGCATTGCAAAAGCAATGTTACCAGCAACCGTTAAATGCGAAAACAATAAAGCGTCTTGATAAAGCACACCAATATGGCGTAAGTGTGGAGGTGTGTTATCGATATTTTGACCATTAAGCCACACCTCACCATTGGCCTTAAAACTACTTGGTAAAGTACCCGTAAGCCAATTTAATAAGCTTGATTTACCACTGCCTGATGGGCCCATAATAGTCAGAATTTCACCGCCATTAACTTGCTCGTTTAAGCTAAGTAACAACTCATTTTGGCGATAAAGCTGACAATTTTTAATCTGTAATGATGACTGCATTAAAAAACCTTAACCCTGATAATGTTAAACATGGGGGCTTTAAATTTGCGCACTTTTAAATACGTGCGCTTTTGAAAAAGTATTTAGGTAAACCCCATGCCAATATAAATCCAATAAGCGGCAACGCCATTTGCATAATAGCGTACACGGCACTGGTACGTCTGCTTGCGCCATTGGCAAGCGTAACGGCTTCGGTTGTTATAGTCGCAATGCGCCCGCCGCCTGCTAAAAGCGTGGGTAGGTATTGCCCAAAACTAATGGCTAAGCCCAGTGCGGCTGCAATTAAAATAGGAGCAAACAACTGAGGTAGTTTTACTTTAAAAAACACCTTGCATGGCGCTGCACCTAGGCTTGCTGCAACATGAGCAAAACGAGGATCTAAACGCCTATAGCTGCTCGCAAGTGACAAAAACACATAAGGCAACACAAACAGTAAATGAGTAAGTACTACATTAAAAAATGCGGCTTGGTTATTCACTAGTTGTTGTATCCATACTAGCCCAAACAAAAAGGCAATACTGGGTACTAATAACGGTAAGTAAATAATTAAACTGGTAAAACGAGAAATAGGTTTGTCACTCAACTGCTCTGATTCTAAACACAATAAAGTAAGGATAATGGCAAATAGTGTGGTTACTAAACCAATTGCTAGCGTATTAAAAAGTGGGCTGCCCATTTGCATTAACGCACTTTTAAAATGCAGTAGCGTAAATTGTTCAGGCATTGCATCTGGAAAGCGCCAAAAGCCTGCAACCGACCACATAACTAAACCAATAAGTGACAACAGTATAAAGCTAATTACTAATGCGGTGAGTACTACCGTTATTTTTTGCCAATAAAATCCGCCGTATTCACGCACTCCGTTAGTAAGAGAGTCACTAAATAACACTTTTACAGCCTTTTCGCCTCCAAGCCAAAGGGCTAATAACCCGCCTGTAACAGCCAGTTGTAATAAAGCACCTGCTGAGGCTTTAATACGCAGGTTTAAATCAACATCGTTAAACCAATGCATTATTGCAACGGCCAACGTGGGTGGTGTATTTGGGCCTAAAATAAGAGGCATTTCTACGCTTGCGCTGGCATAAGCCAATACGGCTAAAAGGGGCAAACGCAGTAGCGGATAAAGGCTGGGCAGTATTACTTTAAAAAAGGCGGTCATTGGGCAATAGCCCAAGTTAAGCGCAACCTTATGTTGTTGGCGTAATTTTTTGCCAAGCTCAGGTTGAGCAAGCACGCCTAGTGCCATTAATAATAAAAAGGGAAGTTCTTTAAGTGTTAAGCCCAAAATTATACTAATACCGAACGAATCATGCGGAAACATGCCGTTTGGCGCAAGTTCCCAGCCGCTTAACCAAGGCGACGCTAAGCGTGAAATCATACCTGAAGGGGCAATTAAAAACCCTACTGCAATAGCCGCTGCGGCATGAGGTATCACTAATATAGGGCTCAATAAACGTTGTATTCGGTCAAGCCACGGGCTGTTAAAAAACGCAGCTAAAATCATTAAGGTAATGATAAATGCAAGCAAAGTACTTATTAAGCCTGTTGCAACGCTTAGGGTAACCATTTGGGTAAGGCCAGGTGTTTGCCAAAGGGCATTAAAACCTTGCAAGCTAAACGTTGTTTGCTCAAGTACGGGTGCATAACCAAAGGCAGGCAGCAATACGCTAATTAAGCCACCAAGTACGGGTAGTATAAGTAAAGCGAGTAAAAAGCGCGGGCTAAATTTTACAATGCGCGTAAATATATCGGTGCTGCACTGCGTTGTTGCTTTGGTATTTACTTGTACACTTTTTGAAATAACGCTCATTGGCTTACTCCATAACGGGTTTGCCAACCTTGCATAATGGCGTTTACCCAGCTTGGATGAGGTTCACTCAATGTGCGTTTAATACTGTTTAAAGGCAGTGCACTTGGATGCGGTTTAGCTGTTTTAAATAAGGCTTGTTGCTCAGGCGTTAGCGTTGATTGAATAAGTACGCTTTTATCGCCCCATATATGCGCTTTTTGTTTTTCAGCTTGCGCCTCTGGGCTCATTAAAAAATTAGCGACTAATTGCGCGCTTTGCTGGTGGCTTGCATTATAAGGAATTGCCACAAAATGGGTGTTACTTAAACTGCCATCACTCATTGCATAGCTGCGAATGCTGTTTGGTAAATCATAGCGTTTTACAGCCGCTGGTACTTCGGGGGCAGAAAAAGTAAAGGCTAAGCTCAGCTCTGTATCGTCTACTAGGCGGCGCATTTGCGCGCCACTTTGCATAAAATGAGTGCCGCCGCGCCAAAGCGTTGGGTGCAGTTTATTTAAAAACTCCCACAAAGGGTTTAACACTTGCGCCGTGTTTTTGGTAGTAGCTGGTTGGTTTAACTGCGCTTTAATGTTTTCGCTGCTTTGCTGATGCAGTACAACTAAGGCGTACTTTAAAAAGCTCATACCTAAGAAGTCAGGCGGCTTTGGGTAACTAAAGCGACCAGGATTTTGTGCGCTCCAGTTTAATAATTCGTTTAATGTAGTCGGTAGTTTATTGTTTGCTTTTCCATTTATTGCAAGGCTGTCGTAATAAAAGGTAAGTGACGCTTGCCCCCATGGTGCTTCCATTCCATTGGTAGGTAGTCCAAAATCAAAGGTTACAGCAGGATTGTTAATAGGATCGGTAAATACAAAGTTAGGTAATTTATTCGCCCATTCTTTTAAAAGGAGAGAGTGCTCGCTCATGGTGGCAAAGTTAGCCCCGTTGATCCACATTAAATCTACGCTGCCTTGGTTGCTATTGTTTGCTGATTTTTCGGCAAGCACACGGCTTACTGCTTCGCTGGTATCGCTTAATTTCACATGGACTAAGTTAATGTTGTACTTAGTTTTAACTTGCTGCGCTACCCATTGAATATAAGCATTTATTTGCGCGTCGCCGCCCCATGCATAAAAGTATACATCTTGATTGCTACCAAGTGTTTTAACTTGTTGCCAGCGAGATCCCTGTTGTGTATTTATTACTAAATTACTTTTACTATTTGAGTTAATAACGGTATTAGCAAACGCGGTGCTCGAAAAAACAGCTAAATTTGCGATTGTACAAACGCAAAACGCGACACAGCAAAAGCTGTATCGCGCCTGTGTTTGCCAAAACTTAATGGCGAACATTTAAATCCCAGTTGTAGTCTAAAAATTTAACTTTCATGTCATCATTTTTAAGTGCTTTTTGCTGAGCGGGTATCAATTTAAGAGCGTCAGGATACTGCAAGAAAAACTGCTGTAGCGTGTTTGCACCTCTAAAGCCTTTTTCAAAGTCATCGCCGTACCACTTAAATATTGAAGACACGCTTAGCGTATTTTCTTGAGCCATATTACGTGTCATATCTGATAAAAAGCGCACCGTTTGCTCTTGCAATTGGCTTTCTAAATCAGTGGCTGTATACGCTTCTTCTCGAAGCGCTGGGCAACCAATACTCGCGCAATTTACCGCAAAGTGAATGCGTGGGTCGTTGTATTTACCACTACCACGTATTAAACCATGCTCTATATCATCAAGGCTGCGAGTTTTGCCAAGTAATGGCACAAACTCTTTACTCCACGGTGAGCTAAAAAAGCTCCCTAAGTCTTTAATAGACTCAATACTTGGGTACTTAGTTAATATAAGCTCAACAGTCCAGGCGTTATAAGCATTGATTAAAAACGCAAGTTGCTTAGGCTTTTCCCACGCATCAAATTCGCTTTGCGTTACAGCCGTTAACGAATCTAAATACGCTTTTAGCTGTGCATGCTCACGTTTTATTGCAGTGTAATCAACCTCAGTACTGTGACCTTGGTTAATTTCGATAACGTGCTTATTTAATAATGTATTCCAGCTATCGTGCATGCTCTGTGCTTGGGCTGCGAATGACGTTGCAAACGATGTTGCAACTAAAGCCGAGCCAAGGAGTAATGCCTTTAGAGGTGTTTTAAACATAATTAATCTCGACGCCAAGTATGGTATTTTTCAAGCAAGTTAAGCACTTTTTCAGGTGCATGAGCGCGTTTCCACTCGCCTGCTGCGTATTTGTTACCTTCAGCCCAAGTAGGGTAGCTGTGTATAGTACCGAGTATTTTATTAAGGCCTAAACCGTGTTTCATTGCTAAAACAAATTCAGCTATTAAGTCGCCAGCGTGCTCAGAGACCACAGTAACACCGAGTATTTTGTCTTTGCCTTTGGGTGTAATTACTTTAATAAAGCCTTTTGTAGCGCTGTCGGTAATTGCACGGTCTAGTTCTTCAAATTCAAAGCGAGTAATTTCGTAGTCTATGCCTTTGTCTTTTGCATCTTGCTCGTTTAAGCCAACACGTGCAACTTCTGGGTCAATAAACGTAGTCCATGGAATAACACGGTAATCTACTTTAAACTTTTTAAGGTGACCAAATAAGCCATTTACTGCCGCGTACCAACCCTGATGAGCGGCAACATGAGTAAACTGGTACGGGCCCACTATATCGCCTGCTGCAAAAATATTTGGGTATAGCGTTTCAAGGTATTCGTTAGTTACAACAGTACGGTTTGTTTCTATGCCAAGCTCTTCAAGGCCGTAACCTTTAAGGCGTGCACTTCGTCCAACAGCACATAATAGCTCGTCGTATTCAATCTCGATTTCTTGGTCGTTATGTTTAACAATAATGAATTTTTTACCATCGCGGGCTTCACAGCGTAGTGCCTGATGCGATGTTAAAATATTAACGCCACTTTCGGTTAACGCTTCGTGAGCAAAGGTAGACACTTCTAGGTCTTCTTTGATCATGATGCGCTCCGCCATTTCTATTTGCGTAACGCTTGAACCTAAACGTGCAAAGCTTTGTGCTAATTCGCTACCAATTGGACCGCCGCCTAGTACTACAAGCTTTTTAGGGGCTTCGTCTAGCTCTGCAAATTTATTCCATAATGTATCGCTTGTTACATAGCCTGTTTCTTCAATACCAGGTAATGGCGGTACAAATGGGCGTGCGCCAGTGGCAATCACAATAGTACGAGCGGTGAGTGTTTGCGTGCCGCCATCGTTAAGCTTAATTTCTACAGTCCACGGGTCGATTAATTTACCGTAACCTTTTACAACATCTACGCCTAGGTTGGTGTAACGCTCAACACTGTCGTGCGGTGCTACATCGGCAATAACTTTGTGTACACGTGCCATTACTTTTTTGAACGAAAACTGCGGTGTTGCGTTTTCTAGACCGTAGTTTTCGCCGTGGCGAATTTGCTCTGCAATTTTAGCGCTTTTAATAACTGCTTTACTTGGAACACAACCGTAGTTTAAACAGTCGCCGCCCATTTCGCCCGCTTCAATAAGGGTTACTTTTGCTTTAACAGCAGCAGCAATATAACTTGTTACCAAACCACCAGCCCCAGCACCAATAACAATCATGTTGCGGTCGAATTTTTTAGGTTTAGTATAATTTTTGTATACTCGACGTTTTTTAAACACGTTTAAGATTCCTTTTGCAATGAAAGGGAAAATACCCAATAGAGCGAATGATAAAATTAAGTTGAACGATAAAATGCCAGATAAGCTATCTATTTGAGCCAGTTGCGTACCTGCATTAACAAATACAAATGTGCCTGCTAGCATGCCTGCTTGGCTTACCCAGTAATAAGTCCATGACTTTATTGAGGTAACACCCATTAGTAAATTGATTAAAAAGAACGGAAACACAGGCACTAAACGAAGAGTGAATAAGTAAAAACCACCTTCTTTTTCAACGCCTGCGTCAATTGCAGCTAAGCGCTCAGGAAAACGTTGTTTAATAGTGTCACGTAGTAAGTAGCGTGATACTAAAAAGGCAAGTGTTGCGCCAATAGTTGATGCAAAAGAGGCAACCAATAAGCCTTCAACTAAACCAAACAATGCACCTGCGGCAAGTGTTAAAATAGCCGCGCCCGGTAAAGAGAGAGCTGTTACCACTACATACAATAAAAAGAATCCACCAATAACGAGTAACGGTGATTGCTCTTTGTAATCGCTAAACTGATCCATAGACCCTTTTAAGCCATCAAGCGTAAGCAGTTGGTGTAAGTCAAAATGAAAGAACAGGCCGATGGCAGCCGCTGCAATCAATAACAAAAATATTTTTTTAATCATGTTCTCTCTCTTAAAAATTATGGGTAAGCGTTAGCTTGGCGTTTATTGGCAACTCAGGAAAAGCCAATGTTGCACCAAAGTAACCGCCTTCAAACACAGGGCGCCAATTTTTTTGATTCGTTACATTGTTTACATCTAGGCGTAGTTTAGTACTAGGCGTAAAAGCATAGCTAGTATTAACGTTTAGTGTGTACTGATCACGAATTTTTACTGTCGCTAAAAAGTCTAAAGGATAACTCTTTGTATATAGACCCGAAAAACCCGTTTGCCATTTCGAATTAATTGAATAATTTCCGTTAAAGCTGAACGATTGCTCAGGGATACCCTGTACACGGGTGTTTGAAGGTGCAAAAGCGGTAAAGCTAGGTGCGCCAACACTGGTACCTTCAATAATATCTGGACGTGAGTTGTCAAATGCATCGGCTACTTGAGCTGAATCTTGGCTACTTGCAGAATTATCGTAGCGAGCATCAATATAGCTGTAGCCAGCACTTAGCCAATAAGGGTAAGCATCATAAAATACTTGGCTTTCAAAGCCGGTAGTACGAATGCCGGTATTGCTACCATCGCGATTACGTAAACTACGACGTTGGCTGAATACTGCTCCATCGGCGTACCAATCACTGTCGGTTGGTGCGTATTTTAAACCAAATTCAACTAAAGTATTTTCGGTTGAAAAGTTTTGCGCGCTAATCGTGTTGTCGCCACCAAGAGATGTACCGCCGGCCATACTATTTGATGTGGCTTCGTTATAACTTGCTGCGCCATAAGTGGTGTAATCACCGTTTAATCGGTAGTTAAAGCTTATTTGCCCCGAATGTAGCTTATCGTTAATGCTATCGCTGGCTGCAATTTGACCTTGTGGTGCTATTGGGTCATGTGCGTCTACGTCATAAAAATCTATGCGATAGCCAACACTCGTATGAAATTTACTTGTCCAATCAGAATCTTGCTGAATAGCAAAGCCTGTTTGCCATGAACGTGAATCGGTCGTGTCTGATAAGTTAAAGTCGCCGCTGCCATCGTTATTAATATCATATTGACCACCAGGGGATACAAATATACCTGGGCTAATTTCAATTAAACGCGCTTGTTGTACATCAGTTAAAGGAATGCGGCGGTTTGAAAGTGGGCCTGTTAAATCAATAGGTAAATCGGCTTCTGTTGTAAATTGGCTGTAGCCTAATACGCGGTTATAACGCACATCAAATGCAAAAATTGTTTGCTGGTCGCTATTCCAAAGATAGGTAAGCTCGGTACGGTTTTGCGCGGTATCGGCACCATCTATAATTTCAACAAAGCTATTTTGTGCAATTTCTTCGCGTTGTAAGTGCTGAAAATACGTAATGTTTTTTATTGATGCATTGTTGGAAAGTTCACGCTTATAAATGCTGTGTAGTAAATAAGTAGTGGCTTCGTTTTGATTATCAGGATCGGTAAGCACTGTACTGCGATCTATTTTTACTTGCCCAGTTGGTGAGATTATTGAACCTGCTGCCGGTACTGTGCTGCCATTTGCTTGCACGCCTTGGCCGGTAATATAAAGGCCATTATCTATTAGCGCTTGAGTAGGGCGGTTAATACCTGCGTTATCGGTAAATTCAACTTGATATAACTCAAAGTTAATATCCCAGCTGCTCTTGTCATCAGGTAATACGCGTAATGATGCAAATAAGCTGTCGCTCTTTGTGCCTGAAAAATCGTAGTAGCTGCCGTTATCTATGTGTTCAGCGCTTACTCTAAAACCTACTTTATCTTTTACAATGGGTGCACTGTAATCCACTAAAACACTGTACTGATCCCATCGACCTGCAGATACCGTTGCTTTGCCTTTACTTTCGTCAGTTGATGCTTTTTTAGAATGTAAGTTTACAAAACCACCGTTGCGTTGGCTTGAGCCAAATAATACCGGCGGCGCGCCTTTTACCACGTCTATCTGTTCTATAGAGTTGAACGATAACGGCACGCCAAAGCCATTATTACCTGCTTGGCGGCGTGTACCATCTTGGAAAAGCTCACCTAGTTGCCCACGAATAGTAGGTAAACTGGGTGCCCCAAAACCACTGGCTGAATAGGTATTAGGGCTTACTGCGAGCACGTCTTGTAAAGTCGTAATATTGAGTTGCTCTATTAACTCGCTTGAAATTGGTGTTACTGATCGGGCTATATCTTGTAGGGCTAAGTTGTCGCCAAACGGGCCGTCTACAGTGGCGTTTTTAACCGAAAGACCTTGAGATTTAATAACTTGGCCTGCCACCTCAATGCGCTCTATTGCGCCATCTTTTGTTGTTTTTGATTCTTCGGCTGCAAAAGCATTAAGTGGTGTATTTAATATGGTGGCTAGGGAAAGTGCTAAATATGCGTGTTTCAAACGTTTTCTCTCTACGGTTAAAATGTTGTTGGCGATAAAGACCGAAAGGATTAAAAATAAATTTCAGTAAATTTCGATTCTTTTTGTTTTTTAGAACATAACAAAACGGATGCATTATAAAGGTGGTAATTAAGTACTATTGTTTTATTAGTTGATAAAATATTAATAGAGCGATTGTATTAGAGTGAATGTAAATATTTGCTTTTAATGGGCTTTTTTAATTATAGACTACTTTTTACCTGCTAACATTTTAAAATTGTTAACTTTTACGCAGCATTTTTTAAATTGCTGAAATATGCTTCACTTTTATTACTACATGGTTTAATTGATGAATTAAAATAAAAACAATTAAAATTTTTGAAATAAAAAACAACTTATACGGTCTAGGTTACTTCAACGTTTATTAATATTTATTTAAGGAAGTTTTATGACAGGCTCAATCAATTCTGATGTTCAAAACCGTTTACAATGGTCACTTTTATCTTTGCGTTTAGGCGTGTTTATTGTAATGGTTATGTGGACGTTTGATAAATTCGTAAATCCTGGTCATAGCGCACGTATTTTCGAACATTTTTACGGTATTAGTGGCTCATCTGACATAGTTGCTTATGTTATCGGTGCTCTACAACTTGTATTAGTATTGGCATTTTTAGCGGGTATTAAAAAGCGCATAACTTACGGTATCATTTTTGTAATGCATGGCTTATCTACGCTTTCTTCGTACAACCAGTATATAGATGGCTTTAACAACTTATTATTCTTCACTGCATGGCCAATGTGGGCTGCGTGTTTTGCACTTTACTTATTACGCGACCAAGACGTAAAATTTACTGTAAAGTAATAGAACAATAGCTATACCCTTAAGGTTGTAGCTAAAAATACATTGGGCTGAGTTATTTACTATTTCAGCCCAATGTATAGCCTTTGAGCACTTCTTCTAATAATCCAATCTCTTTGTCATCTTCTAAAAATAATCCTTTTTATATTATTTCATCTTAAATATTGCGTTAGATCAAAGTTAATATATTTGTAAGAACAATATCGACAGCTTTAGTTTATGTTAGCTATACGGTTAGTAGGTTTTAATTACCTCAAGTTATTCAACTCAATGTTGTATAGAAGGCTCGTATGGAAAAGGTTAAAATTTCGTCAGCGCATCAATCATCAAATCGTTCAGTAAACAAGTCTTCACATAATCAAAATTGCGATGAATGGAGCAAGCTCGATTTAGCACAATTACAAGCAAAGCTAAAAACATCATCCGACGGGTTAAGCCAAGCTGATGCCACACAAAGATTGGCACAATATGGACCTAACGAACTAGTTGAAGAAAAAACAAACCTACTACTCAAATTTTTATCTTACTTTTGGGGACCAATACCGTGGATGATCGAGGCTGCTATTATTTTATCTGCGCTTGCTAAGCACTGGGCTGATTTTTTTATTATTCTTGTATTATTGTTGTCCAACGTATTGGTTGGCTTTTGGGAAGAGCATCAAGCGGGTAATGCAATTGCTGCATTAAAAGCAAAATTAGCCAACAAAGCACGCGTTCGCCGCGATACTCAATGGCAAAATTTAAATGCCAGCGAGCTTGTACCAGGTGATGTTATTAGAATGCGGATGGGCGATATAGTGCCTGCAGATGCGCGTTTGCTCGATGGTGATTCAGTAGAAGTCGATCAATCATCACTTACGGGTGAGTCGTTACCGGTTGTAAAGTCGGCGGGTGAAACTGTTTATTCGGGCTCTATTATTCGCCAAGGTGAAATAGAAGCAATAGTTTACGCAACCGGCGCTAATACCTTTTTTGGTAAAACAGCACAGTTAGTGCAAGGGGAGCGAACCGCAAGTCATTTTCAGCGTGCGGTGCTTAAAATTGGTAATTATTTAATAATGCTTGCTGCGGCTTTAGTACTGCTTATAGTTATTGTTGCTTTGTTTCGCGATGATCCAATGATCACCACATTACAGTTTGCACTCGTATTAACTGTTGCTGCAATACCAGTTGCAATGCCAACAGTGCTATCAGTTACTATGGCTGTAGGCGCTCGTTTATTGGCTAAAAAGCAAGTGGTTGTAACACGTTTAGCTGCAATTGAAGAGCTAGCGGGTGTTGATATTCTTTGTTCTGATAAAACCGGCACATTGACACAAAACCTATTAACGTTGGGTGACCCGTTTTATATCGAAAACTCAATAAATAAAGGCTCTGCTGAGCAAGTTATATTGTACGCGGCATTAGCATCTCGCTCAGAAAATAACGATCCGATTGACTTAGCAGTATTACAAAGTGTAAAAGCTGAGCAGTATCTAGATTCTTATCATATAGAACATTTTCAGCCATTTGATCCTGTGAGCAAACGTACTGAAGCATTAATTAAAAATGCTGATGGCAAAACGTTTAAAGTGACCAAAGGTGCACCGCAGGTTATTTTAGCTTTGTCGGCTAATATTGAGGCAGTTAAAACTCAAGTTGAGGCATCAATAGATGAATTTGCAGCACGTGGGTTTCGCTCTTTAGCGGTTGCTAAAACAGACGAGCAAGGTAAATGGCAATTTATAGGCGTATTGCCACTTTTTGATCCACCGCGTGAAGAAGCAATACAAACCATTGCCGATGCAAAAGAAATGGGTATGAGTGTTAAAATGGTCACGGGCGACCAAGTAGCCATTGCGCGCGAAACTGCAAGTAAACTGGGTTTAGGGACAAACATTCTTGATGCTAGTGGATTTGGTGCAACTGAGTATCATCAAGCCACACAGTTAGATGATTCTATCGAGAGTGCTGACGGATTCGCACAAGTATTCCCTGAGCATAAATACCATATTATTGATGTGCTTCAGCATAGAGGGCACATTGTTGGCATGACAGGAGATGGCGTAAATGATGCGCCAGCACTTAAAAAAGCTGACTGTGGCATTGCTGTATCGGGTGCTACAGATGCAGCGCGTTCAGCAGCATCAATTGTGTTAATGACCGATGGCTTGTCGGTTATTATTGATGCAGTTAAAGAAAGCCGAAAAATATTTCAACGCATGAACAGTTACGCTATTTACAGGGTTGCTGAAACACTGCGCGTACTACTCTTTATGACAATGGCGATATTAATTTTTAACTTTTATCCGTTAACAGCAGTCATGATTGTAATGCTTGCTTTACTTAACGATGCCGCCATTTTGTCTATTGCATACGACAATGTGCATTATCAAAATAAGCCCGAGACATGGAATATGCGGCTCGTTTTAGGTATTGCATCTGTGCTGGGAATTGTAGGGCCAATTGCAGCCTTTGGTTTATTTTACTTAGGAGATAAAGTATTTGAACTCGACCGTCCTCATCTTCAAACATTAATGTACTTATTACTTTCTGTAGCAGGGCATTTGACTATATTTTTAGCGCGTACCCGAGGTCCATTTTGGTCTATTAAACCGTCTGCTATATTAATGGTCGCCGTATTTGGCACGCAAGTTATAGCAACACTTATTGCTGTTTATGGTGTGTTTATGACCCCACTAGGATGGGGATGGGCACTTGCTGTGTGGGCATATGCTTTGGTGTGGTTTTTTATTAACGATGGTTTAAAGCTAGTGGCGTATCGAATTTTTGATCCGACAGAAGCACCCTTACTAGAGAAGAGTTAGCATATAGGCTTAAAAAAATGGTTATAAGCCAAGTGGCTTATAACCAATAGTACACAAGGGAGTGTATATAAGGTGGTTCAATTATTTGTGAGTAAAGTTACTCACAAATAAAAAGTATTAGTGCATTGCATCATTATACTGCTTTGCCAAGCTTTGTTTTTGCCCTTCGGTTAGTGCTTTACCCGCTAATTGAAATACTTCGTGTTCTTCTTCACTTAAATGATGATGTACTAAATGATGCAGTTTTTTAGCTGCAACTAACCATGCAGACGAGCTCATTTCGGTATCTTCAAGTTGTTCAATTAATTCATCAATTTCGTGATGTTCAGCTACGCTGTGGCGCGCTTTTTCATGAGTTAAGTCATCAAACATAAGTGGGTTGTAAAAGTAACGTTCTTCAAATTTTGCGTGTTGTTCTAGTTCTGTTTTTAGCTCGTCCATTAGCGTGTGGCGCTGCTCTGTGTCGCCGTGCGTTTGAATAAGCGCATCTACCAATTCTCGTTGTTTGTCATGGTCATGACGTAGTGCTTCAAAAATATTCATAACTAATCCTTTTACAATTTATTTGCTTATATCACTAACTAGCAAACTAAATGCCAAATATTAAGTTGATGTATTTTATTGCTTTTATTTTGATTTTTTATTTTTGGGCTGCTATCACTGTAAATTTTACAGTGATATGAATGCAATAATTTCAGGCTTTTACGTAGTTCAATTATAGAAGTGAGTATAAATCCCTACAGAACCTTACAAATATTTACTGGTTGTTTATTTTATTGCAGTGATAAAGTAGCAACATTATTTAGGTACAATCTATATGTATTACTCCCACATATAATACCAATCGGTATAAATGCAGGTAGCACGTTAACTTAATAGGATAGTTTAAGGATGAACACAAAAAGCCCCATCACCGCATTATTGCTGTGCGCTTTACTGAGTGCATGTAGTACTGCCCCACGTTCTGACCCTAACTTATGCATTGAAGAGGCTGAAACGGTTGATCGAAATGGCGCTCAAACAAGCTCAGAAGTTTATAATCAATGCATTAGCGCACAAATTAAAAAGGATGAAAAAAATGACACTTTTTTTGATGCTATAGGTACGTTCTTTTTTGAATTTTTTGTAATGGTGGTAGAAAAGTAAATAGGCTAACTTGCAGCTGTAATTTAAAGTAAATAAGTTGCGTAAAAATAGGATTGGTTATGAAGCAATTATTGATAGCAATTCCACTTTTTTTATTACTAAGCGCTTGTGCGGCACAGCCTTACGCAGGCTCGGCAAAATGTATGGAACAAGCAGATATTGCATACGAAACCGATACACGTAAAAATGAGACATTAGATAATGAATGCAAAGCTGCAAAAGTAAATACGCCTAATAAAGAGCTTGAGAATCATGGCTTGGTTGATAGAAGCCTTTTGCAGCTAATCGTTAGCGTTTTAAATAGCGTGTTTCAGTAATACAGCATTAATATGATTAAAGGTATGTATGAGGGAAGAACTAAGAGCAAAAATAATTACCGTATGCGATAAAAAAATAGCAGTTAAAGGCGAAAATGTAGGGCTTTCTTTTTATGCATTTTTTGCTAATAAAAACGACGACCCAGCGCTACTTATGGAAGCTGCTACTTGGTGGATACACACCCATAAATTAGATCATTTTGTAAAAGCAAAGACCATCAAAAAAATGATCTTAGATGGGCTTTAGTCAAGTAAATGAGCCAATACTTTTAGCTGTGTTTATTTAATCAACAACGACTTGGTTTCTTCCGTTTTCTTTTGCTTTATAAAGTAATTTATCTGCATGTTTAATAAGAACATCTAGTGTGCTTTTTAAAGGGCCACTTACAGAGGCCCCTGCACTAAAGGTGATTTTTGTATCACTAGGAAAGTCTTCTATATTACTGCAATGCTTGGCGAAGCTAATGGCGAGCTGGTCAAATATATCGCGAATTATTCGTTCATCAACCGTATTTAGTGCAAATAACCATTCTTCGCCGCCGTAACGACCAAACTGATGATCATTACATAGTGTTTCTTTTGCAGCTTTTGCAAAGGCAATAAGAACTAAATCTCCAACATCGTGACCAAAATGGTCGTTAACTTTTTTAAAGTAGTCTAAGTCAACAATTGCTATCGTCATTTTACCTTCACCAAGCTTTGCTTCTGCTGCGCGCATTATTCCTCTGCGATTAGGGCAATTTGTTAGATAATCTGTTAATGAAATATCGTAATATTTTTGACGTTGTCGGGCTTGCCGATAAAATAAAAATAATGAAGCAATCACTAAAATAAATGCAATAGCAGCGCTGAGTCGCCAAATTATTTTTTGTTGGTACTCTTCTTTAGCTTGTAGTTCACTAATGTCTTTTGCGTACTCTAGTTGCTGTATTTTTTCTTCTTTTTCTTTTACTTCAAACTGCACCTGTAGTGTTTTTATATTATTTTCACTAGTTGCTTCGTAGTGTTTTTTTGTATAAAGGAGCTTTTGTTCAATTGCTTCAAAAGCCTCGTCAGTGTAGTTAAGGCGTCGCTTTAGCTCATAGCGTTTACTTAAAAAATCGGCTTTATAAATACTGCGGCTGAATTTATCTAATTTTAAAAACACCTCATCGTTTGCTTCATTTGCTCTCTCGATTAAATCTTGTTTTATATATATGTCAGCTAACAAAATGAGCGATGCGAGTTGCATGTCGTATACACCTGCAGAACGAGCAAGCTCAATGTTTTCTTTAGTTAAAGTTAAAGCTTTATCGTAGTTTGCTTGTAAGTACTCAATATTGGCAATTGAGTACTGAGCAAAGGTTAAGCCTTTTTGCATATTAACTTTTTTAAAATAGAGCAATGCTTTATCTAGGTATATTAAGGCATCTTTAGGTTTTTCTACTTCAAGCAATACATTGCCTAAGCTCCAGTATGCTTTTGCAGTAAAAAGCCCATCTTGTGTTTGCTCATAGGCCGCAACCGCTTTTTTTGCATAATATATGGCTTTGTCTTTTTCGTTTAGATAATTATATGCATCGGCTATTTTTCTAAAAAAGTACCCTTGAGATGCTGAATCGTCATCTTTTAATGCTAATTCTAGCCCCTCTAGTGCAACATTTAGGGTCTTTTTCAATGCATCTGTATCGGTGTAATAGTAAGCAAGTGCTCGTAAAATAATGATTTTTTCTTTAGTTGAATGCTGTTGCAAGCTCTCTTCTAATTTGGTGGCTAGCGTGTGTGCTGGAGTTGGGTTCGCCTCCCTTGCTAGAGACTTGAGTTGTGATTCGAGAAATAATAAATATACACTTTTTTGATTTGGTAACTCTTTGTTCTTTAAGTAATAGGATAAGTGTGTGTTTAACGCTTCGTATTTTTCTTGTCTAAAAAGTAACTCCGCATACAAAGCGGCCGCTTCTAGATGAAGTTTTTTCCAATTTTGCTCTTTGCTTATTTTAAACGCTTGAGTGAGCTTGTCTTCATTTTGAAGATAGTCTAATTCATTTAGTTTTATGTTATTGATCAGGACTTGAGTCGTGTCAAAGTCTAGTGCGTGTAAAGTTGCACTTAATGAGTCGCCGTTAGCTGAGGAAAGCTTACTTAAAAGTAAAAATAAAATGAGAACAATATACTTAGCCCACAAAGTATTACCTAAAACCTTTATTTGTGTATTGTTAGTCATGTTAATCCTTTGCTGACTTATTTTTATTATTGAAGTACTTATTAACATTACTTAATAAACTTGGGTTTGTACCGTTTTTTTATACTCATCATTGAATAGAAAGACCATAAACGATATCAATTTAATTAATAAAAACCAATACATTGCATAATATAGTGGTTGTAGCTATGTGTTTTTATTAAAAATCTGCGGCTACTTCAAACTCTAATCGTTTATCCGTAATTGGGTGAGTAAATGCTAAGTATTCTGCATGTAAATGTAATCTATCGGCTTTTTGCCCGTAATGTGTGTCGCCTATAATTGGCATGTTTAAACCTAAGCTGTGCGCACAATGGACTCTTAATTGATGAGTTCGCCCTGTTTTAGGGTATAACTGTAATCGGGTAATATTGTTGTTACGCTCTAAAACCTGCCAGGTAGTAAGTGATGGCTTACCGTGTGTGTAACACACCATTTGGCGCGGTTTATCATCAAAGTCGAGCACTAAGGGTAAATCAATTACTCCGCTATCCTCAGCTACGTTACCATTAACTAATGCGACATAACGTTTATCTATGGTGCGTTCAATAAATTGCTTTTGCAGTGCTTTGTGCACGCGTTTATTAAGTGCAATCATCAATAACCCAGAAGTCGACATATCTAATCTGTGTACAATTAGCGGGCCTGATGACTCTGGAAACTGCGTTTTGATTCGCATATAAACTGAGTCATCAATATTAACGCCAGGCACAGATAAAAACTCAGCGGGCTTATTTACCACAAGTAAATCGTCATCTTTATAAACAATACTTAGATCTTTACCCTGAGCTGGGTTGATAAGTAGCGGGTTATCTTCAACATCTAAACCCTTTAGCATGTGCCCAAGTATTGGTTGGCATTTACTATAACAAGAAGGGTAGTAGTTTTTATGCTGCCTAATTGCTGATTTTGGCGCAGCTCCCCACCAAAATTCAGCCATAGCAAGTGGCTTTAAGTCATGTTTATAGGCGTATTGTAATAATTTAGGCGCTGCACAATCGCCAGCCCCCGAAGGAGGAGTGTGCTCAGGTAATGCTGCAAATATGGCATTTAAGTCTGTAGTTTCACCATTTGCATTTAAAAATTTGTACTGCGCAAACAACTTTTTTTGTAAGCTTTTAGAAAGCGTTTTACGGCGCTTTTTTAAATGAGCAATTTCATCAGAAATATTGATGTGTGTTTGCTGCAGTGACTCGATTATATTTTGCCAATAGGCTTTAAGTGCCAGCAGTTGCTTTTTTTCTACGATACTTTGCCCTGCAAGCTTATTTTTTAACTGCTCAAAATCACTTTCGCTAAGCTCTAATTCGCCTTCGGTACGTTGTATTTTTCGTTGCTGGCGACCGGCTTGCATTACTGCCTGTTGGGCTAATAGTGCTTGCTGGTAACTCTGTGTTGCATCATCAAGTTTGCTATTAACTTCATGCAGTTGTTCACTATTTTCTAACTGCTCAATTTGAGCATTAATATCGTTAATTATTTTACTTTGAGCCAAATAGCTATCGTCTTGCAGCTGCATGCTAGAAACAGGCGGCACAAAGCTAATATTACCTTTATCACCTTCAATTTGGCCCGAATAAGCACTTAAAAAGCCTAATTGTTGCTTAGCATTTTGCACCACTAAAACCCCAAACATTTTACCTGCATTTTCTGCTTTTAAATGCGTTAACGTTTCAAGTTGTTGCTGTAATTGTTTTGTGGCTGCTACAGCTAAAGGTTGCGGCTCGTAATAAAAAGGGAAAGTAAACTTTTCAGGAAGCGCGAGAGAATCAATATTTTGAGAAAATAATGTAAAGCACAAAGCAGAATTTGACATAGAAGTAAGAGAAAAGCATTCAGTAAAATAATTGAGCGCATAATAACATATTCATAGTTAAGCCACTAAAAATCTCGCACCCGCATATTCATAAACACTTTAAAGCGGACATTCATGTTTTATGTATCAGTATGGGGGGCAGTAAACCTAGGAGTATCGTTTGTTAGTAAAGTCTCAGTAGTAATATATCTATCATTATCAAAATACCTAAGCTTATCGATTCTCAATAATTGAGCGCATTTCGAAACGATGACTTACTTGATAGAGCAGAGGCAAAAAATCAATTTACAGAATAACTTAATATTTAGGAGTTCTATATTATGAGTCAAAGTATCGCAAGTTTTATTACTAAAACCCTCGAACAAGCGGGCGTAAAGCGCATTTGGGGAGTAACTGGCGATTCACTTAACGGCATTAGTGAAAGCCTGCGAAAAATGGGAACAATTGAATGGCTAGGCACACGTCATGAAGAAGTAGCAGCATTTGCAGCTGGCGGCGAAGCGCATTTATCAGGCGAGCTTGCGGTGTGTGCGGGTTCTTGCGGGCCAGGTAATCTTCATTTAATTAACGGCTTATTTGATTGTCAGCGTAATAATGTACCGGTATTAGCTATTGCCGCACACATTCCTTCATCTGAAATTGGCAGTAGTTATTTTCAAGAAACCCATCCGCAAGAATTATTTAAAGAATGCAGTGTGTATTGTGAAATGGTTTCGAGCCCCGAGCAAATGCCGTACCTGCTAGAAACCGCAATGCGACAAGCAATATTAAACAAAGGCGTGAGTGTACTTGTGCTACCTGGCGACATTGCATTAAAAGATATGCCTAAAGCTATCAAGCCAAAATGGAACGTGCCAAAACCAGCAACGTATACCCCCGCTTTATCTGATATTGAAGCAATGGCGACTCATCTTAATAAAAGTAAAAAAGTAACCTTATTGTGTGGTGCTGGTTGTAAGGATGCCCACGACGAAATTGTTGCGCTAGCCGAAAAATTACAAGCGCCAATTGTGCATGCTATGCGTGGTAAAGAGTTTATTGAATACGATAACCCTTATGATGTTGGTATGACTGGATTTATTGGCTTTGCGTCGGGCTATCATGCAATGCAAGAAGCCGATACGTTACTTATGATTGGTACGAGCTTTCCTTATCGTGCGTTTTATCCCGAAAATACCACCATATTGCAAATTGATAATCAGCCTGCATCACTCGGGCGACACGTACAAATTGACTGTGGCGTGCTAGGGGATACCAAAAATTCAGTGACCACACTGCTTGATTATATTAAAGGTGAACGCACAAGTTCACACTTACAAAAGAGTGTTAAACACTACAAAGAATCTCGACAAGATCTCGATGAACTTGCCAGTGGCAAAACCTCGCAAAATTTAATTCACCCGCAATACCTAACACGTTTACTCAACGAGCAAGCGGCTGACGATACTGTTTTTACTTGCGATGTAGGTACGCCAACAGTGTGGGCTGCGCGTTATTTATCAATGAATGGTAAGCGCCGCTTAATTGGCTCGTTTAATCATGGCTCTATGGCAAATGCCATGTCGCAGGCAATGGGCGTTCAATCTGTAGATAGAGATCGCCAAGTAATTGCAATGTGTGGCGATGGTGGCTTTTCGATGTTAATGGGCGATTTAATCTCGCTTAAACAGCTTAATTTACCAATAAAGATTGTTGTTTATAATAATCGCTCACTTAGTTTTGTTGCATTAGAAATGAAAGCCAGTGGGTTTTTATCAAGCGATACTGATTTAGAAAACCCAAGCTTTGCTAAAATTGCAGAGGCTTGTGGTTTAAAAGGGATTCATGTAGATGACCCTGAAAAACTGCCAGCGGCAATGAGCGAGATGATGAATCATTCAGGACCTGTTGTTTTAGAAGTCGATACTGCAAAACAAGAGCTTTCAATGCCGCCGCAAATCAAATTAGAGCAAGCAAAAGGCTTTAGTGTGTACATGATGAAGGCGCTAATAAACGGCAAAGGAAACGAAATTATAGAGCTTGCCAAAACTAATTGGTCACGCTAATTAGGTTACTTCCCTATTGAGGGTTTTATCTCGATAGGGAAGTGCCAAGTAATAACCCTCACTATCATCTTTTATTATTAATAAGCTAAGGCTGCTGTTTGTAAGTAATTGAACCAAAATAGAAAATCATATATTGTTTATCATTAAATTAATAAAAATACGCATAAAATACCTCTACTTCATAGAAGGAACGGAGCAATAATGAAATGGAAATCGGTTTTACTGTCGCTGGCTGTTTTATGGCTTATTCAAGCTCAGCAAAGCAGTTTACGCACCAGTGAATACGCAAATATAATTTCTGATTTAGATAAGGTTAATTCACTTGGCGAATGTGAGGTTTCTACCGAAATTGCAAGAGAATGGCCATTATCTTGGGCTATAAGCGGCGCAGAAATTACCGTTAAGAACAAAAATACTTTGCTGACAGCAACAACCAGTAAGTTTAATAAACCAGATCGTAAATTTCTTAGTACACATAATACTCACTACCACTTTACGTGGACTGAAACCAAAAACAACGCTATGTTTGCATCATTCATGGACGTAGAAATAGAACCCGCAGGTAAAGTTGCAGGCCTTATAATAGGCAATTGCTCTGACTCCGCCGAAGGCCCAGAATTAATAGGGTATTTAGAGCGTTGTAATAGTGTTGTAGAGTCAATTAAGTGTTTGTAAAAGTAGGTATAAAGCGTTGATTAAAATTGAAGACTTTTCTTTAGCATGGCGATGGATTAGCGCATCCCATGGTGATTTTTCTAAAGATACATTAAACAAACTTATTCCGTTGAGTGAAGAGCAAGCAAGAGCATTAATTGCCACCACACCCATTAACTTTCCGGTTGGCGCAAAAAGATTCGACTCCACAGAAGGAAGTGAATTAACACGGCAATGGTTAAAGGGCTTAGTAAATGATTCGCAAACAATAACAATTTGCTGGGATCAAGAAACAGCATTAACCCTACCTTGGCTAGTTTTTTGTGATCACTGGGATGATTTTTGCTATCCATCAAGTGATGACATAAATCTGTATCTTGAAAGCGGTGAACTGTTTTTACGTTGGAATCACTATGAGGTTTTTGAGTTTGACTCAAGTGCAATGTAATGAGCTAAAACACTTAGCATTGGTATAAATTGCTACTTGGCAGTTGTTTTTAGCTTAACGATTTACTCGCTTTACTCAATCAAAGTAAAGCGAGTGCTCAGTATAATTTACAAACTCTTTTTAGGCGGAAGAGCTACGTTTGCAAATATTAGTCCTGCAACAAGCGACATAAATATTAAAAACGTTTGTTGGCCTATGTGCTCTGCATATACAAAGTCTTGGCCTTCAATAAGTGAGTTTAAGCCAATATAGGTTTTACTACCCGGTACTAATACTATTAAGCCTTGCATAGCCACAATAGAGGCGGGCGCATTAGCAACGCGGTTAAACAAGTTACTAAATATACCCACCGATAAAGCACCTACAAACGTACCTAACGTGTAATCAAGGTACATAGCCGAGCCAATACTGGTGCCGTACGCTATAAAGCCTGATGCAATAGACCAAACTGCGTGTTTAAGTTTGGTTCTAAAAATAACGATTAGGCTGCTACAAAGTAAAAATATAGCCAGCCATGCGGTCCACTTTGGTAATGGCTCAGGTTGTACAAAATCGGCTTGCCCAAAAAGTGCAAAGCCAATACCTATGCCAATAAAACCGCCAAAATACAATTTAAAGAGCAGCATAAACGAGTCCATGACTCGCGCAGTACCTGACACTAAATGCCGTGCTGCCAGCTCAGCTAAACCAAGCGCAAGTGCTAAACCGGGTATAAACACAATAATGGCCGAAAGTACCACCAAGCGTATATTTATCTCAGGTGTTATATACACACTTACTGCACAGGCAAGTATGGCTGATATTATGGCCACTAATGGCTCAAGCATATGTGCTACGCGTTTTGAGCGCCCAGACCAAAGCACAAACACATAAACAACTAAAGTAAGTAGCGATGACCAAATAACATCAGTCCAGCTAGTACCCATTAACATTGCAAACGCACCACCAGAAGTTGCAAACGCAACGCCCGTAACAAGTTTATTGTATGGGTTTGGCATTACAAAAATAGCGTCTAGTTGCGCATCAACTTCTTGTAAACTTAGCTTGTCGTCAAGCATTTGGTTTACAAGGTCGTCGGTGTCGGCAAGTGAGCCTAAATCGTGATCGCCAGGGTCTACACGTGCAACGTGGGTGTACTCGTCTTCGTGGCCATCGGTCCAAATAACAAACGTTACAGAGGTTGGCGACATAACAAACGACGATTTAAGTCCTAAGTATGTAGCCACTTCCATTAGGTGGGCTTCTAGGCGGTAAGCAGGCGTACCATACTTGTGAAGCATTTTACCCAATTTAACGATAAATTTGCGTTTTTCTGTAAAGGTTGCAGTTTTCAAATCTTTTTGGACCAAATATTGCGATAACTAAGCTAAAAATATAGACAATACAGCTAAAAGTGCCCACGTTCGATGGGCGCGATTTTAAACACTAATTGGTGTGTGTCTAGTCATTTTTAATCTAATTTTTTATTTTTTTCGGCTATCCATTGCGACATGTATTGAGTGCTGCGCATTGTATGATGTTTGAGCATTTGGCCTGTGAAGTTTTTTTCGCGATGAGCGTTTAAATCACTACTTATTGAATCGACTTTTTGAATTAAAGCTGCGCTCAATTGTGCTTTATCGTACAGCGTATTAAGGAGCGTGTTGCCATCTTGCTGCGCTTGTTCAAAGTCACTTTGATTGGTGTACATTTCAATGGCAGCATTGGCAAAGTCATCGGCGGTGTTGGCTATTTTACCCGGCCATGATAAATCGTTATGCATGCCTTCTGCGCCAATATTGGTGGTAACGCTGGGTGTTTGCATAATCATGGCTTCAAGCAATTTACCTTTAATGCCTGCACCAAAACGCAGTGGTGCTAAACATACGCGTGCGCTTTGCATTACATCAAACGCATTATCGGCCCAACCTTTTATTAAAAACCCTGTTTTAGGGTTATTTAGTGCCGTGGCTTTTGGTGGTGGGTAAGAGCCATAAATATGTAGTTCTGCTTTTGGTAGCTGCTTGCGAATAAGTGGCCATATTTTTTGTAGGTAAAGTACAGCATCCCAGTTTGGCGCGTGTCTAAAGTTACCTATGGTCATAAAGTGCTGGCGCTGCTCAAACGTTTTTGTACTTGTAGGCAGTGAGCTTAAATCAACCATAAACGGTAAATGGTGTAATAGGCTTGGCTCTATTTTAAATACGCTGTTTAGCAGGCTCATTTCATAACTTGAAATAATTAAGCTCAGGTCGCAGCGTAAAATAGCGGCAATTTCGCGTTTTGCTATGTCTGAGTGTAAATCGCTGGTTGTAAACTCACGCTCACCTTTAAACGCTTCGTGGCGAGCGTTACGCAGACATTGTAAATCTTCGGTATCTAAAATTTTAATTGCGTGTGGGCAATGTTTATCGACGCGCCAGCCAAATTGTTCTTCCATCATAAAACGGTCAAACATGACTATATCTGGATTATAGGCTTTAACGTATTCGTCAAAGCTGTCGCAGTTTAGTTCAATGCTTTGACTGGTTATACCGAAGTCGTCAAGATTTACCATGTGATCGGTGCGCTGCGCGGGCGTTGCAAATTCAACGTCCCAGTTTTGCGCTCTAAATGCATTTAATAACGACATCATGTGCGTTCCCGCAGCAGACGAATTTGGCTCTGGCCATACGTAGCCAATTACCAGCACTTTTTTCATTGGCTAGAATCTCTAATTTGTAAGTTTACATTTACCAGTGTTTTTACTGGCGGGGCTGTATTTTGTAGTAGCTCTTGTAGTATTAAAAGGCACCGCTTGGCTATATCAGTTGTACTTATAGCCACAGTGGTTAAGTGATCATTTATAACCGCGCTATTAGGAATATGGTGGCAGCTCACCACTTTAATACAGTGATGTGTTAATGAGTTAATAGCAGCAATAACACCTTGAGCAATAATATCGTTTGCACACACCACAGCGTTTAATGTGGGGTTGTGTTTATATGCTTCTATAAATGCATTTTTAGCGCTAAGGGCTGTGTTTACTGCGCAGTGAATGGGTGCTAATGGTGTAATGCTGTGCTGCGCGCAAGCGGTATTAAAGCCACTTTGTAGTGCTTGTGAATCACTTAAAGTAAGTTCACTGCCTATAAATGCAATGTTTGTCACGCCTTGTGAGAGCAAATGCATACTGGCTACGTGGCTGGCTTTTTTATAGTCGGGTAATACACAAGGAGCTGCGCTAAAAGGCACTTCGCTCATTACGGTAATTACTTTGTGTTGCGCGCTGAGCGTATCAAGCCATTTGGGGCAAGTACTAGCAACGGGGCAAATAATAAATGCAGCAGCGTTGTATTCTTTTAAGTTTTTAACTGCGTTTGCTTGTAGTTCAAGACTATTATTACTGCTTACAATCATGGCTTGTAAGCCATTGTCGTTTAACAAAAGTTGTAGGCTGGTAGCAAGGTGTGCCATAGCTGGGTTAGTTAAATCGTTTATTACTATGGCCACTAAATTTGAGCGTTTTGAGCGCATAGCTGCAGCATCACGGTTATAAACGTATCCTAGCTCATCAATCGCTTTGAGTATTTTTTGTTTACTTTTATTGCCCACTTTATCGCTTTGGGTAAGCACCAAGGATACGGTTGATTTTGATACACCAGCACGCTCTGCAACATCAAAAATAGTGACTGATTTGGCTTTGTTATGCATTGTATTTTAAGTACCGCAGTGGTGAATAAATAGCGCTGTAGTTTAGCTTAATCAGCACTATTAAGTCATCTTTTAGAGGTGTTTAACTTACCTTAATACTTTATGAACAAAGCAAAACGTGTTTATATACGCCTATAAGAGTAAAAAATAACAAAAGGATAAAAACATGAGCGCTTTTAGGCTGTTAGTTGCCTTTATTTGTTGTGCGGCATTAGTACCAACAAGTTACGCCGAGCAGGGCTATCAAACCCCATCACCTGAACTTGCAGCATTGGTTGACGCTAAGTTAGCACCCACTAGTTACTTATCGAGCGATGGCCAGTGGCTAGCGCTTTTTGAACGCAAACGTGTAGTAACCCTTGATGAACTTGCAAAAGAAGAGCTTAAGCTTGCTGGTATTAAGCTAAATCCCGCTAATTTTTCGCGCTCTCGTGTGAGTGCCAAATTTAGCGCTGTGGAGCTAAAGCATGTTCAAAGCGGGTCGGTTATTAGTATTAATAACTTACCTAATGGCATTATTCGCTCACCTAAATGGTCATCTAATAGTAAATATTTAGCCTTTGTTGTTGAGCAACCAACCCAAGCCAACTTATGGCTTTACAGCGTTGAAACCAAACAAGCAAAAGAGCTTTCAAGCGCTGCATTAAATTCGGTATTAACATCATCACCTTATAAATGGCTACCAGATAGCAGCGCCATAGTTGCAAACCTCGCTGTTAATTTTGGCAAGCCTAGGCTTGAAAATAACAGCCAAAGTGTAGTGCCAGTTATTCAACAAAGTACCGGCGAAAAAGCACCAGCACGTACTTACCAAAATTTATTAACCAGCCCGTTTGATGAAGCGCAATTTAAATATTACGGCCAAGGGCAATTAGCTTACGTAACGCTTGATGGCAATACACAAGCAATAGGTAGCCCTTCTTTATTTAAATCGTTTTCGGTGTCACCTGATTCTACCAATATTTTAGTTGCCGGTATTAATGAACCGTTTTCGTATCAAGTGCCTTACAGCCGATTTGCAAGCACATGGCAAATATGGGGCATGCGCGGCTATGCATTAGCAGAGCTGGCAAAACAGCCACTTGCCGATAACATTCCGCAAGGTTATGACAGTGTTCGCACTGGCCGCCGAGACTTTGAATGGCGAGCCGATCAAGGTGCTGAAGTTATTTGGGCCGAGGCGCAAGATGGCGGCGACATGAAAATCGACGTTGAGCATCATGATTATGTTTACAGCTTACGTGCACCCTTTAAACGCGAGCCTAAATTATTTGCCAAAGTAGAACGCCGTTATTCTGGTATTGAGTGGGGCAACGAAAACGTAGCCATGCTGACAGACTGGCGCTTTAGCGATCGCCAAGTTCGTACTTACATAGTGCAACCGCGAGATGCTGACAGAAACCGCGTTTTATTTTCAGAGCGTAGTTACAACGATGCGTATAAAGACCCTGGTAATGCAATTTACGAGCGCAACGATTTAGGCGCAAACGTTATTAAAATTGTAGGTGGGCGTTATATTTACCTGCGTGGTAATGGCGCATCAGAGCAAGGCAATGTGCCGTTTTTAGATCAATACGATGTTAAAACAAATAGCAGCAAGCGTTTATGGCAATCAAAAGCGCCATACTATGAGCGTGTACGTGCACTGCTTGACGACGAAGGTGAGCGATTTATTACTATTCGTGAATCTAAAACTGAGCAACCTAACTTTTTTATACGCGATTTAGGCAACGACACGCTAACGCAGCTAACTACATTTGCTCACCCGTACCCTGCATTTAAAGGCGTAACTAAAGAGCAATTACGTTATAAACGCGACGACGGTGTTGAGCTTTCAGGCACGCTTTATTTACCACCAGGGTACGATAAAACACAAGGCCCGTTACCTGTACTTATGTGGGCTTACCCACTTGAATACAAAGATAAAGCCGTAGCATCGCAAGTACGCGAATCGCCTTATGCATTTACCTACATTGGCTATTGGGGCCCAATGCCTTACCTTGCTAAAGGGATTGCCGTGTTTGACGACCCTAAAATGCCAATAGTGGGTATTGATGGCAGCGAGCCAAACGATAATTTTAGAGAGCAGTTAGTATCAAGTGCGCAAGCCGCAGTTGATGTATTAGTTAAAAAAGGTATTGCCGATAAAAATAAAATAGCCATAGCAGGGCACTCATACGGTGCATTTATGGTTGCTAACTTGTTGGCTCATAGCGATTTATTTAAAACGGGTATTGCCCGCAGTGGCGCGTATAACCGCACATTAACGCCGTTTGGTTTTCAAGGAGAAGAGCGTGATTTTTGGCAAGCACAAAGTGTGTACGCTAATATGTCGCCGTTTTTTCACGCTGAAAAAATTAACGAGCCAATGCTAATGATCCACGGTCAGGAAGATCCTAATTCGGGCACTTTCCCAATGCAAAGTGAGCGCATGTACGCTGCACTTAAAGGGCTAGGTAAAGACGTGCGTTTAGTAATGCTCCCTTACGAGGCACATGGTTACCGCGCACGTAAAAGCTTATTACATGTGTTGTGGGAACAAGAACAGTGGTTAGATAAGTATTTGTTAAATGATACAGCAGAGCCAGTAGAAGTAATTACCGAACCAGTGACAAGTGCAGGCGAATAGATGCTTACACATACACAGAGGTGCAAGAAGCTCCACCCTCAATCTCACGGCACTTTCCCAATGCAAAGCGAGCGCATGTACGCTGCACTTAAAAGGCTAGGTAAAGACGTGCGTTTAGTAATGCTCCCTTATGAGGCGCATGGTTACCGCGCACGTAAAAGCTTATTACATGTATTGTGGGAACAAGAACAATGGTTAGATAAGTATTTGTTAAATGATACAGCAGAGCCAGTAGAGGTCATTACTGAACCCGTGGTAAGTACTGGGCAATAGTAATAAACATAAGTAAGCAACAGCGCGGCTACTTATAGCCGCGTTTTTGCTTTTTATATAAGAGTAAATTAATGATTGATGTAGCAGCACTTGCGGTTTTTATTCCTACCTTCTTTTTTGTGTCTATCACCCCTGGTATGTGTATGACGCTCGCCATGACACTCGGTATGAGCATTGGCGTGCGCCGCACATTATGGATGATGATAGGTGAGCTGTTAGGTGTAGCAACCGTTGCCATAGCTGCGGTATTAGGCGTTGCAAGCATCATGTTAAATTACCCAGATGCATTTACCATTTTAAAGTGGGTAGGCGGTGCGTACTTAATTTACATTGGCGTTAACATGTGGCGAGCCAAAGGCAAAATGTCGGTTGATACCTCAAAACCAAGTGACGTAAGTAGGAAGTCGTTATTTACGCAAGGTTTTGTAACCGCAATTGCTAACCCAAAAGGGTGGGCGTTTATGATTTCACTACTGCCGCCGTTTATTAGTGTTGAGCATGCTGTAGCCCCTCAGCTTTTAGTGCTTGTTTTAGTCATAATGGTAAGCGAATTTGTATGTATGCTTGCCTATGCAACAGGTGGCAAAAGCCTACGTTTATTTTTAGCCCGTGGCGATAACATCAAATGGATGAACCGAATAGCGGGCAGCTTAATGGTACTTGTAGGTATATGGTTGGCGATTGGGTAAAATAAATAATGGTTGATATTGTCAATTAATTCGCTATAGTAGACTTTATCATCTAATTTAAAGCCTAAGGTATGCCTAAATGAGTACTCCTGTAACCGTAAATCCAGCACTAGTTGAGCCTAAAAAAACGCCTCTTATTTATAAAATACTGGTAATAATGAGTGTTATTACTTTAATTGGCGGGAGCTTAACAGGCGTGATGACCTATGTGAATGTGGGTGTTACAGAGCATTTTTATGCCGACTGGTTTACCTCGTTTATAAGTGCAGTATTGGTTATGGCGCCTGTTGGTTTTGTAATGATGACCTTAATACATACGCTAGTTGCTAAGTTATTACTTAGGGCGTATTGACCTTTGGTGGTTGAATTTGCAGCAGTGTGTTTGGTTTTTAGGCAAGGCAGAGCCTATGTAGTGTGGTTATTCCCCATAAATAGGCGATAACGCAGCATAAATACCAAACATGCGCTGCCCGAAGGGTTCTTTCTAGGGACTATTAACTCTTTGTTGCTCGGTTTTTACTTAGCCCACTAGGTTACAAACCTCGCGCCGTGATTTAATCGCCCCTAGATTGAAAAAATTTCAATCCACAAAGATAAACACGCCCTAGTAGCGAGCTAAAACGTAACTTAGTTATTAGTGTTTTTATGGCGTTGATAATGGAGTCGGTGATGGCGTTTGTTACCGCTACTAACAATATTGGCTATGCAGATATGCGTGTATTTGTAACTGGATGGACTGAAGGGCTATTAGCTGCATTACCAATAGGTTTAACTATAATGCTGATAATGTCGGTTACGGTAAAACCTAAAATAGAACGCTTTTTAAAAAGCTAATAATAAAAAAGAGCCATTGGCTCTTTTTTGTTATTTAGTGTTTAGCTAAATTGCGCCATTCAAAAAGGGTGCTGTTTGGCTTATTTTAGATTGAGCTACATCGGTAGGTTTACCTTGCGCTACTATCAACCCGCCTTCATCGCCTGCACCAGGGCCTATATCAATAACCCAATCACTATTGCTGGCTACTTGCATATCGTGCTCAACCATAATAACGGTGTTGCCGGCATCAACGAGCCCATTTAATTGTGCCATTAACATGGCTACATCTTTAGGATGTAGGCCTGTGGTTGGTTCATCTAAAATATAGAGGGTATCGCCGCGTTGTGTGCGCTGTAACTCAGTGGCAAGTTTAATGCGCTGCGCTTCACCGCCCGAGAGTTCTGTAGCAGGTTGGCCTAAACGTAGGTAGCCAAGTCCCACTTGTAGCAACGCATTTAGCGCACGTAAAATAGCGGGTTCATCGGCAAAAAATGTATGCGCCGACTCAACTGTTAAATTAAGCACATCGGCAATGGTTTTATCCTTGTAAGTAACTTCAAGTGTTTTTTCGTTATAGCGTTTACCGTTACACACAGGGCAAGGCGAATACACACTAGGTAAAAATAAAAGCTCAACGCTTACAAAGCCAACACCTTCGCAGTTTTCGCAGCGACCTTTTTTTACGTTAAACGAAAAACGACCTGCATCGTACTTACGTGCTTTAGCCTCTTTGGTATTGGCAAACAGTTTACGAACATGATCGAATAACCCCGTGTAAGTTGCCAGGTTAGAGCGAGGTGTACGCCCAATCGCTTTTTGATCAACCGTAATAAGGCGTTTTATATGCTCAATGCCTTGAGTGATTTTACCCTCGGTTGTTATATCGAGCTCTTGGTCGAGCAATTCGGCTTCATCTGTAGGTATTTGTGGCAGCGATTTTTGCCCAAGTGCATCGTATACCAGCTCAACTAAAGCTTGGCTTACTAAACTCGATTTACCAGAGCCAGACACGCCCGTAACGCTTGTAATAACGCCCAGCGGAAATTCTACATCGAGTTTTTGTAAATTATTACGCTCAATACCGCTAAGCTTTAACCATGCTTTTGCGCTGCGTTGTGGTTTGTTACTTTGGCTTAAAAGCTTTTCATCATTTTTAAAAAGGTATTGGCTAGTGTGCGAGCTGGTCACTTTTTGCAAGCCTTCAACAGGGCCGCTATAAACAATATTACCGCCGTGAGTACCTGCATTTGGGCCTACATCAACCACCCAATCGGCGTGGCGAATAACACTTACGTCGTGCTCAACCACAAATACTGAGTTACCCGCTGCTATTAGCTCATCTAACGCGGCTAATAATGCTTGTGTATCTGCCGGGTGTAAACCTGCCGAAGGTTCATCTAATACATAAACCACCCCAAACAGTTTTGAGCGAATTTGCGTAGCAAGCCTTAGGCGCTGTAATTCACCAGGCGATAATGATGGGGTAGTACGTTCAAGCGATAAATACCCTAAGCCAAGTTTGGTAAGTGCTTCAACTCGTTTAAGAATGTCGCTGGCTATACGCGTTGCTACTATGGCTTTTTCTGGGTTAGCAGCGTTGTTGTTAGGCTTTTTGTTAGCCGCAATACTAAGGGTTTGAGCCAGTTCACTTAATGTTAGCTGCGAGATTTCGCCAATATCAAGCCCAGCAAATTTAACCGATAGCGACTCTTTTTTCAGTTTTTTGCCATTACACCGTGGGCAGGGTGATATTTGCATATACTGCGACACGCGCTTTTTAGTACGTGGGCTTTGAGTGCTCGCAAACGATTGTAAAACAAAACGTTTAGCGCTCGAGAATGTACCCATGTAACTTGGGCTTTCTTCATTTTTAATAGCCGCTTGTGTTTGCTCAAGTGTGTACTCAGGAAATACCGGCACCGTAGGCGTATCGTCGGTAAATAAAATCCAATCGCGTGCTTTTTTAGGCAGAGTATTCCAAGGTTTATCAATATCGTAACCTAACGAGGTTAGTATGCGGCTTAGGTTTTTACCTTGCCATGCTGGTGGCCACGCGGCTATTGCGCGTTCTCTAATTGATTTAGTGGGGTCGGGCACTAGCAGTTCTTCGGTTACGTTAAATACACGGCCAATACCGTGGCATTCTGGGCACGCGCCTTGCGGGGTATTAGGCGAAAACGCATCGGCATAAAGTATACCTTGGCCTTTTGGGTATTCACCTGCGCGCGAGTACAACATACGTAGCGCGTTAGAAATAGTGGTTACACTGCCCACAGATGAGCGTACCGACGGCACACCCCGTTGTTGTTGCAGTGCAACAGCAGGTGGCAGCCCTTCAATTGAATCGACATCGGGCTCATCTACTTGATCTATTAATCTGCGTGCATAAGGCGAAACCGAATCAAGATATCGATGTTGCGATTCGGCAAATAATGTTCCAAAGGCTAGTGATGACTTACCCGAGCCCGATATACCGGTAAAAACAACAAGTGAATTACGGGGGAGATCTACATCCACATCTTTTAAGTTATGAACACGTGCGCCTCTTACTTGAATGCTGTGCTCAGGGTTTAATAAAGCCGATTGTGCATTATTAACCGCTTGGGGACTTTTAGGTGTGGTTGGCATGTAGTTTACTCCTGTTTAATAACCTTATGATTACGCGAGCTTTTCAAGGTATAAACCTTACAGTAGTCTCACTGAATGTGCGCTTATTCAAAATATACGTTAAATTATGATTATTGTGCGTTTACATAATAGGTAAAAACTGAGAGTATAAATTTTCAACGATTGTTTTTAAAAACACAATTTAATAAAGGGAAGTTGCACTGTGTTTAAAGCCTTAGTTTTGATTTTTATCGTGTTTTCATCGGCAGTCGCTGCCAACACCTCAAACACTCTTAATAATGTATTAAATGTTGATCGTGCTATACCCCGCAGTATTCATTTATCGTTTCCAAACGATAACAAAATAACGCCTAAAAAATCTGACTTCACAATTTTAAATTACGTTCTTATGAGCAATAACGAAGGCGAGCGCTGGGCAGTTATTACGCTAACTAATTTATCGTCAGGCAACCGCGAGCTCAATCAAGAACATTTATTAGCATTGTTTGCAGATGGCAGCAGATTAACGCCAATAGAATTTAAGCTCGGTTTTAAAGGTAGTGAAACACAATCAGTCACCGTCTCGTTTGCCGAGCATAAGTTTCCTATTTTAAGTGTGTATTCGAGTAACGAGCTGTAATTATTATTAGTGCGATCATGCTGCCTTAGGTTCTTGTTTTAAAGTTAAGGAATTACTATGAAATTTGAAGATGCGCAACAAAATATGAACCTCGCATATTTTGGTGGTGGAACGGGCGTATTAGTGTCTGGCTTGGTTTGGTGTATAGCTGGCTTTGTCGCACTACTGCATTCAAATCAAGTAAGTATGCTTACTTTGTTTTTTGGTGGCATGTTTATACATCCTTTAGCCATATTACTTTCAAAAGCGCTTAAACGCTCTGGCAATCACGACCCTAAAAACCCATTAGGTAAATTGGCCTTAGAAAGCACTATTATTTTATTTGTTGGTTTGTTTTTAGCGTTTTACGTAGCAAAACTTCAAGCTGAATGGTTTTATCCAATAATGCTGATGATAATTGGTGTTCGTTATTTAATTTTTAACACCTTATATGGCATGAAAATCTATTGGATTTTGGGTGCTTTGCTTATGTTTTTTGGCATGTTATGTATTATATTAAATGCCAATTTTGTAATTGGCGCATTTATTGGCGGGATAACCGAAATACTATTTGCGCTAGTGATATTTGCCCAATCGAAAGGGCTGGTTTTAAAAACTGAATAACAAGCGGTCATAATGGTAAAAGTAGTGTGCTGTTGGCGGTGTTTGTCAAACTAGTTGTCGCGATCACTTCGTTATGCACTCTCTACTTTAACGGTTTCACGTTCAGGGTTTAGGTGCACTTCTTCTGGTAAATCACATTGCAAAAACGCCAGTAGATAAACCTTTTCAAAAATTTGCTTGGGAAAAGTAGTCTTTATTATAGCTAATTAATATTAGCTATAATTTTTTGGTTTTTTAGGCGCTTTGGAGCGACTGTGGATTAGCTTCCTAAGGCGGAAATGGGCATAAAGCGACTTGAAAATTCATCTCTAAATGAGTAGCCAGACCTATGATTTAATTCAAATGATACTATTTTAAAATTACACAAGTATCGTTTTTCTCTAGCCAAGTTCTAGTATTAAATTACGGAGCTTATCAGCTAGATCAGGTGACTTAATTAAAGCACCATGACAAGGAAGTAAAATTTTAGGCGGTGAAATTTCAATAAGTTGCATTACCGCGCTGGCAAAGACTTTTCGATCTTTAATACCAAAATTAGGAAATACTTTAACCATTTTTACAATGTCACATATTGGGCCTTCAGTATGTTTTTGGCCCGAAAAGGCATCCACAACATGCCAAATATAGCCAATCTGCGCTGACTCTATAAGCCAAACCTCACCATTTTTCAAACCACTGGGTTCTTCTAGGGTAAGTCCTTCTGGTAGTGCATTGGCTAGCGATGATAATTCTTTGAACGTTAGCCCTGTCCTGTCAGTCAAGCGTGCATGAGCACTCTCAGGTGCCACTAAATGAGCTTTTGGGGTAGGCTTTTGAGTATTCTATCAAACCAGCATTATGGTAGGTATAGGGGCGAGTAGATATTGGACTTCGCCTAATTCGATTAGGCTATCTTTAGCCTCTTCACTGAGGCCTGAACACTGGACTATATAAAAAAACGCCACCTGTTCTCAGTTTAATAGCCGTGCATCTAAGGCTATTTTTGGTGGCGGTATATAATGTAGCAGAGCCATCAACTGCTTCAAACGTGGATAATTTAGCTGCCATCGGTACTTTCTTTGTCGTGGTCAAATTATAGTGTCAAATTATAGCGGTCAAATAAATCTGCTCATGGTTCCGTAGTCTACCCAATATAACGCTTAAGCATTTTTTCTATTTGACCACTAGCCCTATAATTAGTGTTTATTTAATAACTTTTTTATACCAATCGACAATACCTTCACCAATTTCGTGTGGATGCGACTCTTGTAGATAATGCTTTCCTTCACCTAAATCTACTGCAGTAATATTTTTCCACGTTTCAGCGATATGCTCACCTAATTCTCGATTAATAATTAGTCCTGGCTCTGCATAAAATAACAACTTAGGCACATCTGAATTTTTGTGGTATTCATTATATGAATTAACAATGTCAGTGGTAAATTTTGGGACGCCATCAAACGAAATTTGACCAGGCCACATAAGCAGTGGTTTACGGCTCTTTTCTTCCAAATAAGGCGCTCGGTAATGGTCCATTTCTTCTTGAGTTAATTCTCTGCCCGCCATCATGGGTAGCATAGCCTCAATAAAGAAGTTGTTTTTAACAATCATTTCATGCCCTTCTGCAGGGTCACGAAATTTTTTAAATAATGTTTCTGTCTCTTTAGTCGTATTTTTCCAATAAGAAACTTGAGACATAGCTTCAAAAAAAACAATCCCTTTTATATTTTCTCTATGCTGATTGGCATAGTTAAAACCTAAAGCAGAACCCCAATCTTGAATGACTATAATGATATTTTTTAAGGCTAACTTTTCAATAAACGCATCTAAATAGGTAATATGGTCTTCAAATGTATAGTCTATATCGGGCTTGTCAGACTTACCCATTCCAATAAGATCGGGAACAACTACACGACCTAACGGACTTACATGCGGAATGATGTTTCGCCATAAATAACTTGATGTAGGGTTTCCGTGTATGAGTAAAAAAGTATCTTTAGAACTTTTGTCTCCTTCATCGACATAATGCATTTTAGAATCTAATACAGCTTGAAATTTAGATTCAAAAGGAAACGCTGCTGATATTGGTTTGTTGTTTGACATATTTATTCCTTTTTAAATGTTTAAATTGAATTTTTGCGATTTAAAACTCTTGCTGCTTTTCTAATTTGCTTCAGTTTTTCCCGTTTTGTTTTATCCCATTTTTCTGTACCTGCACTATATCCATAAGCACATATTTTAGTTGCGTTTTCAAATAGAAATTCTTCCTGCTCTTTAGGGTATATATTTCCTATTTCTCTAAGTGTCCAACCCACTCCTTTTTCAACATAATAAGCGTGGTCAGAAATTAAAGGTGCTACCAAATCTATAAGTACTTGAAAAGGTAAATAGTGTTTTCTATGAGCGCTGTAATAAAGTAAACCCACTATGCTTTGTCTTCTATGCCATGGGTTTGTAGACGTATTCCATTTTTTATACGTTGGCAAAATTAATGCTGCATCATATTCTACTAATTGAGCATATATTTTTGAAATGCCATCGCTTGTTTCCCATCGATTAATTTTGTCTTGCCATAATTTAATCGTTGGCCAAGCGGCCAGCATTTCATCTTTGTTTTTAATATGCTCCTCCAAGAAATACAAACAAAACATTTCAGCTCTATACACTTTGGTGTTCGTCCAGATATAACTCCATATCGCTAGTTGTTCATAAAAAGACATGTGTTTAAAAGAAAAACCTCTTTCAAAAGCTTTTCTTTGTAAAGGAACGGTTTCACCTGCTTTAGAAGTGATTGTTTCTATTTCTTGAAGGTAGTTTTGCATATTATTTAAAACTCTAATATTAATAGCTTCTTTCGCTAATATATTATTTTATAGTGGTTAGCGAATCGTTGGTTATAAATTAATTGCTAGCGGTTAATGCCGAGCTAATTACTTCATTACCATGATAAAGTTCAAATATCTGGTTACTGACTTCGTCACGATTAATGTAATACTCTATTGATTTAGCGACATCTTCTCTGCTAATGAATAAATCATTCGTAGAAGTCGAACGCGTGGTTGTTATGAGCCCGTTGCCTTTATCATTAGTAAGGAGTCCCGGTCTAAGAATGGTGTAATTTAGGCCACTGGATAATAGGTACTGATCGGCAAAATACTTTGCCACCAAATAGGGTTTTATTTCTGATTCAAATTCGTCAGGGTCTTGTGCGCCTAAACCACTTACCATTACAAAATGTTGTATACCTTCCTTTAAAGAATAATCAACTGCTTTTTTTGCTGCCCATAAATCTATTAGAAGTGTTTTATCGTCGCCTGTATTACCGCCAGAACCTGCACTAAATACTACTTTATCGCAGTCCTTAAAAGCGTGTTCAAAATCAGTTTCAAGATCGCCAACAACAGCCTCTACACCCATATTTTCTAACTTCTCAGCTTTTTGTTTGCTACGAACCATTGCGACAACTGGGCGATCCTGATTGTGAAGCAACTCAACCACTATTTTACCAATCTGGCCATTAGCGCCAATAATGAGTGTTTTTTTCATTTTTTATACCTTTTAAAGCAACTGTTTCACGTTGACCTGCCAAACAAAATACAAAAAAGGCAGGATCAACTCACATTAGATTAGAAGTCTTGAATTGTTGGTCTGATAATAATTTCGTTAATATCGACATCATCTGGTTGTTCAATCGCATAGGCGACAGCTTTAGCAATAGATAACGCTGGAATAGCGACTTTATAAATATCTTGAACAAATTGAGAGGTGGCTTCATCCGAACTACCGAATTTTAATTCAGAATCAATTAAGCCAGGTGATAATAGCGTTGTACGTATATTGCCACCCACTTCCGCTCTCAATCCTTCTGTTATCGCTTTAACCGCAAATTTTGTACCGCTATAGACAGCCGAACCCGGTGAAACTTTATGTGCAGCAACGGAAGCGAGATTAATAAAGTGACCACTATTTTGTTTGGTAAACACGGGAAGTGCAGCGGCGATACCGTAAAGTACCCCTTTGATATTAATGTCGACCATGCGATCCCATTCATCAACCTTAACCTCAGCCATCGGAGCAATTGACATCAAGCCGGCATTATTGACCATGACATCTAAGCGTCCAAAAGTCTCAATCGCCTTGTCGACAAGCATTTTAACCTGATCGGATTTGGTGACATCCATCGTGACATATTCAGCTTCGCCACCCTCAGCACGAATATCATTTACGATAGCTGCTAGTTTTTCACTACGACGCGCACCCAATACGACTTTAGCACCTTTTTGAGCCAGAAAACGCGCAGTTGCTTCACCTAAACCACTGCTTGCACCCGTTATAACAATCACTTTATTTTCTATATTTGTATTCATTGGATATAGCCTATTTATTATTCATTTCTAAGTGAACAAGCGCTTTTTCTGCAATTTCAACACCGTATTCTTGAACAAAGTGTCCTGCTTCTGCAATTTTTAAGGGCTCAGGGCAGCCTTTAATAAAGCTTCTTAAGTACTCCATTGGGCCTTCGCCTAAAGCTGTATCTTTCATGCCTATCGCCATGAAACTTTGACCGTTCCAGTCTTTTGACCAAAACTCTCTTGCGCGTTTTCCGTGCTCAACACCATCCATCGTTGGCTCGACAGGCACCATGGCGGGAAAGCGTCTTACGCCTGCTTTATAGCTGTTGTCTGGAAATGGCGCATCGTAAGCTATAACATCCATCACAGATACGGCTGGCCCTGCGTCACAGGCAAATAAACCACCGACTGGTATTTCAGGGGCATTTGCGCAGAAATCTCGCCACTGATAAAACCCTTCAGGGGCGGTTTCACCCACCGATATTGCCGTGTTCATAACAATCAAATTTTTGAATCGATCTTGCATATCCATTGGGATTGTTAACCCTAGAATTCCGCCCCAGTCTTGACAGACCAACGTAATATTTTTCAGATCAAGGCGTTCAATTAATCGCATTAAACTATCACGGTGAAAATCAAAGGTATAAACCGATTCATCAACGGGTTTATCTGAACGACCAAAGCCAAACAAATCAGGCGCAACAACACGATGACCAGCGCCCGTAAATATAGGAAGCATTTTTCTATATAAGTAGCTCCATGAAGGCTCACCGTGTAAACATAAAAAAGTGTTTTCAGATGAGGAATCACCCTCGTCGATGTAGGCCATGCGTAAAGACTCAAAACCAGCTAAATCATCAATGTAGTTAGGTTGGTAAGGAAAGGCCGGTAATACAGAGAATCTTTCTTCTGGTGTTCTTAATGCTTTAATCGTCATAATATTTCTCCTGAAAAGTAGTTTATTTAAGTTAATGTTATCAATGCTAAAATTATTAATTTATAAGTTACTGAGTTTTGCCTAAAAATAGGGATTTAAAGGGCTGCTCGGATGCTCGCATACTGCCAATGATGTAAACAAAGGCGGTAATAAGATCCATGACAGAAATATAGACAAAGATCTTTGGTGCCAAGCCTAATGAAGCGGCATATGTAACAATGATAAAGCCGACCATTCTTACCAATCCGTTCCAAACAATAAGAGGGGCACGGGTTTTAATGTCTGAAGTAGCCCAAAGTAACGCAGCGCCCATAAGCATAAAAGATACGCCCAATACCACCGTGATAATTAACGTGTCTGCTTGAGGTGCCATCAGCGCTGAAATAATCATGCCTAGTGCGATTGGAAAGTTGAATAGAGCAGTAATTTGTACGAATTTTTTAAACATTTTTAGTTCACTTATTTTATACTTATGAAGCGATCGCTTCAGAATTGAGTTAATTGTGAAGCGATCACTTTGTAATGTCAATAGGGCGAATTGACATTTTGAAGTGACTGCTTCAAAATAGAGTTAATTAATATTATTTTTAAGGGCCACAGAGTGAAAGCAGGACGAAAAAGAGCGTTTGATAAAGAAGTCGTTTTAGATAAAGCGATGCGGTTATTTTGGGCCAATGGGTTCTCGGGTACTTCTGTTGCTAATCTTTCTTCTGAACTTGGCATTAATACGTCGAGTTTGTACGGAACGTTTGTCAATAAAGAGCAATTGTTCAAAGATGCTTTGGCACATTATCAAAAACAATATGTAGAAGTTAACTACAGACACCTAGTAGAGCCCTCAGATGCAACATTAAAAGCGCGGTTACAAGCTTGTTTCTATGGACTTATTGAGCTATTCACCAGCGATGAAACGCCCCGTGGATGTTTGCTTGTAAAGAGTGTTAATGAATCAGATAGTGTTGCGTTTCCAGAAGATGCGGTTGTTTATATGAAGAAATTAGGAACAGAAACTCAGCAAACATTGACAGGTTTATTCGCGTCTGGCATTGCGAAGACGGATATGCCCCAAGGCCAAACAGCTCAAAAACTGACTAACTATCTTTTATCAGTAAGTTATGGGCTGGCTGTTCAAGCAAAAGTAGGTCTGGTTGAAGATGAATTAAAGTCAGTCCTTGATCATGCTTTGAATTCTATTTTTGGTTACTCTTAGTTCAATAATTTAGATTGTTGCATGCATTACAGAATCTATCTTTTAATTAGCCATAAAAAATCAGAATAGACACGATATTTATGAATAACACATTAAAATTTAAGCAATTTATCGTCGTTATGTTACTAACGAGTATTTGGATCCACGTTGCCGAGGTAGCAAGAGCTATTTTAGTCGCGTTTCCTATGATGGAGGCCTTCTATGCCGGAAAGTTAGTCGTTGGACCAATGGCTGTCAGTAATGCATTGATATGGGGAATATGGGACACGATACTGGCGAGTACCTTGGTATTTATTTACTGGTTGTGCGCTCAAAGCTTTGGTCAGAATGTAAAATCGATCGTTATATCAGCCACTGTTACTTGCATGGCAACGCTGGGTGTTTTTTGGATAGGGTCTGTAAACTCAGGATTAGGAACGTGGGAAATGGCAGTTACTTTGGTCCCAATCGCATGGTTTGAAATGCTTATTGGCGTATTTTTAGCCAGTAGGTTATATGCGCGTTATCGCTAAAATATAAAGCGAGCTCATATATTTATAAGTCCATATAATGGGCTCTATAGCCAATAGACTATACAAACGAAGATCGACAATATGAACTATAAAGAATTTAATGATTTCTGTCGCGCATTAGAAGCAACCTCATATGTGGTCCAATGGCATAACTCTCATGTATGGAAAGTCGGCGGAAAGGTTTTTGCTATCGGCGGATTGGGAGGAGGGTTGGGAGAAGGTGATAAACCAGCCTTTATTTTTAAAACATCTGAACTGAATTTTCATTTTCTCAGTGAAATACCTGGCTATAAGCCTGCACCGTATTTTGCTTCTCGTGGAATGAAATGGATACAACACTACGAAAGCAACGATGATACTGATAACGACTTATCATATTACCTTAAAGAGTCTTATCGGCTTGTTTCATTAGGCCTGACAAAGAAAAAACAAAAAGAGCTCGGTTTAAACCAAACCCCTTAAAATAGGTTTAGGTTTACACGTTGCACGGATACTCGTTAATTATCTCTTAGGAAAATATGATTAAAATTAAACACCCTCAAGAGCTAGCGCGTTTACGCCGCCTTGCCCTGTCAGCACAAGGTTTGCTACAAACACAAGCTTTTGGCAGTGGTTTGGCTGGTGCGTGTAATGCAATTAACCATATTGGTTACGTACAGATTGATGCTATTTCGGTGGTAGAGCGTGCTCATCATCATATTCTTAACTCTAGAGTACCTAATTTCAAACCCGCTATGACCAATCAGTTATTACTCAATAAAGACATTTTTGAGTACTGGTCTCACGCTGCCGCTTTTTTACCGATTAAAGATTTTCGCTTCTCATTACCTTACAAACACGCGATTAAAAATGGTCAAATTCATTGGCATAAAGAGCGTGATAGCAAGCTGATGCAAGAATTATTAACTCGCATACGTATCGACGGTCCGTTGCGATCTCGAGATTTAGAGTCAAATGCTACAAAGCGTGCAGGTTGGTGGGATTGGAAACCTGCGAAAAAGGCACTTGAACAGTTGTATATGGAAGGTGACCTGATGGTTAGTAACCGAGAAGGTTTCCAAAAAACGTATGATCTAACTGAACGGGTATTACCTTCTGAGGTAAACTTAAAAATGCCCAGTATGGATGAGTTGGCCACGCACATTGTCGATCAACAGTTCCGCTGCTTGGGGGTTACCTCACTTAAAGGCTTGACTTATTTACGTCGAGATAACGAATTGCGCAACGCAGTGAAAAACTTGGTAGATGAACGATTAGTGCAAAACATTTTACAACAAGTGCAAATGAGTAGCGGTGAAATATTGTTAGTGGAAACCGAGGCGATTGAACGGCCCCTTCCCCGTCTGAATAACCGAATGTTGATCCTTTCGCCATTCGATAATAGTGTCATTCAACGTGATCGGCTCAAGTTGCTTTTTCAATATAACTATCAACTAGAATGTTATGTTCCTGCAGTGAAACGACAGTATGGTTACTTTTGCTTACCGCTACTTTATCGCGGTGAATTTGTTGGTCGTATGGATTGTAAAGTGCATAGAAAAACATCTCATTTAGAGATTAAATCACTACATTTTGAGCAACATAACTTTGAGCAACATAACTTTGAGCAGCATAACTTTGATCAAGCGTCAGTCATTACTGCCTTTGTAGACGCCATTATACCATTTTGTAGTTTTCAGAAATGTGACTCCGTTTCTTTAATTGAAGTCTACCCGAAACCGTTAAATGAAAAGTTACAAAGTGCATTAAAATCTATTATTAACGTTAATATAGGTCCCATAATATGAGTGCGCTGTTTGTCCTTGTTGTAAATCAACGTCTATCAAGGTTATAAGTGCAGTAACACTTTGTTCGTTTGACTCATTTACACTTTTAATCAAGCAGTGATAATGGGGTCGCGTCTTGCCTTTTGCCACTTTCAGTTTATGGCACTTTCTGGCCACTCGACAACATAAACGCGGTAAGTCGTGTTGTTGCTAGTCAATTCATCATTTTTGTCGGATGACGTGGCTTCGCCACTTATCCGACCTACGTCAAAAGGTAGGTTGGTTAAGCCGAAGGCGCCACCCAACAGAGTTTCAGATTTACGCCTTGAAGGTTCGCTATTGGCACTCTCTATTCACTCGACAACATAAAATATTGATAATAATTGGCCAGGTGTTTTACTGTGTCGGATGGCGCTTCGCTTATCCGACCTACACTTGCACAAGCGGGTTATTCTTGGTTCACACACCTAACTCCTAAGCTATAAAACCTTTACTCAAAACTGATATTTTGCTTTAAAAAGTAATCTTTAATTTCATCAGTATTCGGCTTAAACGCTTTCCAGCGGCCAATTGCTTTATTGTTAAGTGGTTGGCGTACTTGCACCTTGCTTGCGGTAGAAACCGGTGCGGTGTTTAAGTGAAAGTCTATACACTGTTCTTGCCATTCGAGGTTACAAAAGCTCACTAAGTCTTTTATTTGCTGCTCGGGCTGTGCGACTAACTCTTCGTATTTTACTAATTTTATATTGCTGTGCAGGGCGCTAAAGTGCTGCATTAGTTTGTAAAAACGGCTGTAAAATTTAGCGGTGTCGAGTAAATCGAGCGAGTACGCGTAGTAGGGGTTATTAATGGTGAATAACTGGCGATAGTTGCCAATACAGGTGTCCATTGGGTCGCGCAGCATACAAATTATTTTGGCGTTTGGCAGTGCTTTGGTTATTAAGTCGATATAAAAAAAGTTAAACGGGAGTTTATCTATAAAGTGCTTATGGCTGCCTGTTATTACGCGTGTTGCGTTTAAATAGGTTGACCCAAGTTGATTAAAATCAAGCTCGTAGGCTTTACTGAGCGTTTGAGTGTCGAGCACGTGAGGTGTTTGTGTTTGGCTTAGCTTTTTAACGCTTAGGCCAAAGTCTTGTAATTCACCGGCTGATTGCACGTCGCTGTGGCTCGATAAAATACGCTCAACTAATGTGGTGCCAGAGCGGGGCATACCTAATACAAAAATAGGTTCGGCCGTTGGGTTACCCTGTGTTAGCGCTTGTGTGTGCTGTTCACTTAAGCGTTTAATATGTTCAAATAACTCAGTTGAGCTTTTATGATCAAACGGCTGCACAGCACGCTTTGCTACTTTACCTTGCTCTAACGCGTTAAAAGCCTCTGAATATTCACCAGTATCTTGATACTCTTTTGCGAGTGCATGGCCTATATGCAATTTTGCATCGGGGTGTGTTACTTGCTCAAACACGTTTTTTAAGCGTTCAATATGGTTGTTTTGCTTACTTACTTTAGTTAAATCACTTAATGCAAAATGACTTTGATGATGCAGCGGGTTAAGCGCTATGGCATTTTCAAAAGCGTGTTGGGCTTTATCAAATAGCCCTAAAAACTTAGCGCTTACACCGTAGTTATAATAAAACGGGGATTGAGCTTTGTTAGCCGCTGTAGCCAGTTTAATAGCGCGCTCAAAGTAGTTAAGTGCGTGTTCGTGAATGCCTGCTTGAGTAAGTGCAACGCCAAGTGTGTCGGCATCAAGGGCTTTAGTTATTTGTTTTAATGGCACCGATAGTGCGGTGTTTTTTGCTTTTTGTAATTCGCCAGTAAGTGCGTAACATTTAGCAAGTTGCGCGGTGTATTCAATACTTTGGCCAAGGGTAAGAGCTTTTTCGATGAGCTTTATTGCTTTGTGTATTTGCCCAACAGTTAAATTAACCATAGCTAACAAAAAATACCCATCAGCAAAGTCTGGTTTGAGTGTAACTAACTCCACTAGGGCTTTGTGTGCTTGCTCTATTTTACCTTGGTTTAGGGAGTGTATTGCGCTTTGATGAAGTTGCTTTAAATTTGGCTGCATGGTTTTGGTAATTATTATTTTGTAAAAGAAAATAAAAAGGCTCAAATAAATTTGAGCCTTAAAACAGTATTTAAAAAGTGAGACTGTTTAAAAGTCGCTTAAATTATATTTCAAATTTGTAGTTAAATTTAACACCTACCGTAAGCGGGCGATTAATGTAATGGCCGTAGTTACGTTGTATGTCGGCGCCATTAGCTGATGTTATATCGGCATCTGAACGACGAACGGATGTAACCGCGTATTTGTTGAATAGGTTATCAACATATAGCGTAGTTGACCATGCATCAGCCGTTAATTTAGCTGAAATATTACTTAAGCTGTAACCAGGTAGTGTTTCGCCGTTATCACGAAGTCCTACTCTTGAAAGCACGTCGCTTTGCGCGGTTAAACCGTAGTTAATATCAAGCGTTTTGTCGTTAAACACATCTGTTTGATAGTTTACACCCATCGAAAATTGGTTTTCAGGTGAACCAGGTAAACGGTCGCCGTCTTCTGCGCCACCGGTACCATCGGCATTAAACAAAAATGGTGCGTCTGATGTTAGTTCTGCTTTTGTGTAAGCGTACGTAGCGTAAACTGAAAACGAGTCAGATAAAATTGCACGAGTCGAAATTTCAATCCCTTTTGCATTAGCGCTGCCTGCGTTTGAAATATATGTTAATTGGCCTATATCTGTAGCGCCCGAAATTTGTGCATCATCCCAATCTACGTTAAATAACGCGGCGTTAAAGTGTAGTTGGCTTCTAAACCACGTACTTTTAAAGCCTAGCTCGTAGTTTGTTGTGGTGTCGGCTTCATATAATAATTCGTCAGGTTTACCACAGCCTGTTTGTTGATCCTCAGGAATAGGGTCTGGGCAAGACACTAAACCGTTTGAACCACCAATTCTAAAGCCTTCACTTACGGTTACATAACCCATTACAGAGTCAGTAAACTGGTATTTAGCATTAAATTTAAATAAGTTACCGTTATCGTCAGCTTCGTCTTTTTCGTATGCAACGGTGATGTCGTCAGGACCTGCGCCACTATACAATGTATTGGCTAATGGGAAGTCAAAAGCCGCTTGCGACTCTATATCGTATTTGTAAAAACGGGCACCAATGGTCACATCTAATTTGTCGGTAACTTGGTAGCCAACTTCACCAAATAGTGCAGACTCAGTGACGGTACTTTTTGTAAGCTCTAAGTATTCTAATGAGTCAGGTCTTAGCTGCTCGCCACCAAAGTTATCGATAGCGAATTGGTCAAACCCAGGGGTAAACTCTCGGCTTGATGCTTCGGTTTCTGTTTTGTTGTAAAAGCCACCCACAATCCAGTTAAAGTCGCTGTCGCCTTGCGACACTAAGCGAATTTCTTGAGTAAAGGTATCTTCTTCGTCAATTTCACGGGTAAACGTTGAAAACGAAGGAAACTCTTCATAACCGTAATCAAGACGAATAAGTAAGTCTGTTTGATCGCGTTGACCGTCGGCATCAAAGCTCGAAATACCGGTTGCCGATACTAGCTCTGCAAAACCTAGGTCGGCTTTTAGTTCGAGGCTTAGTAATTGATCTTCTTTTTCGCGCGGCTCTTCAAAGCGATAAGCCGATTCGTATTTACCTATTACATCGCTTAAGCCGTTGTTTGCATTAAGGCTGTTGTAATGAACAATCGAGCGGCCTTCGCTGTCTTGGTTTTGGTAAAAGTAGTTAAGCGTACCTTCAAACGATTCATTTGGTTTAAAGCGTACAGAAATACGACCTGTAGTGGTGGTTTCGCCGTTGGCGTCTTTTACATTTTTAAGGTTGTTATTAACTGCTGAGCTGTCGCTCCAATCTGGATCTGGCAGTGATACGCCTGGCTCGCGTACTACGTAGCCGTAATCGATAAAACCCGGATCTTCATATACGTTTAAGCTGGCGCGAACTGCAAGCTTGTCTTCAATTAGTGGAAGGTTAAATATAAAGCCGCCTTCGCCACCTAAAGAGTCACTTTCTTTTGTTTGAAATAGGTCGCCGTAAACTTCAAGCGATGTAAAATCAAGCTCCGGCTGTTTTAGCATGTAGCGAATTGCACCGCCTAATGTGCCTGCACCATAAAGGGTGCCTTGTGGCCCAATGAGTACTTCAACGCGCTCAATATCTACTAGGCGCATATCTACCGAAACTGGAATTTCGTTAATGTAAGTAGATACTGTGCCGCCATCTGATGATGGACCAGATGAATTAGTATTTAAACCACGAACAATAATAGGCGATCCAGAGCGACCACCTTGATCGGTAATTGTTAAACCAGGTACCCAGCGTGCTACATCCGCAAGCTCATTGATATTTTGATCTTTCATAATATCTGCATCAAGGGCTGTAATATTTAGCGGTGCATTTTGCACAGAGCCGCTGCGCCTTGTTGCTGTAACTTCGATTACTTCGAGTGATTTGTTTTTAGCTGCAACTTCTTCTTGAGCAAGTGCGGCATTAGGCAATAAAAATACGCTAGAAACAGCGCTCGAAATAGCCAAGGTTAACAAGCTTGGTTTAAACATAAAAAGTGATCCCCAGTTCAAATGTTTTACATTAGTAAATTAAGTTAAGCAGTTTATCAGGGAGTGAAGTAGCTTGGAATATCTAAATTGAATTTTAATTCACTTTTATAGAATAAATATGGTTGGTATGTAGGGTTTTTATTTAGTTAATAGGTAATACAAGCAATAGCTTAGTGCTATTAGGTACAGTTAGGTTAAAAATCACACTCTTGTTTAAAGGTAAATAGTCATTCATTTTTTAAAGATGGCTTTATGACGCGCTCGTTAAACAAATTATTACATTAAAAAATATATCTCATAATGTCATTACTTATACTTTTATTAGCACTATTAAAGTGTGTTTTTATCCCCATTATGAGTGGTAGTCGTAATTATAAGTGGCTGTGTAAGCTTTTGAGTGAGCGTGTTTGATTGCCGCTTCGTATACACTTTTTTGTTTTGTCCGCACTTTTTTGTGCGTGTTTTTAAGGATTAACAATGAGCCAACTATTTTCGCCTTTATCACTTGGGCAAGTAACGTTAGATAACCGTATTATTATTGCACCAATGTGCCAGTACTCAGCAAACAATGGCGCTGCTAGCGATTGGCACACTATTCATTTGGGCCAATTGAGTTTAAGTGGTGCAGGATTGCTAATTTTAGAAGCAACAGCAGTAAACCCAGAAGGGCGTATTAGCTACGGCGATTTAGGGCTTTGGAATAACGAAACCCAGCAAGCCCTGGGCAAAAGCCTAAAAGCAGTAAGGCAATACAGCCCTATGCCTATTGGTATTCAGTTAGCGCATGCTGGGCGTAAAGCTTCTACAGGTAAGCCGTGGGAAGATATTGGCGCTATTGCACCAGATGACGTTAATGGCTGGCAAACGCTCGCTCCTTCGGCAATTGCGTACGACGATAAAAGCCCAGTGCCAAAAGCAATGAGCCAAGACGACATAGACTCATTAATTAAAGACTTTGTAAGTGCGGCTAAACGCGCTGATGAACTCGGCCTTGATTTAATAGAGCTACATGGTGCGCACGGTTACTTGTTACACCAATTTTTGTCGCCACTTTCAAACAAGCGCGATGATAACTACGGCGGCAGCCTAGAAAACAGAATGCGTTTATTGCTTGAGGTGTTTAAAGCGGTAAGAGCGGTATTTCCTAGTGAAAAAGCGGTAGGTGTACGTATTTCGGCAACTGATTGGGTTGAAGGCGGCTGGGATTTAGATCAATCGATAGTGCTTAGTAAAGCGCTTGATGAACTCGGCTGTGACTTTATTCATGTAAGTACGGCGGGTTTAAGCCCAGAGCAACAAATACCAGTAAAACCTAATTTTCAGGTACCGTTTGCAACAGCGATAAAAAACGTTGTTAAAATGCCTGTAATAGCCGTGGGTTTAATCACTGAGGCGCAACAAGCTGAAGATATTATTAGTGAGCAGCAAGCCGATGGCGTAGCACTTGCGCGTGGTATTTTATATAACCCGCATTGGCCGTGGCATGCAGCTGCAGAGCTTGGTGCTACAGTGACTGCACCTAAACAGTATTTACGCTCAAGCCCACATGGGCAACCATCGCCAATAAAGTAAATTATAGCTATTAAGCAAAACCCAACCCGCGTTTGCTGGTTGGGTTTTATTGTTTTTGTAAAGTAGGACACACATGACTCAAACAGGCGTTTCACCACAACCACTTAGCAATACACTCGTCACTATTATTGCTTTGTGTTGCGGCCTTATTGTTGCCAATATTTACTACGCTCAACCTATCATTGAGTTGCTAGCACCAGAGGTGGGATTAAGCTCGCATAGTGCTAGCCTTATCGTATCGCTTACACAGATAGGTTATGCTTTAGGTTTGTTTTTTTTAGTGCCATTAGCTGACTTAATAGAAAACAAACGCTTAATGCTTATAACGCTCGCTGTGTCGTTTTTGAGTTTAATAGGCACAGCACTGGCTGACTCACCTAATGTAATGCTTATTTTATGTTTGATGATAGGTATAAGTTCGGTGTCTGTTCAGGTGCTTATTCCACTTGCTGCGCACCTATCGTCTGATGAAAAACGCGGGCAGGTGCTTGGTAATATTATGGCAGGCCTGTTGTTAGGTATTTTGCTTGCAAGGCCTATATCGAGCTTAATAGCCGATAACTTTGGTTGGCGCGCTGTATTTTACTTTGCAGCAGGGTGTATGGTGTTTATTGCAGGCGTAATTTATTTTGCTATTCCAAGCAGGCAACCTACCCATAAAACAACGTATTTTAAGTTATTAAAATCGCTTAAACAGTTAATGATAAGCCAACCAGTGCTGCGCCAACGCTCTCTTTTTCAAGCGTTAATGTTTGCATCATTTAGCTTGTTTTGGACGAGTGTGCCGATAGTGCTTGCTCGTGAGTATGGTTTATCGCAATCAGAAATAGCACTGTTTGCACTTGTCGGTGCGGCAGGTGCTATAGCAGCCCCTATTGTTGGGCGTTTGGCCGACAAAGGCTATACACATCAGGTATCTTTACTTGCAAAAGTTATAGCGGTTGGTTGCTTTTTGCCCAGTTTGTTTGATTTACCTTACGGGATAGTAATTTTAGCGTTAACGGGTGTGTTTATTGATTTTGCTGTGCAAGCCAATATGGTACTTGGGCAACGCGCAGTTTACGCACTAGAGCCGCAAAGCCGAGCACGTTTAAACGCTATTTACATGACCAGTATATTTGTAGGTGGTGCTGTGGGGTCGCTTATTGCCAGCCCGTTATATGAAGCGGGTGGTTGGACAGGTATTGCACTGGTTGCTACGGGCATGCCACTTATTTCGTTGATTGGGTATTTGGTTACAACTAAAAAGCAAAGTAGGGCTGTGGGTTAAAAAATTACCGGAACAACACAATAAAGTCACCATGTTGCGTGGTGACTTTATTTAGGTTATTTAGGTTATTTAGATTATTTGGTAGTTAATTAAGTAGTCTGTTTTTTTGCGTTTGAAAACGAGCTACCAACAGATGCAATAATTACAAGTAAAATAGCGAGCCACTGCCATAAAGTAAGTAACTCACTTAAAATAATAAACCCAGCGAGCGAAGCAATTGCGGGCTCTAAGCTCATCATTACGCTAAACCCTTGCGATGGCATGTTACGCAGCGCAACCATTTCAAGAGTATAAGGTAATGCACTTGATAAAATAGCAATACCAATACCCAGAGGAATAATTTCCCATGAAAATGCGGCACTTTGCATAATACCGCCGTAAGGTACAAGTACAATTGCTGCAACAGTCATACCCAATGCAACAGTGGCTCCACCAGAGCTTTGTGTGCCCGTTTTTTTACCAAATAATATATAACCTGCCCAACATGCACCCGCACCAAGCGCAAGCACTACACCTAACGGATCAAGACTGTCTTGGCCGCTCATATCAGGAAGTAAAAGTAATATACCTGCAATAGCACACGCAACCCAAAATAAGTCACGTTTACGGCGCGACGAAAACAAGGCAACAGCAAGCGGGCCTGTAAATTCAAGCGCTACACCAATGCCTAGCGGAATAAGTTCAATAGCGTAATAAAACAAAATGTTCATGCCGCCTAAACTCAAACCATAGACAATTATAGGAATACGATTGCCTCGTGTAGGTAAGTGTTTCCACGGTTTAAACACTAAACAAAGTATAAGGGCAGAAAAACCAAGCCTAAGTGCAGTTGTGCCTTCAGGGCCAACAATAGGAAAAAGCTGTTTTGCAAACGACGCACCCGTTTGAATGGTCATCATGGCAAGCAGTACACACACGATAGCCAGTAAATAACTTTTTGAAGATGCTTGCATTTTTATCCTTGAGTTTAGTAACTCTATCAATTGTATAAATAACCAGAGTTCATATATGGTCTCCTCCAGTATTGCAAGGTGTCATTCAACGATAGCAGGGACAGGTTTGCTGTCATATATACGGTCTTTTA
>NZ_WTKY01000016.1:0-118304 GCF_011378815.1 Pseudoalteromonas sp. 31A1 | reverse complement strand
ATGGCAAGGATGGCTTAAGTTACAAGCCATCCTGGAAGGCTACGATTTAGCAAAATCTCTTGAGCCAGACTTGTGATCAAGAGACAGCTCTTCAGTGCCTTTTTTATTTATTTTTAATAAATTTACTTGAAAACAATTTTACCGTCCATATATAGTTAAGTAGGACGCCTGATGGGTCCTAAATTAAACTTAAACAATTGAAATTTATATTATTAATTAAACTTTGCTTGAGCTTGTTCAATAGAAAAGCACATGCAAAATATCGCTTAAATATGAGGATATTATTATGCGTACAGTAGACTTATCACCACTTTATCGTTCATTTATCGGCTTCGAACATTTAGCATCACTTATGGATGCGGCAGCTAATACAGACAAGCAGCCGAGTTTTCCTCCTTACAATATAGAAGCACTCGATAAAGACAAATACAGAATCACTATGGCCGTTGCCGGTTTTAGTGATAGTGAATTAACCATTGAGTCAGAAAACAACACATTAAAAGTTGCAGGTATTAAAGCTAATAAAGATGAAAATAATGAACGTAAGTTTATTCATCAAGGTATAGCAGAGCGTAACTTTGAACGTAAATTTCAGCTTGGAGACCATGTAAAAGTACTTGGTGCCGATTTAGCTAACGGCTTATTGAGCATAGAGTTACAGCGTGAAATTCCTGAAGCACTTAAACCACGTAAAATAGAAATTGGTAATAGCAATCTAATAGAAGGTAAATAGTCTTCTAAAGTACATATTCCCCTGATTATTTAGCCGCCTCATTTGAGGCGGTTTTTTTACTTAAAGCGCTTCTAAATTATTAAGGTAGTAGGTTGCTTGTTGCAGCGCTTGTTCTTGAAGTGTTTCATCTTGTTTATCCCAGTTTTTATATACCATACCAATACGTGGGTTCTTCTCTAGCCTGTCTCTGTGTCTATTCATGAAATGCCAATACAAGCTATTTAGCGGGCAGGCTTTATCTCCTACTTTTTGTTTAACATCGTACTGACAGCTTTTGCAGTAATCGCTCATTTTATTAATGTAGTTACCGCTTGCAGCATAAGGCTTTGTTGCAATTATTCCATCATCGGCAAACTGACTCATGCCTCGGGTGTTGGGCATTTCTACCCATTCTATGGCATCTATATAAACGCCTAAGTACCAGTTGTCTACGTCATCAGGGTTTATTCCTGTGAGCATGCAAAAGTTCCCAATAACCATTAGGCGCTGAATATGATGAGCATAAGCGGTTTCAAGGCTTTGCTTGAGTGAGTGGCTTAGACAATTCATTTTTGTAGAGCTGTTCCAAAAATAAGATGGCAGTTTATTTTTGGCTTGTAATTGATTTTTAACTGCGTAGTCGGGCATGTTAATCCAATAAATGGCACGTACATACTCTCTCCAGCCTAATATTTGCCTGGTAAAGCCCTCAACTTGCGAGAGGGATATTTCATTGGGTCTTTGTTCGTATTCGCTTATTACACGTTTGATTACATATAACGGGTGGAGTATTTTTGCGTTTAGGGCAAACGATAAACGGCTATGGTACAGGCTGGTATTGTTTTTACTTTGATCTGTCATCGCATCTTGAAAGTGACCAAAGCGACTAAGTAAGTGCTCACAAAAGTATTCAAGAGATTCAATCGCTTGTTTACGCGTTGTTGGCCACTCCAGTGAATGTTCATTTATTTCACCCAAATAAGTGACGTTGTGTTTATTTAAACGAGAAATAATGCTGCTAACATCAGTATTGAATAACTTAGGCTCTGGGATGTCGGCTAAGTCTTTTTTAGAAAATTTATTACGATTATTACTATCAAAATTCCATTTGCCACCAGTTGGCTTTGCATCATCAATTAATATATTAAATTGCTTACGCATAGCACGATAAAAGTGCTCCATTGTTACATGCTTGTTTTTTGTAAAGCGTGTTTTTATATCGGTGAACGGTAATAAAAAGTGTTCAGTATCTGTAGCAATTACATTTAATGAGCTATCACTTTTAAACTTAGCTAATTGAGATTTTAGCCTAAACTCGTCAGGGTATTGATATTCAATAGAGTCGCATTGGTATTTATCGGCAACTCGCTTGAGTAATTCAATCAAGTCCTTGTCGTCATCGGTATCATCAAGTGTTAAATGCAAAACATTAAAACCTGCCGTGTTTAATGCAGTTGCAAAGTTTTCCATAGCATTAAAAAAAGCACACAGTTTTTGAATGTGATGTTTAACGTAGTCAGTTTCTTGTTTTAGTTCTGCGATGAGGTAAAGCGTGTCGTCGTCTTTTTGCTTGTACCATGAATGAGATGGGTTTAGCTGATCGCCTAGTATTAGTCTGAGTGTTTTGTGATGGGTCATAGTAAAGCCAAATTTTTTTATACGGACGTATTTAATTAAAGGATCGTTTTACTATTTAACTACGAGTGAATAGAGCAAAAAGGCTTAACCGATTATCAAGGCAATAAAGGCGTGTTGGATCATGGTGTGCAAATGAGTTTAATTAATGGGGAGGTTAAGTAAGTTAAATTGCCACCCCTAAAATTTTATATTTAAATTTTATTACTTTGCTTTTGCTGCATTTTTTGTTGTAACGAAACCACATTAGATACATTAAATAGAATATTGCTGGCAAAGTTTTCAAAATATTTAAGGGCTTTTTTCCAAGCGAGCTGGCTCTCAGGAGTAAAGTGTTTACCAAGGTGCTCTTTAAGGGTTTCGTAAAACGCATCAGATAATAGTGCAATGTCATTTTGTGAAACACTGCTTTTTTTTAGGTACATTAAATGATGTGCTAAAAAAGGAGCTACCGATGCTGGCTTATCTAAATGTTTAACAATTCGTTCTAACACACAAAAAAGGGTAAAACTCTTTTCGTTAAATTGTAAGGCTGTTGGGTAATTCATTTCAATGCTAGATTCAGCCAATTTACTGTGAAATCGAGCCGTGAATGCATGAAAATTTGGCTTAATAATTGTTAAGTTATTTAACAATGCTGATTGTTGTTGATTCATTTTTATCTCGCTGCAGTGAGTAATAACTATTATTATTAAGTGGCATAAAATTGATTATAGCGGGCAGATAAAATTCTGCACGTTTTTTTAGTGTTAAAGTATGGGTTTTAGTTATATCAATTTATTTTCTGGTAAATTGTAAGCATCTAGAAGGTACTAAGGTAGCTCAAATTTAGTTTGTTTGATTTTCACTCAAAAATAATAAGCTGTAATATTTAATAATTTAGAGACAGCATTTTATAAAATTGATTGATTACTTATGTTACTTATATATACATTAAATTAGCATCTTGACGAATTGGAAATTTTATAAACTAATTGCGTATTATAGTTGCTAATCATCCCGTACATCCTTATAATAGCGGCCATTGTTTAGCATGTTGTAAAACAGCTAACAGCGATATTAAATTTAAAGTTTGATATCTATTGGCGCGGGATGGAGCAGTCTGGTAGCTCGTCGGGCTCATAACCCGAAGGTCGTCGGTTCAAATCCGGCTCCCGCAACCAATTCTACTAGTAGGTATTACCTTACTAATTTATATCGCGCATTCTAAGTAATGCGCGTTTTGCGTTTTAGACTATGTAGTTTAATTAGGTCAGTTTACTGACTCGCAACCAAGCTTGGCCCTAGGCCACACAGTTTTATGCTTTATTGGTGTGACGCCCCGCTTGGTTCGGGGCGTTGTTGTATCTGCACCTTGCGATTTGTGGCAATTGTCATCAAATTAAAACTTAAACTCAGTATTTTAGGGCTATAAGCCCTTTTTTTGTTTGTATGGAGGATTTTCGTGACAAAACTTGAACAAGATTTAGTAACCATGTTAACGCCTGCGGTAGAAATGTTAGGCTTTGAATTGCATGGTCTTGAATTTGTGCAAGCGGGTCGCCATTCTACCTTAAGAGTATATATTGCTCATGAGGATGGGATCTCAGTTGATAACTGTGCGGATGCAAGTCGCCAAATTAGTGCGATTTTAGACGTCGAAGACCCAATTACAAATGAATATGATTTGGAAGTATCGTCTCCTGGTGTTGATCGTCTATTATTCAAACAAGATCACTACGAGCAGGCGCAAGGAGAGGAAGTACGCGTGCGTACTAAACTTCCACAGGATGGTCGTCGTAATTTTAAAGGCGACTTAGTAGCAGTTAGCAGCGATATGATCACACTATCTAGCGATGGTGCAGAGCATCTGATCATGCTTAGTAACATCGAACGTGCGAATTTAATCGCGAAGTTTTAAATTCGAGTGCGAAGGAATAGGGCAAGCGAGGCATTACCCATGGCAAAAGAGATATTATTGGTTGCTGAAGCCGTTTCCAATGAGAAAGCGGTTCCAAAAGAAAAGATTTTTGAAGCTCTAGAGTTCGCTTTAGCGACAGCTACAAAGAAAAAACACGATGGCGAAATTGAAGTACGCGTAGCAATTGACCGTAAAACCGGTGATTACGATACGTTCCGTCGTTGGCAGATTGCCGCTGTATTAGAAGATGGTTCTTTAGAGAACCCATACAGCGAAATCACTCTAGAAGCAGCACAGGTTGAAGAACCTGATTTGCAAATGGGTGATTATGTTGAAGAGCAAATCGACTCAATCAAATTTGACCGTATTACAACACAAATGGCTAAGCAAGTTATCGTACAAAAAGTACGTGAAGCTGAGCGCGCTTTAGTTGTTGAAGCATACAAAGATCAAGAAGGCGAGCTGGTAACGGGTGTTGTTAAAAAAGCAACTCGCGATGCAATCGTACTTGATTTAGGTAACAACGCAGAAGCGGTAATTTATCGTGATGACATGTTACCACGTGAAAACTTCCGCCCGGGTGACCGTATCCGTGGTCTTTTATATGAAGTTAAGCCTGAAGCACGCGGTGCACAATTATTTGTAACGCGCTCTAAACCTGAAATGCTAATGGAATTATTCCGCATTGAGGTGCCAGAAATTGGCGAAGAGATGATTGAATTACGTGCAGCAGCACGTGATCCAGGTTCACGCGCTAAAATTGCTGTTAAATCTAACGACAAACGCATTGACCCAATTGGTGCATGTGTTGGTATGCGTGGCGCACGAGTTCAGGCTGTATCGTCAGAACTTGGCGGTGAGCGTGTTGATATCGTACTTTACGATGACAACCCGGCACAATTTGTTATCAATGCAATGGCGCCAGCAGAAGTTGCTTCAATCGTAATGGATGAAGACACTCACTCAATGGATATCGCTGTAGAAGCAGATAACCTAGCGCAAGCAATTGGTCGTAATGGTCAAAACGTTCGTTTAGCAAGTCAGTTAACTGGCTGGGAACTAAACGTAATGACTGTTGAAGACATGCGTACTAAAAATGAAGCTGAATCTGATAAGTTACTTAACTTATTCACTGAAAATTTAGAAATTGATGATGAGTTTGCATCATTACTTATCAACGAAGGTTTCTCGACACTTGAAGAAGTGGCGTATGTACCAGCGTCTGAATTTTTAGAAATTGATGGTCTTGATGAAGAGACTGTAGATTTATTGCGCTCACGCGCAAAAGATGCATTGACAACTAAAGCACTTAAAACGGAAGAAAGCTTAGATGGCGCAGAGCCAGCTGAAGACTTACTTGCGCTTGAAGGCTTAGAGCGTCACTTAGCATTTGTTATGGCAAGCAAGGGTGTTGTTACACTTGAAGACTTGGCAGAACAAGGTATTGACGAATTAGTTGATATCACAGAACTTTCATCTGAAAAAGCGGGTGAACTGATTATGGCTGCACGAAACATTTGTTGGTTTGCAGACGAGTAATTTATTAACGGAGGTATTACACACTATGGCAGAAGTAAATGTTGAAAAACTAGCCGGCGATATAGGTACGACTGTTGATAAATTGCTACAGCAGTTTTCACAAGCAGGTATCACTAAGCAAGCAACTGATAACGTAACAGAAGCTGAAAAAGCAACGTTACTTGATCATTTAAGCAAGCATCATGGCGGTACAGGTTCAGATGGCCCAGCGCGTATGACTTTACAACGTAAGAGCAAAAGCACTTTAAGTGTTACGGGCTCTACTGGTAAAGCAAAAGATGTTCAAGTTGAAGTTCGCAAAACACGTACTTACGTGAAGAAAAGCGCAATGGAACAAGAACAAGAGCAAGCTCGCTTAGCTGCTGAAGAAAAAGTGCGTCTTGAAGAACAGCAAAAAGCTGACCAAGAAGCCGCAGAATTAAAAGCGAAACAAGAGGCAGAACGCAAAGCGAAAGAAGAAGCCGACCGTAAAGCCAAAGAAGAAGCTAAACGCAAAGCTGATGCAGAGCGTAAAGCGAAACAAAAGCAGATGACCCCAGAGCAAAGTGCTAAGTCTGAGAAAGATCGCATAGAAGCTGAGCGTCTGCAAAAAGAAGCAGAAGAGGCCGCATTGAAGAAAGCTGAAGAAGAAGCGAAACGTCAAGCAGAAGAAGCAAGAAAGCTAGCTGAAGAAAACTCGGCACGCTGGAAGAAAGAAGAAGAAGAACGTAAGAAACGCGAAGAAACAGCGGATCACCATCTTACGACTTCTACTTATGCACGTGAAGCAGAAGATGTTGCCGATGCTCGTGATGAGCAAGGTACACGCCGTGCTAAGAAAAAGAAAAAAGCGCCAGCAAAAGATAAATTTGCAGCATCAAGAGGCCGTAACAAGTCTAAGTTAAAAGCACCTGCATCATTACAACATGGTTTCCAAAAACCAACTGTTGATGTTAAAAATGAAGTGCGTATTAGCGAAACAATTACAGTAGCTGAGCTTGCATCACGCATGGCCGTTAAAGGCGCTGAAGTTGTTAAAACAATGATGAAAATGGGTGACATGGTTACTATTAACCAAGTGATTGACCAAGAAGCTGCACAATTAGTTGCAGAAGAAATGGGTCACAAGGTTATCATTGTTAAAGAAAACGAATTAGAGCAAACAGTACTTAATGACCGCCACGAAGATGGTAAGTCAGAGCCACGTGCTCCAGTAGTAACTGTAATGGGTCACGTTGACCATGGTAAAACATCAACTCTTGATTACATTCGTTCTGCGAAGGTTGCTTCTGGCGAAGCCGGTGGTATTACACAGCATATTGGTGCATACCATGTTGATGTAAACGGTCACATGATCACCTTCTTAGATACACCAGGACATGCTGCATTTACTTCAATGCGTGCTCGTGGTGCTAAAGCGACTGATATCGTAATCCTAGTAGTTGCAGCAGATGATGGCGTTATGCCACAAACTAAAGAAGCGGTACAGCATGCTCGTGCAGCTGGCGTTCCTTTAATCATCGCAGTAAACAAAATGGATAAAGAAGGCGCAGATCCAGATCGTGTTAAAAACGAACTTGCTGTACTAGACGTTATTCCAGAAGAATGGGGCGGCGATACGCAGTACGTTCATATCTCAGCTAAAACTGGCTTAGGTATTGACGACCTTCTTGAAGCAGTATTGAACCAATCTGAACTTTTAGAGCTTTCTGCACCTACTGAAGGTATGGCGGCTGGTGTTGTTATTGAATCTCGTCTTGATAAAGGCCGTGGTCCAGTAGCATCAGTACTTGTTCAATCTGGTACGCTTAACCAAGGTGACATTGTATTATGTGGTCTTGAGTATGGCCGTGTTCGTGCAATGCGCGATGAAAACGGTAAAGACATTAAGTCAGCTGGCCCATCTATCCCAGTTGAGATTTTAGGTCTTTCTGGTATTCCTGCTGCAGGTGACGAAGCGACTGTAGTTAAAGATGAGCGTAAAGCGCGTGAAGTTGCTTTATACCGTCAAGGTAAGTTCCGCGATGTTAAACTAGCACGTCAGCAAAAAGCTAAGCTTGAAAACATGTTTACTAACATGACTGAAGGCGATGTTTCTGAAGTTAACGTGGTACTTAAAGCAGACGTTCAAGGTTCTATCGAAGCAATCTCTGATTCACTAACTAAACTTTCTACTGATGAAGTGAAAGTGAAGATTGTTGGTTCAGGTGTTGGTGGTATTACCGAAACTGATGCAACACTAGCTGCAGCGTCTAACGCAATTGTAGTTGGCTTTAACGTTCGTGCTGATGCTTCAGCTCGTAAAGTTATCGAGACTGAAAACTTAGACCTACGTTACTACAGCGTAATCTACAGCTTGATTGACGAAGTTAAACAAGCAATGTCAGGTATGCTAGCGCCAGAGTTTAAACAAGAAATTATTGGTCTTGCTCAAGTTCGTGACGTATTCAAGTCTCCAAAAATTGGCGCAATCGCTGGTTGTATGGTTACTGAAGGTGTTATTAAACGTAGCGCTCCAATCCGTGTACTACGTGAAAACGTTGTTATCTATGAAGGTGAACTTGAGTCACTTCGTCGCTTTAAAGACGATGTTGCTGATGTTCGTAACGGCATGGAATGTGGTATCGGCGTTAAGAACTACAATGACGTACGTGTTGGTGACCAAATCGAAGTATTTGAAACAGTTGAAGTACAACGTACTCTATAATTGTTACTAGGGAGTATTGAACGCTCAGGTTAACGCCGGACGTTCTACACACCCTACGCTAAGATTTTAAATGGGGGCTTAGCCCCCATTTGCATATCCATTATTTAGTTAACTTATTATTTAATTTCAATAAGTTATTATTTTAGGACAAGTATAATGAGAGAATTTTCTCGCACTGATCGTGTTGCACAGCAAATCCAAAAAGAGATTGCTGTAATTTTACAACGCGAAATTAAAGATCCACGCTTAGGTATGGTGACAGTGTCAGCGGTAGAAGTATCGCGCGATTTATCTTATGCCAAAATTTTCATTACTGTGTTTAACACACAAGATGAAGACGCAGCAAAGCAAAGCGCAAAAGTACTTAATGAAGCAACGGGCTATATTCGCTCGTTACTTGGTAAGCGTATCCGTGCACGTATAATGCCTGAGTTAAAGTTTGTAGTTGATAACTCATTAATGGAAGGTATGCGTATTTCTAACTTAGTGGATTCTATTATCCGCGAAGATAACGCAAAGCATGTAGATGAAGACGTAGAAAGTGTTGATGCTGCTGATGTTTCAGATAGCGAAGAAGGTACTGATCACGTAGACGATACAGATAGCGAAGAAGGCACTGATACAGATGGCAAAGCGCAGTAAAGGCCGTGCAGTTGACGGTATTTTGTTGTTAAACAAACCTGAAGGCATTTCATCAAATAAAGCATTACAGCAAGCCAAAAGTGTTTATTTTGCGCAAAAAGCTGGGCACACAGGTGCTTTAGATCCACTTGCCACAGGTATGCTGCCAATTTGTTTTGGTGAAGCGACTAAGTTTACGCAGTTTTTACTCGATACAGATAAAACCTATATCGTTCGTGCACAACTGGGTGAGCGTACAACAACATCAGATTCTGATGGCGAAATTGTTAGCACTAAAGATGTGAACGTTACGCGTGAACAGCTAACAAAAGAAATAGCTGCTTTTGTTGGTGAGTCTGAACAATATCCGTCAATGTACTCAGCTCTTAAGTACCAAGGTAGACCGTTATATAAGTACGCGCGCGAAGGTATTGAAGTTCCTCGTAAATGCAGAAAAATAAACGTGTTTAGCTTATCGTTTGACGAATTTGATGAACAAAGCAACGTATTACAAATGACGGCCCATGTATCTAAAGGGACCTACATTCGTACAATCGTTGATGATTTAGGCGAAAACCTAGGCTGTGGCGCACACGTTATTATGCTCCACAGAACCGCTGTTGGTCAGTATCCGGCAGATAAAATGGTCTCGCTAGATGAGATTGAAGCGTTGCTTGCTAAAGCGAAAGAAGAAGAGCTTGCGCCTTCAACTTATTTAGACTCGCTATTGCTACCAATTGATACTGCTTTAACTGATTTACCCATTGTTGAAATTACAAAAGAACAAGGGGGAATTTTTAGTCACGGGCAAGCTGTAGAATTATCAATCGCTTTACCTGATGGTGCAATTAAAGTTGTTGCGGATAATATATTTATTGGTACTGGTGAGCGCAACTCAAACGGTCATTTAAAGGTTAAACGTGGTCTTGCTAGTCAGCAAGACGATTACGTGAAGCCTGAATAAGCAACTAATGTGCCTAACGGTGGCTTATTAGTTGTAGTTGGGGATAATTAGCTTGTAGTTATTCCTAGAGTTGGTAGAATACGCCCGCTTAATCGTTTTGGCTGAATTAGTGATCGGCTAAGACACCTTTTAAATTTAATTTTTGGAGTTACTATGTCACTAAGCAATCAAGAAAAAATCGATATCATTGCTAAATTTGCACGTGCAGAAGGCGATACAGGTTCATCAGAAGTACAAGTAGCATTACTTACTTTTGACATCAACAAGCTTCAAGGTCACTTTGCTGATCACAAGCATGACTTCCACTCACGTCGTGGTCTGCTTCGTAAAGTAAGCACTCGCCGTAAACTACTTGATTACCTTAAAGGTAAAGACATCACAAGTTATACTGCGTTAATCAAAGAACTTGGCCTACGTCGCTAAGAACTAGATTATAGAAAAAGGAGCTTTTTAGCTCCTTTTTTTGTGCCTAAAATTTGTGTTTCCAAATTAAGAAAATTCTTAAACCTATTGAATTATAATATAAAACCCCCATTTCATAGACTACCAATAGCTGTTGTATTTACCCGCTAATTAGCCCAGCTTAAATCTAGTAGCGAGTGTGTGTTGACCTTTCGTGATTAATTTTGCAGCTGTATGTTTGGTCTTTAGGCAAGGCAGCGCCTATGTAGTGTGGTTATTCCCCATAAATAGTCGATAACGCAGCATAAATGCCAAACATGCGCTGCCCTGCGGGTTCATCCTAGGGGCGATTAACTCTTTGTTGCTCGATTTTTACTTAGCCCACTAGGTTACAAATCTCGCGCCGTGATTAAATCGCCCCTAGATTGAACAAATTTCAATCCACAAAGATCAACACACCCTAGACTCGCATTTTGAAGCAGCTTTGGTATATACTATGCGCGTAGGTAAAAAGGTTTATCTACGCTTATTCACATCATTGCCAATTGTAGTACTTAATTGATTTCCAACTGAATACAATTATGTACTGTAATTGGTACTTTGATGACAACTTATTAGAATACATTTAAGGAATATTTTAAGTGCAAGCAATTATTAAAGAATTCAAACTAGGTCAACATACAGTGACTCTAGAAACTGGTGCAATCGCTCGTCAAGCAGACGGCGCTGTACTTGCAAGCATTGGCGACACTTCAGTTTTAGTAACTGTTGTTGGTAAGCGTGAAGCACAACCTGGCCAAGACTTTTTCCCACTAACAGTTAACTACCAAGAGCGTATGTACGCTGCTGGTCGTATCCCAGGTGGTTTCTTAAAGCGTGAAGGTCGTCCTAACGATGGCGAAACACTTATTGCACGTCTTATTGACCGTCCAATTCGTCCACTTTTCCCAAGCGGTTTTGTAAACGAAGTACAAGTTATTGCTACTGTTGTTTCTGTTAACCCTGAAATCCAACCTGATATGGTTGCGATGATTGGTACTTCAGCAGCACTTGCTATCTCTGGTATCCCGTTCAGTGGTCCAATTGGTGCATCTCGCGTTGGTTACATCAACGGCGAATATATACTTAACCCTACATTAAAAGAGCTTGAAGAAAGCCAACTTGATTTAGTGGTAGCCGGTACTGATAAAGCGGTACTTATGGTTGAATCAGAAGCTAACGTACTTGCAGAAGACGTAATGCTTGGCGCTGTTGTATATGGTCATGAGCAATCTCAAGCGATCATCACTGCAATCGAAGAATTTAAAGCAGAAGCAGGCAAGCCTACTTGGGATTGGACTGCACCAGCTAAAAACGTTGCACTAGAAGATAAAGTTGCAGCAATTGCTGCTGATAAAGTAGGCGCAGCTTACTTAATCACTGATAAAGTAGCGCGTAAAGAAGCACTTGGCGTAGCTAAAGATGAAGTTGTTGCAGTGTTAACAGCTGAACTTGCTGAAGGCGAGTCTTTAGATAAGCAAGAAATTGGTAAAATCTTCGGTTCACTTGAGAAGAAAATCGTTCGTGGCCGTATCGCTTCTGGCGAAAAACGTATCGATGGTCGTGAACCAGATATGATTCGTGCACTAGATGTAATGACTGGCGTATTACCGCGTACTCACGGTTCTGCTATCTTTACTCGTGGCGAAACTCAAGCGTTAGTAACAGCTACACTTGGTACAGAACGTGATTCACAGTTAATCGACGATTTAACGGGTACTCATAAAAACCACTTTATGCTTAACTACAACTTCCCTCCATTCTGTGTAGGTGAAACTGGTTTTGTTGGTTCTCCTAAGCGTCGTGAAATCGGCCATGGTAACCTTGCTAAGCGTGGTATTGCTGCTGTAATGCCAACATTGACTGAATTCCCATATTCAATCCGTGTAGTATCTGAAATCACTGAATCAAACGGTTCATCTTCAATGGCTTCTGTATGTGGTACTTCACTTGCACTTATGAATGCCGGTGTACCAATTAAAGCGTCTGTTGCCGGTATTGCGATGGGTCTAGTTAAAGAAGACGATAAATTCGTTGTTCTTTCTGACATCTTAGGTGATGAAGATCACTTAGGTGACATGGACTTTAAAGTTGCTGGTACAGCTGCAGGTATCACTGCACTTCAAATGGATATCAAAATCGAAGGTATCACTCAAGAAATCATGCAAATTGCGCTTAAACAAGCAAAAGCTGCACGTTTACATATCTTAGAAGTGATGGACGAAGCAATTTCTGCTCCTTCTGAAGAGCTATCAATGTTTGCTCCTCGCATATACACAATGAAAATCCCACAGAAGAAAATCGCTGAAGTTATCGGTAAAGGTGGCGCAACTATTCGTCAGCTTACTGAAGAAACTGGTACAACGATTGAAATCGGTGACGACGGTACGATTAAAATTGCCGCTACAGATGGCGAAAGTGCAGCTAATGCAATTAGCCGTATTGAGCAATTAACAGCTGAACTTGAAGTAGGTACTATCTACGAAGGTAAAGTTGTACGTATTGTTGATTTCGGTGCGTTTGTAAACATTCTTCCTGGTAAAGATGGTCTAGTACATATTTCTCAAATTAGTACTGAGCGCGTTAATAACGTGGCTGATCACCTTTCTGAAGGTCAAGAAGTTAAAGTTAAAGTACTAGAAGTAGATCGCCAAGGCCGTGTACGTCTAAGTATTAAAGAAGCAATGGAATCAGCAGCACCTGCAGCTGACGCGCCAACTGACGCGTAATTGTTAACTTATTAATCTAGTTATATTAGCTAGATGATAAAAAAGGGGCTGTTTAGCCCCTTTTTTTATGCTTTAATGAAACCTTATTGGACAAGGTCTGTCTTATATTAATCGCGATATATCTTGGTATTAAGGATTTTAATGATACTCAAACATTTAGCTTTGGCATCTTTTGCTATTTTGTCTTTAAGCGCTTGCCAAACTACAACAGAATCAGAACCAACCCCGATTGTTAATGTGCCATTTACTGCACCTTTAGCCTCTGACTTTAGAAGTGAAATTGCTATTGCACGCTACTCAGAGTTATTGAATAGGGCTGACTTAAGCGAAGAGCAACAAGCTAAGCTTTATTACGACCGTGGTGTACTTTTCGATAGTCTAGGTATGACCACTCTTTCGCGTATTGATTTTAACCGCGCAGTAAAACTTAAGCCTGATTTAGCTGAAGTGTATAATTTTTTAGGTATTCAACATACGCTTATGCAGCAGTACGAAAAAGCCTATGAGTTTTTCGATTCAGCTCTAGAACTTGATGAAGAGCATGAATACGCCTATTTAAATCGAGGAATTGCACTGTATTACGGCGATAGAGCTGGCCTTGCTAAAAATGACTTTAATGAGTTTTTAGCCCGTTCTCCTAACGATCCGTACCGTGTTTTATGGGTTTATTTAGCCCAGGCACAAGAGGATAAAGTAATCGCACTTGATGCCCTTAAACAAAATGCGACTGCGCTTGATGATTCACAATGGGCGTATCAGTTAATTTCTCTTTATACGGGCGATATGAGTGAACATGCATTTTTATCAGGCATTAGTGATGGTGTTAGAACTGAGCAAGAATATGCGCAACGTTTATGTGAAGCTTATTTTTACTTAGCCAAAATGCATCAAGCAGCGGGTGAGCTGTACTTAGCATCAGACTATTTTAGGCTTGCGCTAGCAACCAATGTACATGAGTTTATTGAGTACAAATATGCGCGTTTAGAACTTGAGTTGATGGAAGGTGTTGACGCAAGTTAAGCGTTTTAAATTAATAGGTGTATTACTATGTTGTTTGTTAATTACAGGCTCGAGTAATTACCTTGGCGCTATTGGCTTTTGGCATGTTTTAAATACAAAAGCCAATGTTCTACAAAGTTATTGGAATTCACCAGCTTATTTTTCTGATCACCTAGAGCAGTTACCAAAGACCTCTTTAGCTATACTTGCTCGCAGTAAAATTTCCTCAGCACAATATATGTATTCTCTTAAGCTTATTAAAAGCAGTCAGAGTGATACTGCAAAACAATTTTGGCTCTCCGCTATAAATGACTTAACAATCCCAGAGCGTAAAATATTAGCAACAAAGTTACTTGAGCAATCACGTTGGAGCGATTTAGAGTTACTCGCTAGTAAAAACAAATTACCAGCAGGGGATGTACTAAATCATCTAAAACTTCAGTTAAAAATACCACAGAGTAAAATATCTACCGCGTTTATCCACGATCTCGGTTTTTCATCTTTAAGAAATATAAGCAAACCTAATAAGCAATGTATGTTTAACGTGCTGACTATGAGCGATCATCGCAGTGGCTTATATAAACTTACAGAGTTTATTAATGCTTATAATAAACAACCAGAGCCCCGTGAAAATATTTTTTGCTTTTCAAAACCCGTTTACGTTGCGGGTATGCTTGAGTGTAAAAGTAGTACTAGTCAAATAGCAAAGTGTGACTGGCAATCATCTAAACTTAATAGCCAGCTTCCTAACAATTTTGATTTTATAGTGATGATGCCTAAAGATGGAACGGCTAATGTCACGAAGGGAACAATGCTAATAAACTCAAAAGCAAAATACAGTATATTTTTGCATGAGCTGATGCATTTTAACGGTTTTGAAGATGAATACGCTTTGCCTAAAACTAAGCAAGCATGGTTGTGTGCAAAAACGGGTTTTGTTGCACCTAATTTATTTATTTCTCATGGTGAGTCACCGCCAACAGGTTGGCATAAAGCAAAGAGTTGCCAGGTAGGAGGTATTGCTTATAAACCTAGTGAAAATTGGTCTATTATGCAATATCAGCAGTTAGGGCTCTCAGCGCAGTATAGACAACTTTGGTTGAAACATTTAGATATGACCAATGGTAACTTTCATCGTCACCCTGGCGCGCTTACATTTGCAAATAAGGCCATATTAAATTAACAATTATCAGTATTAATTAATTGTTTTTTTAGGCTTAATAAATTGTTAGTTCTTGTTTAAAAAACACCCATACAGAACCGCTTTTTATAGACAAAATCAGTGTTTTTCAGTATAACTATAGTCATTAATGTCGTTTAAAAACAGGCAGTAAAAGCATCACTTAGTATTAAAAAGAGATGCCCTAATAAACTTATGATAATAAAAGGCCCTACATTATGACTTTGCTCTGGATACCCTTGTTATCCTTAATTGGCAGTGTTATTTCTGCATGCACAGGTAAGTTATCCCGCAATTTAAGCACTAGTTTAACGGCTCTTGCGCCTTTGACGGCTTTGGGGATTACTCTATACCATGCACCTGCCGTTTTAGCGGGCGAAACCATTCGTTATTCTTTAGCTTGGATCCCGTCAATAGGACTCGATTTGTCTCTGCGGTTAGACGGCCTCAGTTTATTGTTTATGTTTATGATTTTAGGCATAGGCTTGCTCGTTATCCTCTACACCCGTTACTACCTAAGCGCTAATGACTCAATGGCTAAGCTATATAGTTACTTAATGCTATTTATGACTGCAATGCTTGGTATTGTTATGTCTAACAACGTCATTCAACTGTGGTTGTTTTGGGAATTAACGAGCATCAGCTCATTTTTATTAATTAGTTTTTGGTGGCATAAATCAGAAGCGCGAAAAGGCGCACGTATGGCGCTTGCTGTAACAGGCGCGGGCGGCTTAGCGTTACTTGCTGGATTGATGCTATTAGGTGATATTGTTGGTAGTTACGACCTAGATGTTATTCTAGCGAGTAAAGCAATAATTCAATCTCATGATTTATACGAAGTAGCATTGGTATTGGTGCTACTGGGTGCGTTTACTAAATCGGCACAATTTCCATTTCACTTTTGGCTTCCTCATGCAATGGCAGCGCCTACGCCAGTAAGCGCGTATTTACATTCTGCGACGATGGTAAAAGCCGGTATATTTTTGTTAGCACGTTTTCATCCTGCTTTAGCCGGCACCGATACTTGGTTCTTGCTCGTTGGGTTAACGGGTTTAGCTACGCTGTTGTTTGGCGCTTATATAGCACTATTCAAACACGACTTAAAAGGCTTGCTAGCCTATTCAACAATAAGCCATTTGGGTTTAATAACGCTATTACTCGGACTTGATACTGAACTTGCGACTGTTGCTGCTATTTTTCACATAATTAACCATGCAACGTTTAAAGCGTCGTTATTTATGGCCGTTGGTATTATTGATCACGAAACGGGCACGCGCGATATGCGTAAATTAAATGGTATGTGGCGATACTTACCATACACTGCAACGCTTGCGATGGTCGCGGCGGCTGCAATGGCAGGAGTTCCTTTACTAAATGGCTTCTTGTCTAAAGAAATGTTTTTTGCAGAAACGCTGCATCAGCAAGTGCTTGGTTCTATGTCGTGGTTAATTCCAGTACTGGCAACTGTTGCAGGTGCATTAGCTGTTGCGTACTCAGCACGCTTTATTCATGACGTGTTTTTTAATGGTGAACCAATTGATTTACCTCGTACGCCGCATGAGCCACCGCGCTATATGCGTGTACCAATAGAAATACTTGTTGTGATTTGTTTGTTAGTGGGTATGTTCCCGCACTTTACAATTGATGGCATTTTATCTGCGGCGTCTTTAGCTGTACTTGGAAAAGAAATGCCTGTTTACGAATTAGCTATCTGGCATGGGTTTAACTTGCCTCTACTAATGAGTGCGATGGCGATTGCTGGCGGCTTATTTATTTATATTAATCGTAAATATCTATTTCAATTTCAAGCATCACTACCACCTCTAAACGCTAAAAAAACGTTTGAACGTGTAATCTTAAATATTGTTGCTTGGTGTCAGTCAAAAGTAAACAGTACAGAAAATGGATCGCTGCAGCGCTACCTTGTAATTATGTTAGCGGTAGTATTACTGTGTGCAGGTTGGCCGTTATTTGAAATGCAACAACTTGCCGGAAGCATGCCACTTACCCCTGTTGATGTGCACAATGCAATTGGTGCAGGCTTATTGATTATTGGTGCTCTTGCCACCGTTATTTGGCATCGCTCTCGAATGGTATCGCTATTAATGCTCTCAATTGTAGGATTAATGGTGTCGGTTGTATTTACACGCTTTTCTGCTCCAGATTTAGCGCTTACGCAGCTAACCGTTGAGGTTGTTACTATTATTTTACTTATGTTGGCATTGTTTTTCTTGCCGCAGCATACGCCAAAAGAATCAAGTTCATTACGCGTACTTCGAGACTTAGCAATAGCCTCTACGTTAGGTGTAGTGATAGCGAGTATTTGTTACGCATTACTTACACGTCCATTAGATTCAATCTCAGACTTCTTTATTGCTAACGCTAAAATAGGTGGCGGTGGTACCAACGTGGTTAACGTTATTTTGGTCGACTTTAGGGGCTTTGATACGCTTGGAGAAATTACCGTATTAGGTATTGCCGCATTAGGTATATTTAAAGTACTTTCTCGAATTCCATTATTTATGCCAGCAAGCGACAGCGAAGGGCGCCCATGGGCTAAAGAACGTCATCCAATATTACTGGCGAGTATTTCACAAAGTTTATTACCGCTTGCGTTATTAGTTTCTGCATATATTTTCTTACGTGGACATAACTTACCTGGTGGTGGCTTTATTGCAGGACTGGTAACGTCAATCGCGTTTATTTTGCAATACATGGCGCATGGTACAGCATGGATAAACGAACGCTTTGATGTTAATTATCGCAAAATTATAGCCTCAGGCATCGGTATTTCTTTGTTTACAGGTGTGGGTAGTTGGTTCTTCGATAAGCCATTTTTAACAACTTGGTTTGACTACTTTGATATTCCGTTTGTCGGTAAAACAGAGCTTGCCAGCGCGATTGCATTTGACCTAGGTGTTTACTTAACTGTTGTAGGCGCTACGTTAATGATTTTAGCAAGCTTAGGTAATATGACAGCAGATACCCAGAAAAAAGAGGTAAATATTTAATGGAATTATTGTACGCATCTTGCGTTGGAGTATTGGTCAGTTGCGGTGTGTTTTTACTGCTGAGAGCTCGTACATTCCCTGTAGTACTTGGGCTTACTATGATTTCATACGCTGTTAATTTATTTTTGTTTTCAGCAGGTCGCCTTACTATTAATAAAGCGGTAGTACTTGGTACTGGCACAGAATACGCCGATCCTCTACCTCAAGCATTAGTACTAACTGCAATAGTGATTGGTTTTGCGATGACCGCATTTGTGGTTATTTTGGCAATACGTGGGCGCGCCGATTTAGGTAGTGACCATGTTGATGGTTATGTGCCTAACACCTCTGCAGATAATAAGGAGCAAAAATGATCCAACATTTAGCTTCGCTACCTATTTTATTACCTATGTTGACGGCAGTTATTTTATTGCTGCCGCCATGTGGTAAAAGCGTCAAAATTCGCCGCTTAGTTTCAATTGTAATGGCAATAGCTACTTTTGCCATTAGTGTGCTTTTACTTGTACATATTAATAATACAGGTATTAATGTTTACGCTATTGGTAGTTGGTCTGCACCATTTGGGATAGTCTTAGTCGCTGACATGTTATCTACCTTATTGGTTACGTTAACTTCACTTTTAGGTTTGGGCGCTATTTTATATGGTAGTGCTGGCGATGATGAAAAGGGCAGCTTTTATCATCCACTTGTTCATTTTTTAATATTGGGTGTAAATGGCGCGTTTTTAACTGGCGATTTATTTAACCTATTTGTATTTTTTGAAGTGTTACTGATTGCATCATATGCACTGTTAATGCACGCAGGTGATAAACAAAACACTCGTGCGGCACTGCAATATGTAATATTAAATTTAGTTGGCTCAAGCGTATTTTTAATCGGTTTGGGTATTTTGTACGGTGTACTTGGTACGCTTAATATTGCAGATATGGCGCAAAAAGTATCACAGCTTTCGGGCGATGATGTATACCTAGCAAAAGCAGGTGGTTTATTACTATTAATTGTATTTGCTTTAAAGGCCGCACTATTACCTCTGCATTTATGGCTTCCAAATACGTATTCAAGCGCTAAACCTGTGGTTGCTGCATTGTTTGCGATTATGACCAAAGTAGGCGTTTACGCCATGCTTCGTGTTTACACGGTGATATTTGGCGAACAAGCAGGAGCGCTTGAACATATGGCGCAGCCTTGGCTTTGGGGCTTAGCAATTGCCACCATTATAGTGGGTGCCATTGGCGTTATGGCAGCGCAAGACTTACGTAAACTCACCTCTAACTTAGTATTAGTATCGGTAGGTACGTTGGTTGCGCTAATTGCATTGCAAAATGTAAATGCCACTGCTGCACTTTTATATTATTTAGTGCATTCAACACTTGTTAGTGCCGCACTGTTTTTACTAGCAGACTTAGTTTCAATCCAGCGCGGTAAAGTTGGTGATAGGCTAGTAGCGGGTCGCTCTGTTAAACAACCATTTTTATTAGGTGTGTGCTTTATTGTTGCGGCTTTAACTGTAGTTGGTATGCCGCCACTATCAGGCTTTGTAGGTAAAATTTGGATACTTAAAGCCACATTAAATAGTGAGCAAGCTTTACTATTTTGGCCTGTATATTTAGTAACAAGCTTCGCGTTGTTGGTAGCGCTTTCGCGTGCTGGCACGACCTTGTTTTGGGAGCATAAAAGTAAAAATAGCGAAAACGCAGATTGTGCAAATGCACACCCGTTGCAGGTAATTGTAATTATAGGTTTACTTGCGTGTTCGCCATTGCTCGTTATTTTTGGCGGACCAATAAGTGAATACATGCTAGGTGCTGCTACTCAGTTACATGATATAAGCGGCGGTATTAATGCTGTACTTAAAGGAGGCATGTGATGAGATTACAAGCCCGTTTTCGTTGGTTACCAACGCCATTTCGTAGCTTATTTTTGTTTATGGTTTGGCTATTGTTAAATAATAGCGTGTCGGTAGGGCACTTAGTATTAGCGACTATTTTTGCAATACTTATCCCGATATTAAGTTTTTCGCTTCGCGAGCCTCAGCCACTAATTTTAAAGCCGGGCTTGGCTCTTAAGCAGTTGCTTATTGTGCTGTACGATATTGTCGTAGCAAATTTACAAGTGGCTTTACTTATACTTGGGCCATCTAAAAATTTGCGTCCGGCATTTATAAAAGTACCGATAGATTTAACTCATGATATGCCAATTACCATATTGGCCAGTAGTGTATCGCTTACACCCGGTACAGTGAGTGCAGAGGTTTACCCAATTGCTGAATCGTTACCTGAGGGTGAAGAGCCAACACAACGCTACTTATTAATACATGTGCTTGACCTTAAAGATGAAGAAGCACTTATCAAACAAATAAAACAACGCTACGAAGCTCCACTAAAGGAGATATTTCAATGTTAGACACCGTATTACTCATTGTTTTTTCGATGATTGGCTTATCATTATTGCTTAATTTATGGCGATTGATCATTGGTCCATCAGTGCCTGATCGTGTTTTAGCGCTCGATACAATGTACATTAACGTCATTGCACTGATTATTTTATATAGCATTAGTATGGATACAGGGCTTTATTTTGAAGCTGCACTGCTTATTGCCATGCTAGGTTTCATAAGTACAGTTGCAGTGTGTAAGTATTTACTACGTGGCGATATAATTGAATAAGGTGAAAACATGATCAGCGAATGGGTTGTATCAATATTATTGTTATTTGGTGGTACGTTTATTTTAATTGGCTCAATAGGCTTAGTTAAACTACCTGACTTTTTTATGCGTTTGCATGGGCCAACTAAAGCAACAACGTTGGGCATGGCAAGTATGCTAATTGCAGCTATGGTTTATTTTGCAAATTCAGGGCATGGCCTAAGTGTTAAAGAAATACTCATTACTATATTTTTACTAATTACGGCACCGATTAGTGGTTACATGCTAATAAAGTCAGCTATTCATCATAAGCTAAAAGCCAAAGAAGGCACTAAAGGCCTAGATAATGTAGAAGACGATTAACATAAAAATATATTTATAAAAGGCCGAATAAATTCATTTTACTCGGCCTTTTTAGTGATTGCTTGTACCCTTTACAAGACTAATTAATAATGTAACTATAAAACGATTATTTATATGAAAGGATATTATTATGGGTAAGGTACTACTTTTATCATTACTGATTTTTTCTAGTAGTTTATATGCTGAACAAAATACTAAGCAGCAAAAAATAGATGAACTTATTAGTGTAATGAATTTAGATTCAATGGTTGACTCTATGTACGGCCAGGTTGAAGGTATGATGAAAGGCATGTCAGACCAAATGGGCGTTAAGCCTTCTGAACAGGCAATTTTTGATAAATACTACAGCGACATGACGACGGTATTAAAAACCGAAATGAGCTGGGCCAAAATGCAGCCGATGATGATTAGCGTGTACGACAAACATTTTAGTGAGCAAGAAATTGCCGATATGCTAGCGTTTTATAAAACAGATACAGGGCAAAAAATACTTGAAAAAATGCCTGTTGTAATGCAAGAGTCTATGCAAATGTCACAAAGCTTAATGAAAGATGCTATGCCTAAAATACAAACTTTAGCGCAGCAACTAAGCGACGAATTAGAGCAAAGCCGTAGCGAATCAAACTAGGGCAGCGCATGTTTGGTATTTATGCTGCGTTATCGCCTATTTATGGGGAATAACCACACTACATAGGCTCTGCCTTGCCTAAAGACCAAACAGTCTGCTGTAAATTAAACCACCAATGATCAACACGCCCTTAGATTAATACGCGCCTTACTTAGGCGCTTCTCTCCTAAATTACATCCCCTACAGATAATACACGCCCGATATCAGCTTAAGTTAATTATGTTTGTGTCACTATACTAATGAGCAACAATACTTAATCAATTTGAGGGATTAAATTCGGCGTTAACTGCGTTAAACATTTTGATATACGACTGCATGGATGCAGAGGCAATTAGTGATAACAACTAAATAACGAAACCTTTGCCTGGTTATCAACACGATTTTCTTGTCTTAAATAGGTTACTTAATTAAGCGAATTGGTATTATTTTATTAGTTTTAAAATAGTCATTGACCTATGTGTTGCACCTAGGTTTATTATGAAGCTACTGAAACACGACGGAGCTAAATTATGTATGTTAAACAACTCGCCAAGTTAATGGGCGTGACTGCCGATACTGTTCGTCATTACACACGTGTTGGGTTACTTAACCCAATACGCAGTGAAGAAAATGGCTATCAAGAGTATACAAAGCAAGACCAGCAACGTTTAAAGTTTATTATTAGCTCTCGTCAACTTGGTTTTTCACTCAAAGATATTCAACACATTATAGGCGAGTCAGAGCTGGGGAATTGTCCTTGTCCGTTAACGCGTAAACTCATTACTAAACGCCTAGAAGAAACCGAAGCACTATTTCAAGAAACATTAAAATTACGAAACAGAATGCATGCAGCTCTGGCGCAATGGGATACATCAGCCGATGGTGCAAATGCCAGTGACGTGTGTAGTTTAATAGAATCATTTGTTGATCCAATAAACGATTCTGCAAATAAGGAGCAGCGTAATGACGACTAATACAAAAGACACCGCGCAAAACTTTATTATTGAAGGTGCTAATTGCGGCAGTTGTGTGGCTAAAATTGAAAAAGCCCTTAATAGCGTGCAAGGTGCGCAAAATGTAGAAATGAACTTTGCTGAGCGTACAGTACGTGTAGAAGGTAAAGCCTGCGAAAGCACGCTTATTAAAGCAGTCGAAAACATTGGTTATTCAGCTAAGCCAATGAGTAACGAGTCTGATCAAGATGCACTTGATGAAAAAGCAAAGTCGGACGAGGCACATTACAAAAAGCTAATGCGTAATATGATATTAGCGTTAGGGGTCGGTGCACCGTTAATGATATACGGGCTTATTTTTGACATGAGTGTGACCACCGACACACAACGAATAGCATGGTTTTTAGTGGGTATAGTCACGCTTGTGGTTATGGCTATATCAGGTAAACAATTTTACAACGGTGCATGGCAGGCATTTAAAAACCATGCTGCCAATATGGATACATTAATAGCGCTTGGTACAGGTACTGCGTGGTTGTATTCAATGTTTGTGGTAATAGCACCAAACTTATTACCGGAAGTTGCAAGACACGTATATTTTGAAGCATCATCGATGATCATCGGTTTAATTAGTTTAGGGCTCGCTTTTGAAGTAAAAGCACGTGGGCGCACCTCACAAGCAATTAAACGCTTAATTGGCCTGCAACCAAAAACTGCACGCGTGATTCGCGATGGGCAAGAGCAAGACATCGACATTAGTGATGTTGTAAAAAATGATGAAGTACGCGTACGCCCGGGTGAAAAAATCCCTGTGGATGGCGATGTTATTGAAGGCAGCAGTACGGTTGATGAGTCAATGCTTACTGGTGAGCCAATGGCTGTAAGCAAAAAAACGGGCGACAAAGTCGTTGCCGGAAGTATTAATAAAAGTGGCACTTTATTATTTAAAGCCACGCACATTGGTAGCGAAACCACACTGGCTAATATTATCAATATGGTAAAACGTGCACAAAACTCTAAGCCATCAATAGGGCGCTTAGCTGATGTTATATCAGGAATATTTGTACCAACAGTCATGATTATAGCAGTACTTGCTGGCCTTGCATGGTTAAACTTTGGACCTGAGCCATCAATTGCTTATGCCGTTGTTGCTGTAACCACGGTACTTATTATTGCTTGTCCTTGTGCGCTGGGACTCGCAACCCCTATGTCGGTTATGGTGGGTATTGGTAAAGCCGCTGAGTCGGGAATATTAATTCGAAATGGCGAGTCGCTGCAAACTACATCTAAAATCACCACCATGATTTTAGATAAAACAGGCACTATTACTCAAGGCACACCGCAAGTTACCGATGTGGTTACATTTAACAACAGCGACGAAAATACAGTAATGCAATGTGTTGCAAGCCTTGAAAGTAGCTCAGAGCATCCACTGGCTGAAGCAATTACGGCATACGCTAAAAAGCATGGCTTAACACTGAGTAAAGTTACCGACTTTGATGCCATTACAGGTAAAGGCGTAACTGGCAGTGTTGACGGGCAAACATTGTTATTTGGCAACAAAGCGCTAATGGATAAATACAATGTGAGTGTTGATGATGCAACCGAGCAAGCTCAAACACTTGCCAGTGATGCTAAAACGCCCATGTATTTTGCAAGTAATAATAAGCTCCACGCTATTATTGCTGTAGCAGATCCTATTAAAGAGGATTCAGTAGAAGCGATTAAACGCCTGCAAAATAAAGGTATCCACCTAGTTATGCTAACTGGTGACAACAAAGCCACTGCACAAGCTGTTGCTAAGCAAGTTGGTATTGATGACTTTATTGCAGAAGTAATGCCCGATGACAAAGTTAACGAAGTAACAAAACGCCAAGAAAATGGTGAAATAGTCGGTATGACAGGTGACGGTATTAACGATGCTCCCGCACTTGCGCAAGCCGATGTAGGCTTTGCAATTGGTACAGGTACTGATGTAGCAATAGAAAGTGCAGACATTACCTTAATGCGTGGCTCGTTACATGGCCTTGCTGATGCAATTGCCGTGAGTAATGCAACTATTTTAAATATTAAACAAAACCTATTTGGTGCCTTTATTTATAACGTGGCGGGTATTCCGATTGCAGCCGGCGTGTTGTATCCATTTTTTGGCATATTACTTAACCCCGTTGTAGCAGGAGCTGCTATGGCACTTTCATCGCTTACTGTGGTAAGTAACGCTAATCGCTTACGTTTTTTCAAACCAAATAAATCGTAATTTAAGCTAAGGAGTACATTATGTTGATGATTAATATAGGTGGTGCACTGTTAATAGCCGCAATTATTTATTGGTTTTGGCTATACAAACCAGAGCAAACACAAAGTGATGACAATAAAGTAACGATAGTCGTTGATAACGGTATCTATAAGCCTGGCCATATTCAAGTGGCTGCCAACAAAGAGGTTGTACTTACCTTTGATAGAAAAGACAGCGCACCGTGCGCCGAAACAGTGATATTTCCACAGCTTGATATAAGTAAAGCTCTGGCAATGGGTGATGGTAATACAGTTAAACTACCTGCGCTTGAAGCTGGTGAATATGACTTTCATTGCCAAATGCAAATGTACAAAGGTAAGCTAGTTGCGCAGTAACCTGAACTAAGTAGGTGTTGGGGTCGTATAGTTGCTTTATATAAGCTGTGATATTAGCAGGAGTCGCTATATTAAATGAATAAATTAAACCCTAAAAAATTATTGAATAGTAAATGGACCGCAACACCTGCTATAAATAAAGAAAAGCACTTTATTATTGTTGAGGTGGAATTTGATGAAGACGGCAATGTAATTGAGTGTATTACCGAGGCTGTTATGTCAAAAAATCAATATCCAATTAGTTGGCGAGATTTAAAAGACAACCAAAAGTGGCTACAAGGGTGGAAGTAGTTTAAATCTACATAATTTACCTCACTCAAATAGTGGCACTTTTAGCGGTACTTTTGCAGATGGCTGGCACACGATGTAGGTTTGCTTAACTCAAGCGAACCTATATTTTACGGCGCATTAAGTTATGAACTCAATGCTATAACTTAGCTTTCACATTGCAACCTTTCTAGATAAATTCGCCATTTGGCAACAAAACAGTTAATTTCAAAATATCACTTCACAATTTTTATAAAATACCTCAAAAAAATATAACTATCTAATTTTAAATAAGTTTATTTTTTAATAAACTTGAATAAATCCTATGTAATTTCCATGTTCATATTCAGTTTATTTTGAAGACGAACCTAAATGCTCCCGTCACTGGCTTTTTAGCTAAAGTGTGTCTTTTTAATTAAAGTTAACTTATTGATTTATATTGGCTTATTTTTTTAGTTAAATGACTGTTGCTAAAAAGCAACAAAAGCATCTCCCCAAATTTAGCTTCTCTCGCTTTATATTGTTTAACTCATTGTTTTTAAATAACAAATAAAAAGTGGCATCGAAGTTGTAATACCTAGAGTGTATTAAGCAAAACGTGATGAAAGCCAAAGGCCTTAATCGCAACAACCCAATGAAGGAATACTATTATGAAAACATTTCAATCAACATTAGTACTAATGGCGCTAGCTTCTTCATCAGCGGCTTTTGCAGCAACAGATTTTGATACGCTAGACGTAGATGGTAATGGCGCAATCAGCCAAGCCGAAGCTTCAGTAGATGCTGAGCTTTTAAGCAAATTTGAAGAACTCGATACAAACCAAGATGGTGAGCTATCTGAAGATGAGTTTTCTAAGGCCTAAAATTAAAGCCTTAAGCAGTTAATGCTCTGTGATGTTATCTAAATTCTGAGTTGCCAAAGACAACCTAAGTAGGCAAGGGAGCCTACTAAAAAGAATAACCAGGAAGTGACTAGAGAACACTATTGAGCAAATTTATTTAGGACACCGCATACTTTTGAAGGATTAAATTATGAAAAAGCTACAATCAATATTTGTGCTCATAGCTATTGTTTCCTCGTCAGTTGTATTTGCAAACACAGACTTTGAAACACTTGATACAGGCGGCAATGCTTTAATTAATCGCTCTGAAAAATCGGCGCAAGTGATAGAGCAATTTGACGAGCTGAATGTTCAAAGTAGTGGTGGTCCGACAGAAAATGATTTTTTTGAATATTAATTTATTCAAACTTTACTCCTAAAGGATCTTTGAAAAGGACTTCTTACCTCTCTCTTATCAGGCACAAAGCCTAAGGAAACGCTTATGAAAACATTACACAAAACTTTAGGGCGTATTGATCTTTGTGGATTGAAATTTGTTCAATCTAGGGACGATTAAATCGCGGCGCGAGGTTTGTAACCTAGTGGGCTAAGTAAAAACCGAGCAACAAAGAGTTAATAGTCCCTAGAAAGAACCCAAAGGGCAGCGCATGTTTGGTATTTATGCTGCGTTATCGCCTATTTATGGGGAATAACCACACTACATAGGCTCTGCCTTGCCTAAAAACCAAACAGACTGCTGCAAATTCACCCACCAAAGATCAACACGCCCTACCACTTGTAGCCCTAGCTTCTTCTTCAGCGGCGTTTGCTGCGGTAGATTTTGATTCTTTTGATACTGATGGCGACGGCGTAATTAGCAAATCAGAAGCACAAGTAAACTCGCAACTAGTACAGTTATTTGATCAATTAGATACAGATGGAAATGGCGAGTTATCTAAAGAAGAGTTTTCAACGGTTCAGTAACAGGCTTTATATTTGAGTTAGTTGTAAAACCTTACCAGTCATACTCAAAAAGCAACTAAGTATTTAATACTTAGTTGCTTTTTTCGTAAAAATTTTTATAGTTTGTCACTATAGACAGATTTACTGTGCTAACTATTTTATTAATAGGGTGCAGGTAATCATGTTTAAAGTGGTACTTGGGCAATAAAAGCATTTATATATGGCTTAATGAAAAAACCCTCCAAGTAGGAGGGTTTTATATTACTCAGTAATAGCTATTACTACTTATCTTGTGCGCGCTTAGCTTTAAAGTCAGACTCGCTAGTCCACTTTGGCCAATCGCCATTGTTTGCAAGTTGAGCGGCTATATCAACAATAAGATCTATATCTTGCTTAACTCCCCCTAGCGACCAATCAGCAGAGTAGTCGTCTGCTTCTTTATGGTACTTATGCGCTATGTATTCAGGGTCGGTATCGCCCAGGCTCATAAATAATAGACTAGGCACACCTTGCTTAGAAAGTGAGAAATGATCAGATCTAAAAAATAAGCCATTTTGCGGGCGAGGATCCATTTTAACAACACGGCCTTGTGATTTTGCAGCCTTTGCTAAATAGTTTTCCATTGTCGATAAATCTTTACCGTATTGTAAAATGTAGTCAGTGCCATCAAGCACGTTCATGCCATCAATATTTAATAGACCGACCATTTTTTTTGTAGGTACAACCGCACCCGATGCAAATTCTTCAGAACCAATTAACCCCGTTTCTTCTGCTGTAAAGTTAGCAAAAATAATTGAGCGTTTAAATGGTTTTTGCTTATTCATTTTGCTCATGATGCGTGCTATTTCAAGAGTGGCTGCAGTGCCTGAAGCGTTATCTACTGCGCCGTTATAAATCTTAGGGCCAGTATCCGTTTGTTTAGTACCAAAGTGGTCCCAGTGAGCGCTAATAACAACGTATTCGTCAGGTGATTCGCTACCTGTAATTTGTGCAACTACGTTATGCGATTTTGCATGAGATACTTCGTTTTTAAAGGCAAGGTTTGCTTTTAAGTTAAGTGGCGTCGCTTTAAAGTCATCATTTAATGCTGCTTGTTTTAAATCTTGATAGTTAAGCTTTGCGGCGTTAAACATTTTCTCAGTCGCATCAAGTGTTAGCCAGCCCATAACCGGTAATTTAGACGCGTTTAAATTGTTATCCGTTAACGTGTATTTAGTGCCGGTGTTTGAACTTTCAACTACGCCCCAAGGGTATGCCGCAGGTGCTGTTTCATGAACAATAAATACAGCCTTTGCACCTTGGCGAGCGGCTTCTTCATATTTATAAGTCCAGCGACCGTAGTAGGTCATTGCATTACCAGTAAAAAGGGCATTGTTTTGAGTAGCAAAGCCTGGATCGTTAACTAGCACAACCACTGTTTTATCTGTTACATCAATATTTTTATAGTCATTCCAGCTATATTCTGGCGCATTAATGCCATAGCCAACAAATACAACGTCAGAGCTTCTTACATCAATTAATGGCTGAAGTTGCTCGGTACGTGCGGTAAAGTCTTTGCCTGATTCAAAGCTCAAATCACCTACCTTTAACTGCATGTCCTGATTAGCTGTCACCATTGCCATTTTTACAGGCTGTAAGTATTTACCTTTATAAGCACCGGTTAAACCCAGCGCTTTATATTGCTCGCTTAAGTAGCCTACTGTTTTTACTTCGCCATGAGTAAGCGGGCCTCGGCCTTGAAAGTCATCAGAGGCTAGCGTTTTAATATGCTGTTTAATATTGCTAAGGCTTACACCGGCTGTATTTTCTAATGGGGTTTGTTGGCTTGCAGGCTCTGAGCAGCCAAAGAGTGCAACTAGCAGGCTTAGGCTAGCGCTTTTTAAAAGAGTAGATGCCATAGTCTTCATATTGTTATTTAATTAGGCTTTCAATATAAAGGAAGCACCGCAGCGATGTCGAATTTTTATAGAGAACTTTTCATTCAATTGCAGATTGATTTTATAATGTGTATAAATAACGAACAACCTAAAGGAGCACATAATGAGCCAATGTAAAAAAAGTGGGTATTTATTTATAGCTAGTGGCATTGCATTTTTTGCTGCTGCAATATTAGCTGAGCAGGAGACATTTTTTGTGCTGTCTGCTTCTTTTATAATATTGGGCACTATAAGTATAAAAAAAGCGGCTTAATAACCGCTTAGTTTTTTTAGCTAAATATAAAGCTTAAATACAATACTTGGCACTAAAAGCAAAAAACCAGCATTAGCTGGTTTTTTAGTATAAGTTGCAGTTAGCTTTATGCGTCTGCAAGCTTTACGCGGATCTTACTTTTATCAACAGTAGATTGGTTAAGTGCTTTAATGGCGCTTTTACTTTCTATGTCGTTTGGCATTTCTAAAAAGGCAAAGCCTTTAGATTGGCCAGTTTCTTTATCAAGTACCAAGTTGCAGGTAGTCACTTTACCGTGCTCTGCAAATAAAGTACGAAGCTCATGCTCAGTGGTAGCACGAGACAAGTTACGAACTAATAGTTTCATAATGAACCTAAATAATTATGTCAGTATTAATTATCTCAAGTAACTCAGCTTTAACCTAATTTTATTTTAAAACATATATAAATAAACGTTCTATAGGAATAATTGTTTGTATCACACTGAAAAAACATAGCTTTTATAATTTTAAATAGATTGCCATCAAATTGGTCATGTTAATTGGTAATTGAGTTGTGGTTATTTGCATAGTTAATTGGTAAGTTTATGTTTTATTAACTTACTATTAACTATAAAACTAACAATGCCTAAATATAATCTTAAACTGCGTAATGTAATTACAACCGCACTTCTATCTTGTTTAGTTGTTGGTTGTGGCAGCTCTGGCTCTGATTCTACGGTGCAAAATAATGAAGCGGTTACTTTACAAACTCCTGCAATAATTGGTGGTAATAGCCGAGGCGAAGTTATTAGTGATAGTAATGATGCAATAACAGGCTCATTAACCATTACTGATCAACAATCCGGTGAGGCTACTTTTATAGCACAAGAAAATAGCGCTACAAGCTATGGTTTTTTTAGCTTAAATGCTGGTGGAGATTGGTCATACACACTTGATGATTTAAATGCTTCAATAACATCTTTAAGTGAAGATGAAACACTGCAAGACACAATAACTGTAAACTCTTTAGATGATACTAGCGTGCAAGTTGTCATAACAATTGTTGGTGCACCAATAGCTCAAGCTGATGGCTTTGAGAAAATATCACACGTTTTATTGCAATCAGATGGCGTTAATTCGGGGCTTGACGCATACACGCTTATTGAAAATGCCTTCGGCGAAGGGTCAATTGAATCCCCAGATTTATACGCTGGCAATCATGAAAGTGTTGTCCATATTATTGAAGATACCGATACGATAATTGGTAACCATTTTGTCTTTTTAGCTCACCGAGATGATGACCAAGATAAAGACAAAGGCGTAAGTGATAGACAACGTAACGAAATAAAAACCTACGATAAATCACCACAAGAAACACTGGCGTTTGAGGGTGAAACATTTCAATACAGTTGGAAATTTAAAGTAAGCAGCGAGCTTGAGCTTACGAGTAAGTTTAGCCATTTTTTTCAAATGAAAGCCCGAAATGATAGCAACGACAACACCAATGGTAATGACGATCAGCCTATTATCACGCTTTCTGGGGCGCAAAAAAACAGTACAGGTAATCAGCTGCAAGTGCGATATAGTGCAGGCTTTGATGAAAACGGTAACAGCACGGGTCTGGATAGAAACTTAATTGAAACCGACTGGTCAGTTATTACTGATGAATGGGTCGAAGTATTTGTACAAGCTACATTTAGTGAAAATGGCAAGTTTGATATGGCGTTAACGCGCTTAAGCGATAATGCAGAGATATTTAATATAAGCGAGCAAAACATAGATATGTGGCGCGGCTTTAGTGATGATGATTTTGCTCGTCCTAAGTGGGGAGTATACCGCTCGATTGTTGAAACCGACAGCCTTCGCGCTGATGAAGAACGAGTTAGATTTGCTGATTTTTCTATTACAAAAGGTAAGTTAGCGCAGTAAGCTATAGCATTAACATGAAAAAGCCGTTAATGATTATGCATCATTAACGGCTTTTTAAATTTTTTGAGAAAAGTGATTATTTCACTTCTTTACCTGCAGCTTGTTGATCTGCGTGGTAGCTTGAGCGTACAAACGGGCCTGAAGCCGCGTGAGTAAAGCCAATTTCGTCTGCATACGCTTTTAAGCCATCAAACTCTACTGGTGGCACGTAGCGCTTAACCGGTAAGTGATGCTTAGAAGGTTGTAGGTATTGGCCTACAGTTAGCATGTCAACGTTGTGGGCACGTAAATCGCGAAGTACTTCTTCAATTTCGCTAATTTCTTCACCTAAACCAACCATTAGGCCTGATTTGGTTTTTACTTCTGGGTGAGCTTCTTTAAAGCGACGAAGTAATTCTAATGACCATTTGTAATCAGCACCTGGACGAGCTAGTTTGTATAAACGTGGCGCAGTTTCAAGATTGTGGTTAAACACATCAGGTGGCGTCTCGATTAATATCTCTAGTGCACGGTCCATACGACCGCGAAAATCTGGTACTAAAATTTCGATAGTGATTGTTGGATTGTGCTTACGAATTTCGCGAATACAATCAGCAAAGTGTTGTGCACCACCATCACGTAAATCATCACGGTCAACCGAAGTGATTACAACGTAGCTTAGCTTCATATCTTTAATAGTAAGTGCTAGCTTTTCAGGTTCAGTGGCGTCAGGTTTTAATGGGCGACCATGGGCAACATCACAAAATGGGCAACGGCGAGTACATATTGCACCTAAAATCATAAAGGTAGCGGTACCGTGGTTAAAACATTCTGATAGGTTAGGGCACGAAGCCTCTTCACATACCGAGTGTAAGCCATGTTTACGTAGCGCTTTTTTAATGCCGTCAATGCGATCTGTTGATTTAGGTAAGCGAATTTTTAACCATTCTGGCTTACGTAACATTTCAGTTTTTTCTGTAGGTAAAACTTTTACTGGGATCAACGCCATTTTTTCTGCGTCGCGTAGTTTTACACCTGGTTCCATTTTGACTGGTTTATTCATTCGTTTTCAAACCCTTCAGTATGCTTAACCTGTGTTGCATTAAGCTTATTGATCATGTGTTTTACCAATCCTTCACCCGCACTTTCTAGGTTTTGAGGACCATCTAATTCTTTAGTTTGCACCATATTCATGCCCGCATAACCACATGGGTTAATGCGTAAAAATGGACTTAGGTCCATATTAACATTTAATGCTAAGCCATGAAACGAGCAACCACGACGAACTCTTAACCCAAGAGATGCAATTTTGCTGTCGTTAACGTAAACACCTGGTGCATCAGCTTTAGCATACGCTTGAATACCGTACTCGGCGAGTGATTCAATAATGCACTCTTCAAGCCACGTAACCAGCTCACGTACACCAATTTTTAAACGACGTAGATTAAATAATACATACATCATTTGCTGGCCTGGACCGTGATAAGTTACTTGTCCGCCACGGTCAACTTTAATCACCTCAATGTCGCCAGGAGCAAGTAAGTGTTCGTCCTTACCAGCTTGACCTTGGGTGAATACACTCTCGTGCTCTACAAGCCAAATTTCATCTGGCGTATTTTCATCACGGGTGTCGGTAAAGTCCTGCATTTTTTGCCAAATTGGCATATAACGCTGGCGACCCAGTTGGCGTACGATCAAAGTGTTTTCGTTCACAACAAATCTCAACTATGGATTAAAGCATGTGGCGTACGTCATCAATATTGCTGATCACGTTGTAAATTTCTTCAATGTGTTTGCCACTAGTAACTGTTGCTACAAGGCTTACTGACTCGTAATTACCTTTGCTGCTTGGTTTTACTTTAGGGGCGTAATCGCCAGGTGCTATTGGTTGTAACTTAGCTAAAATTTGATCAGTTAAGTTTACATTAGCTAAACCCATTATTCTGAATGTAAATGGGCAAGGGTACTCTAGGTACTCATCAAATTTAGTATCTTTAACAGGTTGAACCACGACGGTGACTCCTCATACAAAAGTGTGGACTCTATGCAAGCTCGAAGCTTAATACAGATAGGCAATTAGCAGTCTTGCTTATATGGGGCGCATTCTAACATTTTTCAAGCAAAAAAAAACGCCTCACAGTGGAGACGTTTAAATTAGTTACCCACGTTAGTAGGGCAACTGTAAATTACTGCATTATCTGTAAACGTAAGTAATCATAAATTTTGCTAAAGAAGCTGCCTTCTTCCACTTCTTCAAGTGTTACTAGCGGGTATTGAGCAATATCTTCGCCCTCTAGTTGTAAGAATAACGTACCTACTTTAGTACCTTTAGCAAGTGGTGCTTCAAGCGTGTTATCTAGCTCAAAGTTAGCTTTAAGGTTTTTATGCTGACCACGTGGGATAGTAATCGGTGTATCTTCTAAAATACCTAAAGATACATTTTCTTTGTTACCCATCCAAATACGTTGTTCTGCAAAGCTGTCGCCTGCTTTGTACGGAGTAATTGTTTCATAAAAACGAAAACCATAGTTAAGTAGCTTTTTACTTTCTACTTTACGAGCACGTTCGCTGGTAGTACCCATAACAACAGCAATTAAACGCATATCGTTTTTAGTTGCTGAGGTAACTAGGCTGTAGCCTGCTTCTGATGTATGGCCAGTTTTAATACCGTCAACATCTAAGCTTTCGTCCCACAATAATGAGTTACGGTTATATTGCTTAATGCCGTTATAAGTAAATGACTTTTGCTTATAAAGTGCGTATTCGTCTGGCACATCACGAATAAGTGCAGCACCAAGTGTCGCCATATCGCGCGGAGTTGTGAAGTGCTCGTCAGTATCAAGGCCGTGGCTGTTGATAAAGTGGCTGTTGCTCATACCTAATTTAGCAGCATGGGCATTCATTAAATCAGCAAATGCGCTTTCGCTTCCAGCAATATGCTCAGCCATTGCAACACATGCATCATTACCAGATTGAATAATAATCCCGTGGTTAAGCTGATCAACACTAATTTGCTTACCTACTTCAATAAACATTTTAGAAGATTCAGGGAAGTTTTTAGCCCATGCTTTTTCGCTTACCGTTACCATATCGGTATTGGCAATGTTACCGGCTTTAATTTCAGTACCAATTACATAACTGGTCATCATTTTAGTTAAACTTGCTGGTGCTAGCTGTGTGTCAGCTTCACCTTCAGCAATTACTTTACCAGTTGTAAAGTCGACTAAAAAATAACCTTTTGCATTAACTTGAGGTGGTGCCGGAATAATTTGGGCGCTGGCTGAGAATACGGCGGCTGTACAAACGAGGCCGCATACACCTTTGAGGATTTTATGTTTAATAGATTTCATCATACTCATTAATGGTTAAAGTTAAAGATTCGCGTTACGCTATTTTATACCCAAACCAGCCCGAGATGCGAGCATCTTGGGCTGGTTTGGGTATTAGTCTTACTGAGTGTAAAGCAAGAACGCGTTTTGAAATTGATTTTGTTTTAATTTTTTTAATACTTCGTCTGCATGAGGGGTGTCTTTTATTGGCCCTAAATGCAGTCTGTAAATGTCGTCTTTTTGAACGATATTTGTTGGTAATTTGTATTGATCTCGCAATGTACTGGCAAGTGCTTCAATATTGGCAAGTGTACTACCTGCAGCTACTTGAATATAGGTTTGACGCGCAGTTGCGCCGGCAAGGGTAACGGCCTCTAGCTTAACCTTTGCTGTACCATGAGTGTAATAGCCAAGCTTATAAGCGGCAGCATACGAAAGGTCAATCACTCTATCGTCATGAAACGGGCCCCGGTCGTTTACGCGCACTATTACTGATTTACCATTTGCTGTATTGGTTACTTTAACAAAGCTAGGTAATGGCAGTGTTTTGTGCGCTGCGGTCATGGCAAACATATCGTAGGTTTCACCATTTGAGGTGTGATAACCATGAAATTTTCGACCATACCACGAGGCAATACCTTCCTCAGAATAACCTGTTTCATCAAGTATCGGGGAATAGCTTTTACCAAGCACTGTGTATGGGCGGCTTGCGCTGGCACTTTTAGTGGTTTCGGTTACTATAGCGTCTTGCATCTCAAGTGTAGTTGGGGCTCTTAATGGCGCTGCATCATGACGCATACTATAACGGCTACTTGACCCGCTACTACAAGCACTTAAAAGTAAAATTAATAATGTAGTAAATATAAGCTGATTAGTGTGTCGCATTATTTTAAAAGCATCCTTTTATCCGTCGCAATTGACATAATAATGCCAAATCCTGCCATGAGCGTCACCATTGAGGTACCACCATAACTTATAAGTGGTAAAGGGACGCCAACAACAGGTAATAAACCCGATACCATGCCTATGTTAACAAATACATATACAAAGAAGGTGAGGGTGAGTGCGCCTGCGAGCAATTTACCAAATGCATCTTGTGCATTAACAGCAATGTATAAACCACGGCCAATAATAAATAAATAAAGGCTAAGTAAAACACATACGCCAAATAAACCAAATTCTTCGCTTAAAACCGAAAATATAAAGTCGGTGTGGCGCTCGGGTAAAAATTCTAATTGCGATTGCGTGCCAAGCAGCCAGCCTTTACCTTCTATACCACCTGAGCCAATAGCAATTTTAGATTGAATAATATGATAACCCGAACCAAGCGGATCGCTCTCAGGGTCTAAAAAGGTAAGTACACGTTGTTTTTGGTAATCGTGCATACCGTAGTGCCAAAATGGCCATGCGGCAAGCGCTACAATTGAGCTTAAAAAGCCGATTAAACGCCAACTTAAGCCCGACAAAAACAATACAAATATACCTGAACTAGCAATAAGTATGGCGGTACCTAAATCGGGCTGTTCTTTAATTAATAATGTAGGGAGCATTACAATCATAAAACCAATAATTAAGTGCAATGGACGAGGAGGTAGGTGATTACGCCCTATATACCAAGCAACCATCATAGGTACTGCTAATTTCATTAGTTCAGCAGGTTGAAACCGTGTAACGCCTAAGTCAAGCCAGCGCTGTGCGCCTTTTGAACTTACACCAAACAAAAGTACACCCACTAGCATTAATAAACCAACGCAATAAAGTGGGATTACTAAACGCTTTAGTGTGGCAGGCGAAAACTGGGCTAAAACAACCATAGCAACAACCGCACCGCCCATACGGGTCATGTGCCTAATCATCATTGAAGAGTCTTGCCCGCTGGCACTGTATACAACCATTATGCTACCAGCCATCATGATAAGTAATGCAATCAGCAGCGGTAAATCTAGGTGCATGCGCATCCAAATAGAGCGTTTATCGTGCAAGTCGGTCATGGTGTATCGTTCCTTGCAAGATTAACTGGATTGGCTGCAAAGTAATAATCCATAAGTTGACGAGCAATTTGAATACCGCCGTGGTTGTTTTCTAATACAACAGAAACCACAATTTTTGGATCGTTATAAGGTGCAAAACCTACATAAATAGTGTTGTCACGTTGGCGCTCTTTAAGCGATTTAGCATCGTAACGTTCACCTTGTGCAATACTTACTACTTGCGCGGTACCGGTTTTACCCGCCGAATCGTAGTTAGTGCCTTTAAATGCTTTGTGCGCTGTACCAGATATTTTTCGGACCGTGTTATGCATAGCATCTAACGATACCTGCCAATGACGTGGATCTTTTAAAATAACAGGGGGTTTTTCTTCGTTATTTATTTGCGTTACATCGCTATCTTTTTTAACCACTTGCACTAAATGAGGCGGGTGATTAATACCACGATTAACCAATATGTTAGTTGCGTTTGCAATTTGAATTGGTGTAGCAGTCCAATAACCCTGTCCAATACCTACCGAAATAGTATCGCCGCGCCACCAAGACTCTTTAAAGCGACCTTCTTTCCATTCTTTTGAAGGTAGAATAGCGGTGGTTTCTTCGTGAATATCAATACCAGATAAATCGCCATAACCAAAACGCGCCATAAAGTCGCTTATTTTAGTTATGCCTAATCGATAAGCCGCGTCGTAAAAGTAAGTATCGCAAGACTCTTCAATCGCTTTGTATACATCAACATGACCATGACCCCACCGTTTCCAGTCTCGCCATTTGTGTTCAACGTTTGGAATTTGAAAAAAGCCAGGATCCCACATCGATGTTGTTTCATTTACTATGTTTTCTTCAAGCGCTAACACAGCCATTAACGGTTTTACTGTAGAGGCCGGTGCGTAACGGCCTTGCGTAGTACGGTTTATTAATGGGCGATCTTGATTAAGCAGTGCTTTATAATTTTTGCTACTAATACCGTGAACAAATAAGTTTGGGTCGTAACTTGGGTTTGAATAAAGCGCAAGCACGCCACCATCTTTGGCGTCCATAACTACCACAGCGCCACGCATATCTTTAAGCCCATGCTGTGCAATTTGTTGTAAGCCAATGTCTAAGGTCAATACTAAATCGCTACCGGGTTGTGGCTGGGTCATGCTTAGGGTACGAATTACGCGGCCACGGTTATTAACTTCTACCCGTTGTGAACCTACTTTACCGTGCAATGTTTCTTCATAGTATTTTTCTAATCCGAGCTTGCCAATATCATATGTAGCGCGGTAATTGGTTGCACGATCTTCTTGTTCTAATTGGTTTAGCTCTTTTCTATTAAGTTTGGCAACATATCCAAGCGCATGCGTTAGCGTATCGCCAAATGGGTAGTAGCGAGCCAGACGCGCCTCAATGCTAAAACCAGGGAATTTATGTTGATTAACCGAAAATTTCGCCACTTCTGTTTCGTCTAAGCGGGCTTTTAGTACTTGTGATTTAAAACGGCGGGTGTGTTTTATATCTTTTAAAAAATCTTGTTTATCTTGCTCTGTAATCGCAATTATTTTACTTATTTGATTAAGCGATTCGTCAAGGTCGTCTACTTCTTCAGGGATGACTTCAAGATTGTAAACCGGTTTGTTTTCAGCAAGTAGTACACCGTTACGGTCGTAAATTAAACCACGATTGGGTGCAATAGGAATAACTTTAATGCGGTTGTCGTTAGAGCGGGTTTGGTAATCTTGGTGATCTTCTACCTGAATAGTGTAAAGATTAGAAAGCAATACAGCGACTAATCCCAATACAAAAACAAAACCCACGAATGCTCGCCTAGCAAATAAGTTTGCCTCTGCGGAGTGGTCACGAATAGTGGGTCTATGTTTTAGCATGTCAAGGCGTTACTCGCGATGATAAGGATGATTGTTATTTAAGCTCCAGCCTCGGTAAAGGCTCTCTGCAACAATAATACGCACCAATGGGTGCGGCAATGTTAAATTAGATAACGACCATTTTTGCTCAGACGCTGCAATGCACTCTGGAGCAAGTCCTTCAGGTCCGCCAATAAGTAAACTTACATCGCGGCCGTCGAGTTGCCATTTTTCCATATTTTTAGCAAGTTGGTGAGTATCCAGCGCTTTCCCTGTTACCTCTAACGTTACAATACGATTGCCTTTTGGAATAGCCGCTAATGTTTTTTCACCTTCAATGTGTAAAATACGCTTTATATCTGCGTTTTTACCACGTTTTCCGGCTTGAATTTCAATTAACTCAAGGGCCATATCTTTAGGGAAACGGCGCTGATATTCTGCAAATCCCGTTTCTACCCATGCTGGCATTTTGGTGCCAACAGCAATCATTTGTATTTTCACGTATTACTTCCAAGCATTGTCTAAAATAAGTGAGCGTTTAGCCCCACAGTTTTTCTAGATCGTAATAGATACGTGCTTCGCTTTGCATCACGTGTACAACCACATCACCTAAATCAACCAGTGCCCATTCGCCGTCGCCTTCACCTTCATAACCTAGTGGTTCTGAATCTGCATGACGCGCTTCTTTTGCTAAGTGATCAGCAATTGACTGTACGTGACGTTTAGAAGTACCAGAACAAATTACCATGTAATCTGTGATATCTGATGTCTTAGTTACGTCAATATGAACGATGTCACGCGCTTTCATATCGTCAATTTTATCCATTGCAAAGGCGAGTAGTTGTTTTGAATCCAAGGTTTTGTCTCAATTTAAAAATTTAATGGCGCGCATTTTAACACGCTAGGAGTTTTTAAGCATCAATTTGATAGAGCTGATGCATTTGTATGTAATGACTCACTGCATCGGGCAATAGTTCATTCTTTTTATTACTTTTTTTCAGTTGTTCGCGAATGGTGCTTGAGGCAGCATCGAGCATTTCACCGGGTAAAAAATAAAGTTTACCGGCAAGTGACTGTTTAAGTGTTGCTGCTTCGTCTACATTTGCGTGCTGCATATAGCTTTTTAGCTCACCATTAACAGTGCAATGTTGAGCAGGGCGCTGGTAGACCACAATATGACAAAGTTGGGTTATTGCTTGCCACTCAAACCATTTATCCAGATTGTTAAAAGAGTCCATACCAATTAAAAATAAAATAGGTGTAGTAGGGTGCTCTTTACGAAGTTCTAGCAAGCTCAGTAACGAGTACGATGGACCTGTTCGGTTAAGTTCTCTTAAATCGAGTTCAAAATGAGGATAAGGTGCAGTAGCTGCGTTTAGCATATTAATTCGGTGCTGCGTACTAATACCCGGCGCAGCTTTATGTGCAGGGAGTGCACACGGCATAAAATAAAGTGTATCTAAATTAAACGCATTAACGCATTGCTGCGCCATATTTATATGACCTAAATGAACTGGGTCAAAGGTACCACCAAAAATTGCGATCATTTAACACCCATTAGCTATTTATTAATTAGCCGTGTGGCACGGCATAGGAATGTTAAGCGGCTGGCAAAATTTAATGCAAATATGTGCAAGCGCTTGGTAAGGTGCTATTAACTTACCTTGCTTGTAACTGGCATCAAACAACGCTACATCACTATTTATTTGTTCTAGTGTGTGCATGTTTAACCGGTTAATAGCATTTTGAACTGGGCCTTGTTGGTTTTTCCAAATAGCCTTTTGTTTAAATAAATTAGCGATAGATTCGCCATTTAGTAAACCAAGTTGCACACTTATTAGTGTATTAAGCTCTTTGGTTATAGCCCACAAAATACTCACCACTTCTGTGTTGTCGCTCGCAAGTTTGTTTAATACTTTTATAGCTTGTTTAGCGTGACCATTTAATAGCGCATCGCTTAAATCAAAAATATCAAACTTGGCTTGGTTCAACAGACCTTGCATTACTAATTGCTGAGTAATTAAAGCATTGCCGTGCAGTAGTGAGAGTTTTTCAAGTTCCTGAAAACACGCTAATAAGTTACCTTCAGTGGCATTAATTAAGCTTACTTTGGCGTCGTTTTGTACGTTGAGCGATAAACGTTGGCATTGATCGTCAAGCCATCGTTTTACATGCGTGCCTGTAAGCGGGTAACAAGGAACAAATACACCTTGTTTATCAAGGGCTTTAAACCATGCACCACGTTGTACTTCTTGGCTGGCTTTAGCGCCTTTAACAATTAAAATAGTATCGGGATTAACCAGTTCAACCACTTTTTTAAAGGTGTTGCTGCCAATAACGCCTGGTTTTTGTTGGTTTAAATCAAGCTCAATAATAGTGCGCGCACTAAACAGCGACATGCTTTGGTACTGAGCTATAATTTCTTGCCAATCGAACCCTTGCATTAAAGTAAACTTAATTACCTCATCAAACCCTTGTTGCTTAGCAACGTCACGAATTTGCTGTACGCATTGCGCTTCTTGAAAAGGCTCTTCCCCAAACACTAAATAAAAGGGCTTTAGCCCTTTATTTAGTTCACTCGGTAGTTGATTAGCGTAGCAGCGCATTATAGTTGCGACAGCTCTCTAACAATACGACCACTGGCTTGCTCACGAATTTCGCTAATGAGTAGCTCAAGCTCTTTTGCTTTTGCTAATGCATGATCCGGATCGTCTTGGTAATTACGGTAAAGCTCAAAACGTTTTTCTATCGCTTTTTCGCCTGGTCGTTTAACTACATACGATACGCCATAAGCGAGTTCGTATTCAGCAACCTGACCATTTTGAAATAGCGAAAGAGTTTGGCGTTCGATAGTTTCTTTACGTAAATACAATTGAGCTTTATCTTTAGCTGACGATACTAGCTCTACGTTACTCGCTTTAAGCTCTTTTTTAAGCTCAGTGAATAAAGTCGATTTTTCGTCATCGCCTACAAGTGTTAGCTGTTTTAAGTTATCAGGCAAGCTAGAGGCTTTTTTTAAATGAAAGCCACAGCTTGATAACAAAAAACAGACTAGCACTAAGGCTAGTCCATTTTTAATGGCGTTAAATGCAGCCATATTAGTTAGCTACCACGTTAAGTAGTTTGCCTGGTACGTAAATAACTTTACGAATAGTTGCGCCATCAGTAAATTTAGTGACGTTAGACTCAGCAAACGCAAGGGCTTCTACTTGCTCTTGAGTTGCACCAGCAGCAACAGTTAACTTAGCGCGAAGTTTGCCATTTACTTGTACGATGATTAATTTTTCATCTTCAACAAGTGCCGACTCGTCAACTTTTGGCCACGCAGCATCTAAAATCTCGCCTTCTTTACCAAGCTCTTTCCAAAGCTCATGCGATAAATGCGGAGTAATTGGTGCAAGCATAATAATTAATGCTTCAAGTGCTTCATTAGCAATCGCTACATCTTGTTTGTCGTTTAATGGTGCTTTTAATAACTTATTAGAAAGCTCCATGATAGCGGCAATAGCCGTGTTAAAGGTTTGACGACGTTCAACATCATCAGTCACTTTAGCAATCGCTTTGTGTAAGTCGCGACGTAATACTTTTTGTGGGTTTGTTAGCGCTGATTTATCAAGTGCTTGGTAACCTACTGTTTTAACGTCTACGGCGTATTTCCATACACGTTTTAAAAAACGGTGTGCGCCTTCTACGCCCGAGTCTGACCATTCAAGCGTTTGCTCTGGTGGTGCTGTAAACATCATGAATAAACGCACTGTATCTGCACCATACTGGGCAATTACATGTTGTGGGTCTATACCGTTGTTTTTAGACTTAGACATTTTGCTCATGCCTGATGAGAATACCGGCTCACCGTCTTCTTTATGCCATGCTTTAGTTACGCGGCCTTTATCGTCAGTTTCGGTGTTTACATCAGTTGGCGAAATCCAAATATCGCCGCCTTTTTCATCTTTACGATAAAATGTTTCAGCAAGTACCATACCCTGACAAAGTAAGCGGTCAAACGGCTCGTCTGAATTTACTAAACCAAAGTCACGTAATAATTTATGGAAAAAGCGCGAGTACAATAAGTGTAAAATTGCATGCTCAATACCACCAATGTATTGGTTTACTGGTAACCAGTAGTTAGCAGCCGCAGGATCTAGCATACCTTCGTCGTAGCGTGGGCTACAGTAACGTGCGTAGTACCAAGACGATTCCATAAAGGTGTCAAACGTATCAGTCTCGTGAAACGCAGGTGCGCCATTTACTGTTGTTTTAGCCCACTCTGGGTCTGCTTTAAGCGGTGACGTTACACCGTTCATAACTACATCTTCTGGTAAGCGAACAGGTAGCATATCTTCTGTGGCAGCAAGTTCTTTACCATCTTCATCGCTAAGCATTGGAATTGGCGAACCCCAATAACGCTGACGGCTCACACCCCAGTCACGCAGGCGGAAGTTTACTTTACGCTCACCAACGCCTAGTGCTTCTAATTTGTCGGCAATAGCTTTAAAACCTGCTTCAAAATCAAGGCCATTAAATTCACCCGAATTTACAAGTACGCCTTTATCAGTAAACGCTTCTTCTTTTAGGTTTACTTCAAGGTCTGAACCCTCAGCAGGTGCAATAACTTGTTTTATATCTAGGCCGTACGCCGTTGCAAACTCAAAATCACGTTGGTCGTGTGCAGGTACTGCCATTACAGCGCCTGAGCCATAATGCATTAACACAAAGTTAGCGACCCATATTGGTACTTGCTCGCCCGTTAATGGGTGAGTGGCGTAAAAGCCTGTTGCTATGCCTTTTTTCTCCATTGTTGCCATGTCTGCTTCGGCAACTTTGGTGTTTTTGCATTCTTCAACAAACATTGCAATAGCATCGCTATTTTTAGCGGCTTCTTGTGCAATAGGGTGACCACCGGCAACAGCAACATACGTAACACCCATAAAGGTATCTGGACGTGTTGTGTATACGCTAAATGTTTCGTCGTTATCGGTGCGTTTAAATTCAATATCACACCCTTCAGAGCGGCCAATCCAGTTACGCTGCATTGTTTTAACTTGCTCTGGCCAATCTTCTAACTTGTCTAAATCGTCAAGTAGCTCTTGTGCGTAGTCAGTAATTTTAATAAACCACTGTGGAATTTCTTTTTGCTCAACTACAGCACCCGAACGCCAACCGCGACCGTCAATAACTTGCTCGTTAGCGAGTACGGTTTGATCCACTGGATCCCAGTTAACTGTCGACATTTTTTTATACACTAGGCCTTTTTCGTAAAGCTTAGTGAAAAACCACTGCTCCCACTTGTAGTATTCTGGATGACACGTCGCAATTTCGCGATCCCAGTCATAACCAAAACCTAATTGCTTAAGTTGGGTACGCATGTAATCAATATTTTCGTATGTCCACTTAGCGGGTGCTGTTTTGTTTTTAATAGCAGCGTTTTCTGCAGGTAAACCAAACGCATCCCAACCCATAGGTTGCATTACGTTTTTGCCTTGCAGGCGCTGGAAACGAGAAACAACATCACCAATGGTGTAGTTACGCACATGACCCATATGCAGTCGACCACTCGGATAAGGGAACATAGAAAGGCAGTAATACTTTTCTTTGCTCTCATCTTCAGTGACTTTAAATACCTGGTTTTCTTCCCAGTAGCTTTGTACTTTTGACTCTATATCTTGCGGGTTATATTGCTCTTGCATCTATGGTTCCAGACTTCTTGCAAACTAATAAAAAATTGCCGTTAGGATACCCCAAATAAAACACTATTCACAGCGTCAAAAACATGCTTTTATTAAATTGTAACTTTCAGTGCAGGTTAACCTGCTTTTTTATAGTGTGGTTAGCTAAAGACATAAGTTACAGACTGATTTAACAGCAATTTTGAAGGAGTAAAAAATGACTGATTACAAAACATGGCTTAGCAGTTTTACCCATTGGATAAAAGATGTGAAAGAGCATGGTTTAAAAGATGTGGTTTCTGGGTTTGTTGAATCTGAGCAGGCGCTTAAAGATTTAAGTCAAGAAAGATATGAGCTCTATAAAAGCTATTTAAAGAATGATATTGAACATATAGTAGAGAACGAATCACACTATAATTCGCTTGCATGGCAAGAGCTTAAAGAGTCTCTTTGGTTTGAACTTTCGCACATAGAAGATAAAACTCAACTTGAGTGGCAATCTTTAAGTCAAGATTTTAAGCACAATGGTGTGTATCACGCAGGCGAATGGATAGCCATGGGCACATTAGTATGTAAGAATTGCACCCATAGTTACGATGTTTATCACGCTACACAAATTACACCGTGTATTGAATGTGATGGAATCTATTTTAGTCGTAAGGCACTGCACCCTTAAATATAAGTATTAAGTGGCTGCGGGCCACTTAATACGCCCAAAGGCCAGCGAATATGCTGGTAAAAAAAGAAGTTAGAATGACGAAAAAATTGCTGCCACTATCTGTTTCAAAGCTCGCACCGAGTATATCTACTAATCACGTAAACACGTGCATGAGCAATCCATACCCAGAGCAACTTACGTTTATAGGCCAACAACGCGCCCAAAGTGCTTTAGATTTTTCATTAGGGATGGAACTGCCGGGTTACAACGTTTATGTAATGGGCGAGGCCGCTCACGGGCGTTTTACGCTTGTTAAAGATAAACTTAAGCAACACGCAAAAGACCGCTCAACGCCAAACGAATGGTTATACGTAAATAATTATGATGATCACAGAGAGCCCATTGCATTGTTTATGCAACCAGGGCAAAGCAAACAACTTAGTGACGACATAGATTCATTTTTAGATGAAGTGCTCGACACTTTTCCTGCTGCATTTGATAACCCAGCGTATCAGCGTAAGAAAAAATCAATCGACCGTGAATTTAACGACGCCTACGACAGTGCTATTACCGCAGTAGAAATTGCAGCATTTGAGCAAAGCGTTGCATTAGTAGAAGAAAAAAATTCAGTAGGGTTTGCACCACTTGTAGATGGTAAACAATTAAGCGACAGCGAATTTGGCGAACTTGAAGAAACGTTACGTGAAGAGTTTTTTGAAAAAATTGAAAAGCTAGAAGATGCATTAATAGAAGCGTTAATAGAGCTGCCACGTTGGAAACGCGAATCAAAAGAAAAACAACGCAACCTTAAAAAGTCGACAGCAGAGCAAGCCACTAAACCACTTTTAAAAGACTTAGAACATAAATACGCAACTCATATTGGCGTACTGCGTTATTTAAAAGATATTCGCGTCGAAATTATAGACGCGGTACTTGAATGGCTAGATGACGAAGATGAAAGTGAAGAAAGCAAAGAAGACTTTGACCGCAAAGGCATGCTTACCGACTTTTTTGCACCTAACATTTTAGTTGAGTTTAAAGAAGACGACGCAGCACCGGTTGTGTACGAGCCTAACCCAACGTTTGGCAATATATTTGGCAAAATTGAGTACTCAACATCGCAAGGCTCTTTAATTACTTGTTATCGCTCAATTCAGGCAGGTGCATTACACCGTGCTAATGGCGGCTATTTAATTATGGACGCTGAAAAAATCATGGCAAACCCACAAGTGTGGGATGGTTTAAAACTCGCGTTAAAAACACATCAAATTAAAAACGATTTACCGTATCAAGACAGCACAGTAGGGACGAGCTTTACACTTCGCCCGCAGCTTATACCGCTTGATGTAAAAATTATTTTATTAGGTTCGCGTGAGTTGTACTACACCATAGGTGAATACGACGAAGAATTTGCAGAGCTATTTAGAGTATTAGCCGACTTTGATTACTACTTGCCAAGTAGCGATAAATTGCAATATCAGTTTATTACTAAAGTAACCGAGTATTGCCAGCAAACATTAAAATGTACCGCTACAGAAGCGGCTATGGTGCGTTTACTTAAATTTAGTTACCGCCAAGCTGAGCATCAAAATAAATTGTCAGCGCGTTTTGCTGATGTACTTGAGCTTATTGCAGAAGCGAGTTACTACGCAAAACAAGATAAATTAACCGTTATTGACGCGCACCATATTGACGAAGCCATTGAAGGTAAACAATACCGTACCGGCCAAATTAGCGAAAATATGCTCAGTGACATAAAAGAAGGTCACACACTTATTGCAACCGACGGCCAAGCCATTGGTAAAGTAAATGGCTTAACGGTACTGCACATTGGCGATACCTCGTTTGGCACACCAGCGCGTATTACCGCAACCGTTTATGCTGGCGCCGATGGTGTAATAGATGTTGAACGCGAAGCCGAACTTGGTAAAGCAATTCACTCAAAAGGCGTTATGCTACTTACCGGCTACCTTGGTAATAAATATGCACAGCATTTTAGTTTAACGCTTAGTGCTAATATTGCTATTGAGCAAAGCTATGGTTACATAGATGGCGATAGCGCATCTTTAGCAGAGTTGTGTGCGCTTATTTCGTCTATTACAAGCCTACCTATTAGCCAATCTATTGCGCTTACAGGCTCTATTAACCAACACGGCGATGTACAAGCCATTGGTGGCGTAAACGAAAAAATAGAAGGCTTTTTTAAACTATGTAAAATGCGTGGTTTAACAGGTTCGCAAGGCGTTATCATTCCTAAATCTAACCAAGTTAACTTAGTGCTTGATGACGAAATACTTAATGCGGTTGAAGCGGGTAAATTTAATATTTATGCAGTTGAAACCGTAGATCAAGCGCTTAACTTGTTAATGGATATAGAAGCGGGCGATATTATTGATGACCAGTATCCAGAAAACTCAGTAAATGGGATTGCGCTTGCTCGTCTTAAAGAAATTGCCGACATAGTTAATGGCGATGATGACGACGAAAAAGACGAAGAGCCAGATAACGAAAAGTAAAACAACGGAAAAGGTTAGTGATGATTAATATAATTTTGGCGGTAGTTATCGCCATTTTTTGTTTTTTAATATTTCAAAATAGTAAAAAAGCAAAACAACAAGCAGGCATAAATGCACAAATAGGTGCAGATTACTTAGCCGCTAACGCAAAAGTAGAAGGTGTAGTAGAAACAGCTTCTGGCTTGCAGTACAAAATAGACCATAAAGGCGATAGTGAAAACACACCAACCCCAAAAAGTATGGTTAACGTGCATTACCATGGCACACTAATCGACGGCACTGTGTTTGACAGCTCAGTAGAGCGTAAAACACCGATTAGCTTTGGTTTACACCAAGTTATTAAAGGTTGGACTGAGGGCTTACAACTGATGAGCCCAGGCGATAAATACACCTTTTATGTACCGCACCAATTAGCGTACGGCGAAAAACGGGTAGGGAGTATTCCTCCTGCCTCAGTACTTATTTTTGAAGTAGAGTTACTGGCAATTGAGTCGTAATTTAATTCAAAGTAATTAATTACTAAAGCCCTACTTTAATAAAGTGGGGCTTTTTGCTTTTAGCTAACATTAAAATTTACTCAAGGATTTTAATACGAGGTCGATACCCATAATAGTTACAAAGCTATTTTAGGGATAAAATAATGAAGATTTTAGCGGCTCCCATTGCATACCAAGTACACAGCTCAAATACTCAACCTTTAGCGCAATCAGATAAACTACCTGTTGAAAGAGCGAGTGAAGAAAAGAGCGAGGAAGAAAATGAGGAAGAGCCAAAATATGTGTTATCAAAGTTTCTAGATACCAAAGCGCAAGAATATAGTGAAGATAACGCTACGTTTAGCAATCAATATAAAAATCTAGAAAAAGTATACAAGCACTTTACTGGGCGAGTTATTGCGCTGCAAGAACAAATTAGCAAGCTTAAACAAAGTCCCGTACAACGTAGTTTAACTATAAATACTTCTGCAAGTGAGCCGAATAAAAGTGATGCGAGTTTAACTTTAGATGCAGAGCATCTAGGTGCAAAACAATATAAAAACACGCAACAACAAGAGCAAATAGACATGCTAGAGCTGCAACTTGGAGAGCTAAAATCAGAGCAAGCGGCAGTAAAGCAACAAATGGTTGAGTTGGTTATTAGTGAAATGAAAAGGCGAGGTGACGACTATACTATTTAGCGCCACCAACATGCTGGTGGGCTAGCTTTTAAACTCAATTTTACTCACTTCTAGTTTAAACCTACCTTCTTGTTTGCCTGCAATCATAAAGCCTAGCTGTTTTATATCGTCAAAATCAATAACAACCTGCTGCTCAAGCATGCGACCGCGATACGTTAAAGTAAAATCACTCGGAGCAAAGTTTATATCTACCCATTCATTTTTTACTGTTTTAAATGAGTGGGTGTACGCTGCGCCATCAAGATAATTGGTAGTTCTGAGCCTGAGCTGATAAGTTTGCCCGTCACCCTTAACACGCAGCGCTATCGCTTTAGAGTTTTGACCTTGCGCGTTAAATTCGGTACGAATTGATGCAAAACCGGCATTGTTTTCAAGCGATACATTCCCTTCAAATATTAAACTTTTAGCAGTTTGGTTTACTTGGCTATTTGATACCCCACCCATTACTGAGTCGTTAACAGCGTACCAGCGTTGATTTGCATTCGCTTGTGCACTTACAACTAATACATTAAATACAAAGAGTGATGAGAGTTGCTTAGTTGTCATAAGTATTCCTAATTGCCATTAAGTAAGTGGAGTCCTTATAACTAATACGGCTAAACAAAGTATTTGTTCACTAATTTAAAACTAATTGTTTTTGCGGGCCCACTTATCCATTATTTTATTAAATAATATTTCATCATCTGTTTGCTCACCAGGGCAGGTCTGTGCGCTTCCTTGAGGCATGCCATTACTACCAAATACGGTTGAAGTATCAATTAAATAGCATTTACCGTTAAATTTTTCTAATCGTCGTGTGCCTATTGTATTTTGGCTAATAACTTCCGATTTTTGTGATTTAACCGGTGATTTAACCGGTGATTTAATTGTGGGCGTGGCAGCTATTGCATCATCAGTACTATCTGAGTTATCAGCTTCGCCAAAGGTGACCATTTTTTTACGTGTTAAGTTATTTATAGGCACGCCATAAATAGGCGCATACGGGTTAAGTTTTTTAAACGTCTGCGTGTTTGTATCAATAGTTTGGGTAGTGGGTTGAGGTTTATTTGTAATAGCAGATTCTGCTACCTCAACTGGTTTTTCGTCACGTTGCTTGGGTGCTTTAATAGTCTGTGTTTGAGTTGTAGATACTTTATTAATGCTTACAGGTTCTGAAGCTAGTTCAGGTGCTTTTTTTACCTCTAACTTTGTAGGCTCAACGATCGGTGCGTTAGTGGTGGTGTTAACGGTGCTTAACTTAGGCAGTGTTGACAAGTTAACCATTACATAAGCGTTTATTACGATATCTTTTTTTGTTTGAGGCTCTTCAACCTTTATTTTTTGCGAAAGTAATAAGTACAGCAATACAGCATGTATACATAACGATATAGCCCACGGCCATGCATTCCCTTTATTCACACTTATTCCTCAACGTAATAGCTATGTTATGAGTTAATAAAATGCATTTAGTTCACATATAGTTAGGGGTTGTTATCAGTTTATTTACTTTACCTTGAGCAAAAAATAAAAAACGCGTAAGTTAACCGGGTTACCTATTTTAATAACAAGAAAATAAATGAAAGCCAAAGAGATAGAACAATTAGAATTATCAAATTCTGAAACCCGAGAAGTTATTACACCCTACGCCTTTAAAATTGACAGTGCTTTACTAGGCTTGCCTTTAGCTACGCCAATTCGGCGTGCATTAGCGATAATAATTGATGTTGCACTGATATTTTTAGCAGCCAAACTCAGCGCGGCTTTAATAGCATTTGTCGCTGCAATGGCTTTTTATAAAGGCACCGCGCAACAGTACTTACCTAAAATGTCGTCGTTTTGGCGAAGAACCCTAAAAATTTTTGCAGCAAGTTTTTTATTTGTAAGCGCACTTACTGTGCTTTCAATTGGCATAGATTACCTAGAGGAAGATAACGCTGATCAAGGTCTAGCTGTTCAGGGCGTAAAAATACAAGATGAAATACAGCTTACCGCCACAGAAAAACAACGCGTAAATACTTATTTAGCGCAAACAGCCGATGAAAGCTGTGAGCAACCTTGCCAACAAAACGCGCTTGATAATTTAATAGGGGAAGTTCCCAAATTAGCAGAAATGGATGACCTACAAAGCCCACAACTTGCTACCGTGTTTTTACAGTTATTAGTACTCAGTGAAAATAACGAAATAAAGCCTGCAGAGTTAATAGAAGAAAAACCAGCGCAAACAACTACAAATAGTATTTTGCAGTGGAGCAAAGGCATTATTCAAGACCTAGGCTTGGGTTTTGGCTGGGCTGCTGTTTACTTTACGTTGTTCTCATTGCTTTGGCGCGGGCAAACACCAGGTAAAAAAGTATGTAATATCCGTGTGGTTGCCCTAAGCGGTGAGCCATTAGGTTTATTAGATTGCTTTGGTCGCTACGGCGGCTACGGCGCAGGTTTTGCAACCGGGCTATTAGGGTTCCTGCAGATATACTGGGATCCAAACAGACAAGCTATTCAAGATAAAATATCAGCGACAGTGGTTATTAAAGGTAACCTGAATCAACCTGTGAATGTTGAAACTGTTGTAGATGCAGTGAAAGATTAATAAAAACTAACAAGATTATAAAAAAGAATAGCTATAAATAAAAAAAGGTCTAAAATTAGGGCTTAATTTAGTTCTTTTTAGGTGTTTTATGAGACAAGTTTTAGCTGATTGTTCGGCAAGTATTTCAGAACTTAAAAAAAATCCAACAGCGCTTTTAAATGAAGCGGATGGCGCTGCAATAGCCATATTAAATCATAACAAGCCTGCAGCTTACTTAGTACCTGCAGCAATGTATGAGCTACTAATGGAACAACTGGATGATTATGAACTAACTAAAGTTGTTGAGAGCCGCAGGGGCGATTTATCTCAAGCGGTTGAAGTTAGTATAGATGACTTATAAGTTAAAGTTTTTACCTGCAGCCTTAAAGGAGTGGGAGAAACTTGCGCCACCACTTAAAAGCCAGTTTAAAAAGAAACTTACTGAGCGCTTAGATTGCCCGCATGTGCCAGCCTCTAAATTGCGGGGCTTTGATAATGTTTACAAAATAAAATTGCGTACAGCAGGATATCGCTTAGCTTACGAAGTTATTGACGACGAAGTTGTGGTTTATGTACTCGCAATTGGTAAACGTAATAAAGATGCAATATATAAAAAGTTAGCGTCACGAATTAAGGAATAGCTTACCTGCTTAGCAATAAAAGCGGTGTTTTGATTGTTCAAAGAAAGCCAAATGTTTCTTCTTGGTTTTTTATTAATACAAGGATATGTATGAAAGTATTATCAATAATATTTTTATATTTATTTTTTACAGTAAATGTAAATGCCTCAGAGTCTATTATTTTAGCCAAAACCTATCAGCTAAAATCTAGTGTTTTAAATGAACAGCGCAATTATAGTGTTTATTTACCGCTAAGCTACAGTGAAAACCCGAATCAAGTATATCCTGTGATTTACTTGCTTGATGGCGACCCAACCCATTTAAAAGCAGTTGCTGGACTGGTGGAAGCGCTCAGTACAGAGCGGCTAGAGCAGCAAATACAAGAAGCTATTATTGTTGCTATTCCTAACAGTAAAAATGCGATAAGAGAGCGCGACTTTACCCCTACAAATGTAGATTGGACATTTAACGGTAAGCTACTCGAAAAGTTTGAAAATATTGGCAACGCTGCAAACTACAGCGCATTTTTTGAAAAAGAACTCATTCCACTGATTAATAAAAATTACCGCACATCAACTAAACGCGTATTAATTGGCGAGTCTTTTGGTGGCTTGTTTGCCAGCTATGTATTGCTTACCAACCATGCGCTATTTACAGATTACTTAATTATTGATGCCACGTATCTTTGGGATAATAACTATCTCAATCGTTATTTTGATGAGAAGCAACTAATAAATAAGCTGCTTAAAGGCAATGTGTATTTTACCTTTGCAAATAACGGCGAAGTGTTTGGCGAAATTGGTAAAACAAATTACCGATGGGGTTTTGCATTTGCTGAAAAGTTAAAAGCACACTCAAGCGATAATCTCATTATAAATCAACGTTACTTTGAAGATGAAACTCATGGCACAGTCTCTGCGCTTAGTTGGTACTATGGATTAAAAAGCTTATTACAAAGGTAAATTTTTATTTGTAAACTTGGTGAGAAAAAAGAGTTACTTTGGGTATAGTATTTACGAAATTCAGTGGTAAAAATTAAAAGGGAATTAAATGAATAATAATTTCAATGAGATTATAAAAGGCTTTTTTTGGGGGGTAGGGTTTGTAATTGCAACTCTAGGTGGTATTAGTGTGTACGCGCTAACAATAGCCGCTGAGGTAGATAGTGGATTTAAAGAGCTGGTTTCTAATAAAACATTAGAGGCTACAGATGGCTTTAATAGTGATTATAAGCTTACTCTTTCTGATATTTTTAAAGAAAATGGGCGTGTAAGAATAACTGCAGAGCTAAAAAATATAACCAACGAAAGCATATATGCTGGTGGAGTTATTGCTTCTACATTTGATGAGAACGGCAAATTTGTTGGTAATTGTTTAGGTAAAAGCGATGACATATTTATAGAACCAAATAAGAGTAGCTATATTGATATTCACTGCAATCTACTCAGACCGCAGGCGAGCAGAGTACACTCTGCAGAATTAAAGTTTAAGTGGTTTTAAAACTTTAAAAAGAATTTTCGGAACAAATGAAAGTGTAGTTATGGCGAGAGAATTATTTAGTTGGCAGCGAGGGCGACAAGTGTCGGGCTACGATAAAATGTTATTGTGCCGTATGCTATTCCCTTTAAAATTTGATGCTTACTTAATTAAATTCCCACAAGGGAGTGAAATAAAACCGCATACCGATACAGTTAAAACTGGCAGGCACTTTAGGCTCAATATTGTGCTAAAGCATGCAGCTAAGGGTGGTGAGTTTATTTGTGGAAACCCAATTATAAATTATAGTCGGATTAAACTTTTTAGACCCGACATTGAGCAGCACCAAGTATTAAAAATAGAGCAAGGCACTCGTTATATTCTAAGCATAGGCTGGATTAAAAAGTAAATTTGCGTAGGTTGGGTAGAGCGAAGCGAAACCCAACAATAAACATCTTTTTTAAATAGCTGTCCACCGACAGCTATCAACCCTATTTTATTTTCTAAACCTAACCCCAAAACCACCAACACCCAGCAAAAACACAAATCCCCACACAAACACATTGCCGTATTGGCTGTACACGCTGTCGCCTTTTATGAGCTTAATATTAGCTTTCAATGTTGTAGCTTCAAACTGAGGCATGGTTTGTTGTGTGTGGCTTATGGGGTCGTATACGGCGCTTACACCATTGTTGGTAACGCGCACTAGAGGGCGTTGTAGTTCGAGCGCACGCATACGGGCTATTTGCATATGTTGCAAGGGTCCAATGGAGTCGCCAAACCAGGCATCGTTACTTACAGTAAAGAGTAGGTCGGAGTCGCTTTTGTAATTACCGCGTACTAAGTCGGCAAAAACAATTTCGTAGCAAATAGCGGGAAGTAAATTAAAGCCATTGGCGCGTAAGTTGTTTTGCACTTTGTCTCCACGTGTAAACGACGACATAGGTAAATCGAATAGTGGGGCAATAGGGCGCAGTAAATCTTGAAACGGTACAAACTCGCCAATCGGTAATAGCTGGTGTTTTTGATAGCGGTTTTTATCAAGGTAATGATAATGCCCGTGCTCGTCGTCGCGTTCTTTATTACCGACCACAATAAGTGTATTGAATATGTTTTTGGTGTCGCGTTGGTAGTCAACAATACCGGTTACAAGGGCGGTTTTATTAAACGACGCTGCACTGTCTAAATTAGCTAGGTACGAGTCAGCAAGCATTTCTATTTCGGGCACTGCGGCTTCGGGCCATACTATTAAGTCGGCATCCCAATGTGGGCGCGTCATGTCTTGGTATTTGCTCATGGTGGTCCAAAACTCACTTGGCTCAAAACGCAGGTGTTGTTGTATGTTCCCTTGAACGAGTAATACCGACATGTTTTTATCTGTGTAATGAATACTGCCTGTGGTACTTGCGCCTGTAAAAATGAGCGCAACAGCAGTAGCGGTAACAACAGGGGTTTTAAAATCTTTTTGGGTTAAGCGATAAAGTGCAAAACCAATTGCGATGCATACGAGAGTTAAGCCAAACTCGCCAATATAAGGGGCAAGCAGCCTGAGTGGTCCGTCGGTTTGTGTGTAGCCAAAACTTAACCACGGAAAACCAGTAAGTACTGTTCCGCGTAAATACTCACTAATTGCAAAGCAAGCAATGAGTAATGCACCAAAGCTTTTAGGGCCAGTGGCAAAGCGTGTGGTTGCCCAAAAGGCAAGGGCTGGAAATAACGCTAAGTAGGCGCACAAAAATGCCATTAACGAGAGCGACGCTATAAGCGGCATTCCGCCAAAGGTGGCAATAGAAACATGGACCCAGCTTATACCTGCACCAAACCAACCTAGGCCAAATATAAAGCCATATTTAGCAGCGGTTTTTGCGTGTGCTTTACCGGTATTATTAGGGTTAATGCAAAAAATTATGGCACCAAGGCTAATAAATACAATGGGCCAAATTTCAAAGGGGGCATAGCCAAAAGTTAAAACAAGGCCCGCAACCAGTGCGAGCCATGCTTTTTTATCTTTTGCTAATAGGGTAAGTCTAGTTAGCAGTTTCTTCACTGTCGTTATCATCATCCTTAGGAACGGTGACTTGCAGTTGCAAAATACGACGATTGTCGGCGTTGGTTACTTTAAATTGGTAACCTTCTATGTCAATCGTTTCACCACGGCTTGGCATGTGGCCAAATGCGTGCAGTACAGTTCCACCAATAGTATCGGCTTCGTCTGTGCTGTAACCTGTTTTAAAATGCTCGTTAAAGTCATCTACAGGTGTGAGTGCTTGCACTACGTGAACATGTTTAGCAAGTCGACGAATATCTTGATGTTCTTCTTCTTCGTCGTGCTCATCTTCGATTTCGCCAACAATTATTTCAAGAATATCTTCAATCGTTACTAAGCCCGATACGCCGCCGTATTCGTCAATAACAACAGCCATATGGTAGCGTTGCTGGCGAAATTCGTTTAGCAGTGTATCAACACGTTTGCTTTCAGGTACTACCATTGCTGGGCGTAAATAATCGCGTATTGATGGTAAGTGCTCGTCTTTATTTAAGATCAGTGGCAATAAATCTTTAGCGAGCAAAAAACCTTCTACATGATCTTTATCTTCAATCACCACCGGAAAGCGTGAGTGAGTTGAGTCAACCATCATTGGAATTAGCTCTTCAAGCGGCTTGTCGATCTCAAGAGTGATCATTTGTGAGCGCGGAACCATTATGTCTCGCACTTTAAGCTCAGACACGCCAAGCACACCTTCTATCATCTCTTTTGTTTCTGGATCGATTACGTCTCGTTCTTGCGCATCGGCAATAACTTCGACCAGCTCTTCTCTATTCTGGGGTTCCCCTTGCAACATTTGAGCTATTCTGCCCAACCACGTTTTGCCAGAAGAACCCTGGCTAGATTGCGAGTTACCGTCGCTCATTGCGTCTAATTGCTCCGTTAATTTAAATATCGTCCCGGTATGGGTCTGCTATGTTCAGCTCTGCAAGTAATTGCTTTTCTATGCTTTCCATCTCTAAAGCATCGTCACTCTTTATATGGTCAAATCCAAGCAAATGCAAGCATCCGTGAATAACCATGTGAGCAAAGTGGTCATGAAATGACTTCTCTTGCTCAATTGCTTCAGCTAATACAATGGCTGGGCAAATAATTAAATCACCAACTAAGGGAATATCTATTCCTGGTGGTGCTTCAAATTCGAACGACAGTACGTTGGTCGGTTTATTTTTACCACGGTAGTCGTTATTAAGCTGTTGCGATTGCGCTTCGTCGCTAATAACAATACTGAGCTCTGACTCATCACGATATTGGCTAAGGGCTTTGTCGGCCCACAGTGCAAATTGCTCTTCGCTTGGGAGGTTGTCAAACTCACAGGCTATTTGTAAATCAAGTTCGGTTGTCAAAGTATTACTCTTTAGTAGTAGGCTGTTGAAGAGCAGCAAGTGCGTCTTTTGCATTTTGCTTTTCAATGCGCTTTAGTCGCTCGCTTTCGTCGTTACGCTCGTAGGCTTCAACTATGCGTGCTACAACAGGGTGGCGTACTACGTCTTGGGCTTTAAAGTAGTTAAAGCTAATTTCGTTTACACCATCAAGTACTTCCATTGCATGGCGAAGGCCTGAGCGTGTACCACGTGGTAAATCAACCTGTGTAATATCGCCTGTAATAACCGCTTTTGAGTTAAACCCTATGCGAGTTAAAAACATTTTCATTTGCTCGGCGGTGGTATTTTGGCTTTCATCTAAAATAATAAAGGCATCGTTTAAAGTACGTCCGCGCATGTAAGCAAGCGGGGCTACTTCGATGATATTTTTTTCGATGAGCTTTTCTACTTTTTCAAAACCTAGCATTTCAAAAAGAGCGTCGTAAAGAGGGCGCAAGTACGGGTCTATTTTTTGACTTAAATCGCCTGGTAAAAAACCAAGCTTTTCGCCCGCTTCTACAGCAGGGCGCGTTAATAATATGCGGCGTATTTCTTGGCGCTCAAGGGCGTCAACGGCGGCAGCAACGGCAAGGTAGGTTTTACCAGTACCAGCAGGACCAATACCAAAGGTAATATCGTGGTGTAAAATATTAGCCACATAAACACCTTGGTTATCGTTACGTGGTTTAATTACACCACGGCGTGTTTTAATCACCATATCTTTGCCATAAGCGCTGCTTGATGCGTCTTGCTCTAGGGCTTTTGATTCGGTAATAGCTAAATGAACGGCGTCGGGTTCTATTTCGCCTAACACACCACGCACTGGTTGAGTATCAACATAAAGGTTTTTTAAGATTTCTACAGCGCCGGCGCAGTTGTGTAATTTACCGGTTACTTTAAAAAAGTTGTCACGGTGAATTATTTCAACAGCCAGATGGCGTTCAATTTGTTTGATGTTTTCGTCAAACGGGCCACATAAAGAAGAAAGGCGTTTGTTATCGGCAGGTTCTAAATAAATCTCTAACGTTTTTAACTGATTACTCAAAATTGCTTCCTATAGTACTGCGCCAGTGTTAACTGGCGCTAATAATTTTGACTAAGGAACGAAAGTAGCTACGCCAATTTCGTTAACAGTGTCTGGTTTTGGCTCTGCAGCTGCAGCTTTAGTTAAAATAGCTGAAGGCGCGATTTCACGTCGTAAGTTCATTTCTGATTCTGTACGAATTAAGTCACCACGTAAAGAGTTAGGTAGTGCTTCGGTAATACGTACGTCAACAAACTGTCCGATCACTGTGTGTGGGCCAACAAAATTTACTACACGGTTATTTTCGGTACGGCCACGTAATTCCATTGGGTTCTTTTTAGAAGGACCTTCAACAAGTATACGTTGCTCTGTATCGAACATTTGACGGCTAATTTGCTGCGCCATTTGTGTAATACGATTTTGTAGTAAGTATAAGCGCTCTTTTTTCTCTTGCTCTGTTACGTCATCTGGCAAATCTGCCGCTGGCGTACCTGGGCGCGCGCTGTAAATAAAGCTAAAGCTCATATCAAAACCAATGTCGCTAATAAGCTTCATGGTTGCTTCAAAGTCTTCTTGGCTTTCGCCTGGAAAACCAATAATGAAATCTGACGACATGCTTAAGTTAGGACGAATTTTACGTAACTTACGGATAGTCGATTTGTATTCAATTGCCGTATGGCCACGTTTCATTAGGTTTAATATACGATCTGAACCACTTTGCACTGGTAGATGTAAGTGATCTACAAGCTCTGGTACATCAGCGTAAACGTCTATAATATCAGGCGTAAATTCTACTGGGTGCGATGTGGTGTAACGAATACGGTCAATACCATCAATAGCAGCAATAAGACGAATTAAATCTGAGAAGTAACAAATTTCGCCATCGTGCGTGTCGCCGCGGTATGCATTTACGTTTTGGCCAAGTAGATTTACTTCACGTACGTTTTGCTCAGCAAGCTGTGCAATTTCAAGTAGTACGTCATCTACCGGGCGGCTAACTTCTTCACCGCGAGTGTACGGTACAACACAAAAAGTACAGTACTTAGAACAGCCTTCCATAATTGATACAAATGCAGATGGGCCATCGGCTTTTGGCTCTGGTAAACGGTCAAACTTTTCAATCTCTGGGAATGAAATATCAACAACCGATGAGCCTTTGTTGCCTTGCACTTGTTTAATCATTTCTGGTAAACGGTGTAGCGTTTGCGGGCCAAAAATAACATCTACAAATGGTGCACGCTGGCGAATAGAGTCACCTTCTTGTGAGGCAACACAACCACCTACACCAATTATTAAATCTGGCTTGTCGTCTTTTAACAACTTCCAACGACCTAACTGGTGAAATACTTTTTCTTGCGCTTTTTCACGAATTGAACAGGTGTTAAGTAAGATTACGTCGGCATCTGTTGCATCATCAGTTAGCTGGTAGCCGTTGGTGGCATCTAAAAGTTCAGCCATTTTCTGAGAGTCGTATTCGTTCATCTGACAACCCCAGGTTTTAATATGCAGCTTTTTGCTCATTGAAATATTGCCTCGTGTTCAATTCGATAGTGGCACAAAAATGTGCTAGAAACAGGATTAAGGAGCAAGCATGCTCACTTAAAGGAGGCGTATTTTAGCTGGATACCCGCCCAGATCCAAGTATAGTTTTCATGTTTGTGATCTCAAATCAATACAGGGCGAGTTTAATGTGCTGTTAGGGATATCCTCTGGTATAAAACAAATTAATTTTGATACAATCAAAACAGACTCAAGTAATAATAAAATGATGAAAAACATGACTAAAAATAATGTGATAGTAGTTGGCGGAGGCATGGTTGGCGCGGCTATGGCGATAAAGCTGGCTCAACAAGGCTTTGGCGTGCGCATAATCGAAAAACACCTAATAGACCCATCACACATTCTTAGTAGCGATAAGGTGGATATTAGAGTGTCGGCTATTAATCGTTTTTCAGAAAATTTACTTGATGAATTAGGGGCAATGCCGCTTTTAAGGCAAAATCGTATAGCGCCTTATCAACAGTTAGAAGCATTTGAGCGCGGTGGAGATAATTTATTATTCGATTGCGCCGATATAAACACGACACATTTAGGCCACTTGATTGAAAATAGTTTAATTCAAGCAAGTTTGTGGCAGCAATTTGGGCGTTATAAGATTGAGGTAATTGAGCAATCATTACCGGTTACTAAAATAGAGCAAACGGATGATTTAATTACGCTTGTGTATGGAATGCAAACCTATACAGCTGATTTAGTAATTGCAGCCGATGGCGGGCAATCGCAGCTGCGTGCTAAAGCTAATATAGGAATTACTGGCTGGCAGTACCAACAGCATTGCATGGGGGTGTTAATTAAACTCGATGCACCGCAACAAATTAAAACATGGCAACAGTTTACACCAACCGGGCCATTGGCATTTTTACCAATGCAGGCACCGTACGCTAATTTAATTTGGTACGACGATGCAAATACACTGCAAGCATTTAGAGGGTTAAACCCAGAGCAGTTAAAAGCGCACATACTTAATAAGTTTCCAGAACTTGCTGGAGACTTTGAAGTACAGACCCATGCGATATTTCCGCTTACTCGTCAGCATGCTAATAGCTATTCGCAAGGGCGCTTGGTTTTAGTGGGCGACGCTGCACATACAATTAATCCCCTTGCAGGGCAGGGCGTTAATTTAGGTTTTCAGGACGTAGTGGCACTTGCTGAGGTTTTAAACGAAGCAGGAGATATAGGTTGCCCACTAAAACTTAAAGAATACGAGCGAGCTCGCCGCAGGGCTAATTTATTAATGATGAGCATGATGGACGCGTGTTACTTTGGGTTTTCTAATCAAATTACGCCACTTAAATGGGCACGCAGCCAGTTTTTAAAAATGGCTAATAATACGGGGCCAATAAAAAACTGGGTTTTAAAATACGCAATTAGTGGTGATTTAGGCTAAATTTAAAGTAGATATTAGAAAGGCTCATTTATGAGCCTTTTTTTATGTCTGTTTTTAAGTCAGCAAATAGTGACTCGGCTATATTGAACACGGTTTTAATTTAACTGGTGTTACATCACTAAATCGCAATTTAATAACTTTAAAGAGCCTGTGTGTGGATAATTTTTTTACAGTAATAATTATTTTAGGTGCGCTACTGCTTGTTGCTAGCTTAAAAACAACCGTTAAAGTTTGCAAAAAAACATCGCAAAGAGCATGGAGTGTACTGCTATGCGCTATTATTTTTTTTATTATAGGGTATTGGTGGATACTCTATTATTTTTCAAACCACGACATTGCACCCGTCGTTATGAATATGGTGGCTATGTTGTTACTTGGCGGTGGTGGGTTTGTTTTTTTAGTTATTAAACTGAGCTTAAAAAGTATTCTTAAAATAGAGCAAGCAACGCAGTATCAAAAATATCAAACTGAGCACGATAACTTAACAACTCTACCTAACCGCGATAAATTTTTTAAATCTTTAAGTAAACAAGTTGAATATCCTTCCCCATTTTCACTATTTTATATCGACTTAAATAACTTTAAACAAATTAATGATGCGTTTGGGCATCAGTGTGGTGACCAACTCTTGGCTGCATTTGCCAATAAACTAAATAAAGAATTATGCGGCATTGCTAAGTTATATCGAATAGGTGGCGATGAGTTTGCTTTTTTATTGCATACCGATACAGATGAAAGCATGAATTATTGTGTAAACATTATAAACTCAGCCGTCAAAAGTCCGTTTTGTACGAATGAGCAAATGGTTAAAATACAATTAAGTATAGGCGTAAGCCGTTTTCCTGATGATAGCCGATTGCCCGATCAGCTATTAAAAAAAGCTGACTTGGCACTGCATGAAGCTAAAAAAACATTTCAACCTTTGGTAAATTACTCATCTGCAATAGGTAAACGAGCTGAGGACTTTTTTGATTTATCAGCCAAAATTAAAGTGGCATTACATAAAGATGAGTTTGAGCTTTATTTACAACCCATAATGGACTCTAAAGATCTGCAATTACATGGCCTAGAAGCGCTTATCCGATGGCCGCAAGATGATGGTAGCTTTATTAGTCCAGAAAAGTTTATAACCGTAGCTGAGCGTACAGGGCTTATTTTTCCTTTATCGAAATGGGTTGTACAAGAAGCCGTTAATCATATTAGAAAGCTCAAGCTATTTGGTTTCACCGGTACTATACATGTCAATTTATCAACGAAAGATATTGAAAGCAGCGAGTTTTACGATTTTATAATTAGTTTACTCGCAACCGACCCTACATTAAGCGACTCGTTAATTTTTGAAATTACAGAAGGTGCAATGATGACAAATATACCGGCTGCTAGAAAAATGATGCAACAGTTGAGTATGCGCGGGTTTAAATTTAGTGTTGATGACTTTGGTACTGGCTTTTCGTCACTGTCGTTATTAAGAGAGCTGCCAATTAATCAAATAAAAATTGATCAGTCGTTTGTCAAAGATATGCTTACTAACTCACCTGATTACGCCATTGTAGAATCTACATTGTTTTTAGCGAGTCGATTAAATTGCGATGTAGTTGCTGAAGGAATAGAAACTAAAGAGGTAGAACAGGCGTTGTTGAGTCTTAACTGTGATTATTTACAAGGGTATTTATATAGCAAACCAATAAATATAGATGAATTTATAAATGTTTATTTAGGTGCAGAAAAAGTAAGTTGAATTTAATGAGTATTGAGAAGTTTTAGATAGGGGAGTCAAATTGGCTGGGATACCAGGATTTGAACCTGGGAATGCCAGGATCAAAACCTGGTGCCTTACCGCTTGGCGATATCCCAACTATAAATTTGAATTAGTTTTAGTTCTTAATAAGAACATGGTGCGGAAGGAGAGACTTGAACTCTCACAACCTAAGTTACTGGAACCTAAATCCAGCGCGTCTACCAATTCCGCCACTCCCGCATCACTAAGTTGCTAATTTAAACTCCAAGCTAGAGCAATTCTTTTATCCAACTTTCCTTGGTAGAAGAAGTTGGCTGGGATACCAGGATTTGAACCTGGGAATGCCAGGATCAAAACCTGGTGCCTTACCGCTTGGCGATATCCCAACAAAGAATTCTTTATAATTTTAGTTCTTATGAGAACATGGTGCGGAAAGAGAGACTTGAACTCTCACAACCGAAGTTACTGGAACCTAAATCCAGCGCGTCTACCAATTCCGCCACTCCCGCATCAACAATTTGCCAATTTAAACTCTAAGCTAGAGCAATTCTTTTATCCAACTTTCCTTGGTAGAAGAAGTTGGCTGGGATACCAGGATTTGAACCTGGGAATGCCAGGATCAAAACCTGGTGCCTTACCGCTTGGCGATATCCCAACAAAGAATTAATGATAATTTTATTTCTTATCAAGAAATGGTGCGGAAAGAGAGACTTGAACTCTCACAACCGAAGTTACTGGAACCTAAATCCAGCGCGTCTACCAATTCCGCCACTCCCGCATCGTTTGTACAATAAAGTACAGGTAGTTATTTTAAACTCTTCATTGAGCTGCAATTTAACTCTTGCAGAGCCATTTCTAAAAGAAGAAATGGTGGCTAAGACGGGATTTGAACCTGTGACCCCATCATTATGAGTGATGTGCTCTAACCAGCTGAGCTACTTAGCCATTGTTGGCTGGGATACCAGGATTTGAACCTGGGAATGCCAGGATCAAAACCTGGTGCCTTACCGCTTGGCGATATCCCAACAATAACAATTGATAGTTTTAATTCTTATCAAGAATTATGGTGCGGAAGGAGAGACTTGAACTCTCACATCCTAAGATACTGGAACCTAAATCCAGCGCGTCTACCAATTCCGCCACTCCCGCACACAAGGTAGTTATTTTAAACTCTTCATTGAGCAACAAAAAAATAATGGTGGCTAAGACGGGATTTGAACCTGTGACCCCATCATTATGAGTGATGTGCTCTAACCAGCTGAGCTACTTAGCCATCTTTTTTTGTTAGCACTTCATCGCTGAGTGCGGGGCGTATTATGCTGATATGACCCAAATTCGTCAACACCTTTTTTGCAAAAAAACACTTAACTGTGTTTGTTTGCAGGAAAATTAAGCTAACAGGCTAAAATTTAATAAAAATGCTGTTTTTTTAGCTGCCTTTAAGGCGCGGAATCTTAATTAACCCTGTACTTCTTTAATTAAGCGATATTACAAAGATAGACTAGTTGAGGCTAATTATTATTTTTATAATGCTTAAATACAAAAAAGGCTCGTAAAAACGAGCCTTTAAAAATTATTACCAAGTGAAATTGGTTTAATTTGTACTTATACGTTGAACAAGAAGTTCATTACATCGCCATCTTTAACAATGTACTCTTTACCTTCTTGACGCATCTTACCTGCTTCTTTTGCGCCACTCTCACCTTTAAAGGCAACAAAGTCGTCAAAAGCAATAGTTTGCGCACGGATAAAGCCACGCTCGAAGTCGGTATGGATTTTACCCGCTGCTTGTGGTGCTGTTGCACCTACAGGGATTGTCCATGCGCGTACTTCTTTTACGCCAGCTGTGAAATAAGTTTGTAATTGTAGTAATTCATAACCACCACGAATAACAAGGTTAAGACCTGGCTCTTCTAGACCAAGATCAGCCATAAACTCTAGCTTGTCTTCGTCATCTAGTTCTGAAAGCTCAGACTCGATAGCGGCACATACAGGAACAACAATCGCATCTTCAGCTGCGGCAATAGCGCGTACGCGGTCAAGGTATGGGTTATTTTCAAAACCATCTTCAGCAACGTTTGCAATATACATTGTTGGTTTAATCGTTAAGAAGTTAATAGAGCTGATTGCTGCTTTTTCTTCTTTAGTTAGTGCTAGACCACGTAAAGTTAAGCCTTCGTCAAGATGCACTTTTACTTTTTCAAGTACAGCATTTTGCTCTTTAGCGTCTTTATCGCCACCTTTTGCTTTTTTTGAATTACGGAAAAGGGCTTTTTCAGCGCTATCCATATCAGCAAGTACTAACTCAGTGTTGATTACGTCAATATCGTCAGCAGGGTCAATAGTGCCTGCTACGTGGATGATGTTTTCATCTTCAAAACAGCGAACTACGTGGCCAATTGCATCGGTTTCACGAATGTTAGCTAAAAACTGGTTACCAAGGCCTTCACCTTTAGATGCGCCTTTTACTAAGCCAGCAATGTCTACAAATTCCATACTGGTGGTAAGAACTCGTTGAGGATTAACTATTTTAGCAAGTTCGTCTAGACGAGGATCTGGTACAGGTACCACACCTGTATTAGGCTCAATGGTACAAAAAGGAAAGTTAGCGGCTTCAATACCCGCTTTAGTTAGTGCATTGAAAAGCGTTGATTTACCAACGTTAGGCAAGCCAACGATGCCACATTTAAAACCCATAGTAAGATACCTTGTTTAGAATTCGTTTAAACGGTGTACTTGGACCCAAGTTACTAGGGTTTAAACGAATGTAGTCTGTTTTGTGCTTTTAACACACCATCTTTTGCAAGTATTTCCATGCAACGAACTGCTTCATCAACAGCAGCATCCATTTTTTCTTGGTCTGCTTTGGCCGCTTTTCCAAGCACCCAACCAGTAACCATTTCACGATGCCCCGGATGACCTACACCAATGCGCAAGCGCATAAAGTCTTTTTGATTTGCCATTTTTGCAATAATGTCTTTTAAACCATTATGACCGCCATGCCCGCCGCCTTTTTTTAACTTGGCAACGCCTGGGTCTAAATCCAATTCGTCATGGGCAACTAAAATGTCCTCGACAGGGATTTTGAAAAAATTAGCTAAACTACCGACCGCTTTACCACTTAAATTCATGTAAGTAGTGGGGATCAATAATTTGAATTCTTGGCCTTGAATGATCACTTTGCCTGTAAGGCCGTGATATTTAGGATCGTATTTTAGGGTGCAGTTGTAGCGTGCAGCGATTTGCTCGATGAACCAAGCACCTGCATTGTGGCGTGTGTTTGCGTATTCGGGGCCTGGATTAGCCAGGCCCACAAGCATTTGAATAGAATTCAAGGTTGCGAGACCTTAAAAATTATTCTGCTGCTGCAGCGTCGTCTTCAACTGGAGCTGCTTTGTTTGCTTTGATAGTCAGGATAGACTGATCATGGCCTTCGCCTTTACCTAAATCTACAGAGCTAACGCCTTTAGGGAAAGTAAGGTCAGAAATATGAACAGAATCGCCAACAACAAACTTAGAAACATCTACTTCAATGAATTCTGGAAGTGCTTTTGGAAGACACGTAATTTCAACTTCAGTTAACTGGTGAACAACAGTTGCGCCAGCTTTAGTTACAATATCTTCACCGATGAAGTGAAGAGGAACTTTAGTTTGAAATTTATGAGTAGCATCTACACGTTGGAAATCAAGGTGAGTAAGCTTAGGCTTGAATGGGTGACGTTGGATATCTTTTAAGATTACTTCAACAGCTTCGCCATCTACGTTAAGCGTAAGGATATGCGTGTAAAAACCTTCGTCTTCTTGTGCTTTGATCATATCTTTATGAGCAAAAGTAAGAGATAAAGCTTCTTTGTCAGCTCCGTAAAGGATTGCAGGAACTTTGTCTTCGCGACGTAGGCGGCGGCTCGCACCAGTACCAGTTTCTACGCGAAGTTCAGCGTTATATGTATAAGTTTTGTTAGACATGATGTCTCCAGTTATTAAAATGTGTAGGGCCTTTGCGACCAAGGTCCCTAGCCAAAAGGCGCGCTATCATACCACCACGCCCAGACAAAATAAACATCGCTTACAAAAAAAGCGCCAAAAGGCGCTTTTATACTCAGGAATGTTTAATTTTAGTGTTCAAACATCGCTGAGATAGATTCTTCGTTACTAATACGACGAATAGTCTCTGCTAACATGTCAGCAAGCGTAAGTACCTTAATTTTATCAAGGGCTTTAAGCTCGTCAGATAGCGGAATTGAGTCAGTTACAATTACTTCGTCAATCATCGAGTCACGTAAGTTTTCTGCTGCTTTACCTGAAAGAATAGGGTGCGTTGCGTATGCAAATACGCGTTTAGCGCCATGTTCTTTAAGTGCTTCTGCGGCTTTACATAACGTACCACCGGTATCAATCATATCATCTACGATAATACAATCACGACCTTCAACGTCACCAATAATGTGCATTACTTGAGAAACGTTTGCTTGAGGGCGGCGTTTGTCAATGATTGCTAAATCGGTATCGTTTAGTAGTTTTGCAATTGCACGTGCGCGTACAACACCACCAATATCTGGAGATACAACAACGACGTCTTCAAAGTCGCGTTCTTTCATATCTTCAAGTAATACAGGGCTGCCAAATACGTTGTCTACTGGTACATCAAAGAAGCCTTGGATTTGTTCAGCGTGTAAATCAACCGTAAGAACACGGTCAACACCAACGCTTGATAAGAAATCGGCAACGACTTTAGCGGTAATTGGAACACGGGCAGAACGTACACGACGGTCTTGGCGCGCATAACCAAAATAAGGAATGACGGCAGTAATACGACCTGCAGATGCACGACGTAGAGCATCAACCATAACGATAAGTTCCATTAGGTTATCGTTTGTAGGGGCACAGGTTGATTGCAAGATAAAAACGTCCGAGCCACGAACATTTTCATTTATTTGAACACTGATCTCACCGTCGCTAAAACGGCCAACAACAGCATCGCCTAATTCAATATATAAACGTTTTGCAACTTTTTGAGCTAACTCAGGTGTTGCGTTACCAGCGAAGAGCTTCATGTCAGGCACGGTAGGGTTCCTCAGGCACTGAATATTTGGACTAACGGGCAATGATAAATACCACTGCGAGTTAACTTATGATTACTTGTACGTTACTTCATTGATCGAATATGGCGGTTAACTCCGTATGAGCAGGTGAGACATTTGCGCTTGAAGCCACAAAACCCTGCCAAGTATGGGGGAGATTTTCAAGTACATCTTGTGCTTGAACTTGACTAGCAAATTCGACAAAACAACATGAACCTGTTCCGGTCATCTTCGACGGTGCGTATTTTAGCAACCACTGGAGGGTTTTTTCAACCTCGGGGCAAAGCTTTTTAACTAAAGGCTCACAATCATTGGTTAAAGTATGGTGTTTCCAATCGCCTATTATTTTTGGTGTGTCGCGTTTTAAATCTGGATGTGTAAATATTTTTGCAGTACTTACATGTTGGTTTGGGTGTACAACGCAGTACCATTTTTGTTCAAGTTTTACCTGGTGTAATTTCTCACCAATACCATGCGCTATGGCGCTTTGCCCTTGTATGAACACCGGAACATCAGCCCCTAATTTAAGTCCTAATTGGGCTAGAGTTTCTAAATTTAGTTCTAATTTCCATAATTTATTTAGCGCTAATAAAGTACTTGCGGCGTCGGATGAACCACCTCCAACACCTCCGCCCATGGGTAAGCGTTTAATTAAATTTATTTTTACACCTAAAGAGGTTTTACAGTGTGTTTGTAATAATAAAGCCGCTTTATAGATGAGATTATCATTTAGGGGTATGTCTTTAGTATCACCACCGACAGAAATACCACCGTCTGTTGTTAGCTCAAAATGCAACTCATCACCAAAATTTAAAAAAGTAAATAAGGTTTCTAGTTCATGATAGCCATCTTCTCGGCGAGCATTAATATGTAAAAATAAATTGAGTTTTGCCGGGGCAATAAGTGAAAAAGAGGTTTTGTTATTCATACTTATTTAAACTGCCAATCGTAGAGTTGAATTTTTATTTTTATTTGTTGATGCTTTAACGTCAGTTTAGTTGGTAACCAGTAACCTGCGTTTTGTACGTAAGTGCCGTAATCTATTTGCCATTTCTTGCCTGTATTATCAAACCATAATACTTGCTTTGCACGGCCTAGTTCATCAACGACTAAACTTTGATCGTCAATGGTGCCCTTAAGCCAGTTATCGGCGTTATCAACAGGGAGTGTAAAACCCGTTAAACGCTTTAAAAGCTCTGCAGCATTAGTATCAAAGTACTCATCGCCGTCAAACTCTAATTCAGCACCATTTGCTGTTTGTTTAAGCGACAAAATACGAGTACCAATAAAAGTAGTCAGTATTAAATTATTGGAATTTGTTGTTTGCTGCCAATTTAAGTTTGCAGATTGACGCTCTTCTGGGCTTATAAACGCGAGTTTCCCCTCGACCTGCCAAGTTTTTTGAGCAGCTAAACGTGGTTTCCAATCATCATAAAGTGTTGTTTTTGTATCAATTTGATGGGCACAGCCACCTAATAATAAAAAAAACATGAATAAAATCAAATATTGTCGAATCAAATGTTGTTCCTTACTTTCCATATTCCGCTGATTTTTGGTAAAATTACCGCCTTTGAAGTAGGGCTCAGCAATATTTGGCAAATATGACCATAATAGCACTAGGTATAAATCACAAAACCGCATCCGTAGAATTACGTGAAAAAGTGGCTTTTTCGCCTGAGCAAATTTCAGAGGCGTTGCAACAATTAAGTGGCCATGCCGACTTTAATGAAGCGGTTATTGTGTCTACCTGTAATCGAACCGAGATCTATTGTAGCCTCGCTCAGCAAAATTCCCAAACACTGTTAACTTGGCTTGCCAGTTTCCATGGTTTGGATGAACATGAACTGAGCAGCAATATATACTGCCATGAAGGTAATGACGCCATTAACCACTTAATGCGCGTAGCGTGTGGGTTGGATTCTCTTGTGTTAGGCGAGCCGCAAATTTTAGGGCAAATAAAGCAATCGTTTTTTAGTGCTAAAACCCACGATGCAATAGGGGTTACTTTTGATAGGTTGTTTCAAAAAACCTTTTCGGTAGCGAAGCAAGTTCGCACTGAAACAAATATAGGCGCAAGTGCCGTGTCGGTTGCATTTGCGGCTGTTAATTTAGCAAAACATATTTATGGCAAGCTTGATCAAACCAATGTGTTATTGATTGGTGCTGGTGAAACCATTGAACTGGTTGCTAAACATTTATATCAAAATGAGCCTAAAAAAATAACGGTCGCGAATAGAACAATTGAACGTGCTCGCAGTCTTGCTGATGAAGTGTCTGCAGATGTTATCGCACTTGCACAGTTACCAGAACGTTTACATGAAGCCGATATAGTCATTAGTTCTACCGCCAGTACTTTACCTATTATTGGTAAAGGGGTGGTTGAGCAAGCGCTTAAGCAGCGCCGTCACAAGCCTATGCTATTTATAGATATTGCGGTTCCGCGCGACATAGAAAGCCAAGTAGGTGAGCTAGATGCTGCCTATTTATATTCCGTTGATGACTTACAAACCATTGTAAGCGAGAATATGGCAGCGCGTGAGCAAGCTGCACAGCAAGCGCAAATAATTATTACTGAACGCACCAAAGAATTTGCAATGTGGATGCGCTCACTCGATTCGGTAGATTTAATCCGCCATTATCGAAATGATGTACAAACAATTAAGTCAGAACTTGTAGAGCGTGCTGTTAGTCAGCTAAATACAGGTAAAGATGCAGAAAAAATTATATTAGAGCTCGCCAATAAATTAACCAATCGCTTAATGCACGCGCCTACCCGTGCAATACAAGACGCAGCGAAAAAAGGTGAAGTGGCGCAGCTAAACCAGTTGAAAAAAATGTTAGGTATTGATCAGGAATAACCGTTAAATGAAAGAGTCTGTTTATAATAAATTAGAAACCTTAGTAGAGCGTTACGAAGAAGTACAAGCGCTACTAAGCGACCCGTCGGTCATTAGTGATCAAAATCGTTTTCGTGGGCTTTCAAAAGAATACTCTGAGCTTGAAGAGATTGTAAAAACGTTTTTAACTTACAAAGAAACGCAAGATGATTTAGCCAGTGCAGAAGAAATGCTTAAAGATTCTGACCCTGAAATGCGTGAAATGGCGCAAGAAGAATATAAAGAAGCTAAAGCACAAATTTTGGCAATTGAAGATCAAATTCAAGTATTAATGTTGCCAAAAGATCCGCGAGATAATAACAACGTGTTTGTTGAAGTACGCGCTGGAACAGGCGGTGATGAAGCGGCTATTTTTGCTGGCGACTTATTCCGTATGTACAGCCGCTATGCAGAAACTAAAAAATGGAAAGTAGAAGTTGTGAGCACCAATGAAGGTGAGCACGGTGGTTACAAAGAAGTTATTGCAAATATTAGTGGCGAAGGCGTTTACGGTCAATTAAAGTTTGAATCAGGTGTACACCGCGTACAACGTGTGCCAGAAACTGAGTCACAAGGGCGAGTTCATACCTCTGCGTGTACTGTTGCGGTAATGGCGGAAGTACCAGAGGCAGAAGCGATACAAATTAATACCGCAGATTTAAAAGTTGATACATTTCGTGCATCAGGCGCAGGTGGTCAGCACGTTAATAAAACAGATTCTGCTATTCGACTTACACATATACCTACCGGTGTTGTGGTTGAGTGTCAGGATCAACGTTCACAGCATAAAAACCGTGCTAAAGCGATGTCAGTACTTGCAGCACGTTTACAACAGGCTGAAGATGAAAAGCGCCATGCGGCAGAAGCATCTGAACGTCGTGACTTAGTAGGTAGTGGCGATCGTTCTGAACGTATCCGTACTTATAACTACCCACAAGGTCGTATTACCGATCACCGTATTAACTTAACACTTTATCGTTTGAATGAAGTGGTAGCGGGTGATTTAAGCTGCGTTATTGACCCATTAATGCAAGAACATCAAGCTGACTTATTAGCGGCTATGGGCGACGAGTAATCGTGAGCCACACTCTTGAACAAGCTATTGCTGCAGGCGCTAATTTATTAGCACCTAGCAGCGAAAGTGCTAAATTAGACGCACAAGTTTTACTTCTACATATTCTTCAAAAACCTCACAGTTACCTTTTTACTTGGCCAGAGCATGCGCTTAATGCCGAACAACAACAGCAATTTAATACATTTTGCCAAAGACGTTTAAACGGTGAACCTGTTGCACATATTACGGGGCAACGTGAATTTTGGAGCTTATCGCTTGAAGTTAACGCAACAACTTTAATACCTCGACCAGATACTGAAACGTTAGTAGAACAAGCACTTGAAGTGGCTGTACCTGCTACAGCTAAAGTGCTTGATTTAGGCACGGGTACTGGTGCAATCGCACTGGCCCTTGGTAGTGAAATGCCTAATTGGCAAATTATTGCAGTAGATAGAGTAAGCGATGCAGTTGCACTGGCTACACGTAACCAGCAGCGATTGGCTATTAATAACGTTCACGTTAAGCAAAGCAACTGGTTTAGCGAGTTACATGGTGAGAAATTCAACCTAATTGTTACCAACCCGCCTTATATTGAAAGCAGTGATATACATTTAAATCAGGGCGATGTGCGCTTTGAGCCTTTGTCGGCATTAGTGGCTGATGATTGTGGAATGTCTGATATTAAACAAATAATTACACAATCACGTGACTATTTGTTATCTAGTGGCTATCTTTTAATAGAACACGGTTTTGAGCAAGGTGAAGCTGTTCGTCATTTCTTCAAAAAAATGGCATTTGTGGATATTAAAACAGTGAAAGACTTTGGTGATAATGACCGTGTAACGTTTGCACAGTGGCCCTAAAGAATAATAATTGCCTGCTAGTGCGTTAAATAATGCCATGAAGGAATTTCGACTATGATGGGTGATTTTTTATTTTCAGATGAGCCAGAAGAAGCAATCAATGAGATTGAACTCGGTACCTGGAAAGTATTAATCGTTGATGATGAACCTGAAGTTCATGCTGTTACAAAACTAGCGTTGAGTGATTTTGAGTTTCAAAATAAACGCTTAGAATTTATTAGTGCGTACTCAGGTGCTGAAGCAAAAGAGCTTGTGAAAGAGCATCCAGATGCAGCCATTGTACTACTTGATGTAGTAATGGAGACCGATGATGCCGGTTTGCAAGTTGCTAAGTTTATTCGTGAAGAAGCTAAAAATAATCATATTCGAATTATTTTAAGAACGGGTCAACCTGGTCAAGCACCTGAACGACAAGTAATTATTAATTATGATATTAACGATTACAAATCTAAAACAGAGCTAACGGCTCAAAAGTTATTTACTGTTATTATGTCGAGCCTGCGTTCGTATCGGGATATTATTTCGATTGAGCAGTCACGCGAAGGGCTTGAGAAAATAATTATAGCGTCCCGTGATATTTTTTCTGCGCATTCAATAGAGCACTTTATTGAAGGCGTTATGCAGCAGTTAACTTCTTTACTCGGTATTGCTGATCAAGCTATGTATGCAACTACTTTAGTTGCGCAAAATCCTGAAGCACAAAATAATAAAAAATTAATTGTTTGCTCGGGTACCGGTGACTTTGAAAAAAGTGAAGGTAAAGAGCTCGATGAGGTATTACAAGCTGAACAGTTAAGTGCATGTCATCAGGCGCTTAATGAAAAAAGCATTATTTATAAAGATAACTACTTATTTGCGTATTGTAGCAGTGAGTACAATCATAATTCGATGCTATTTATATCAGGTATTCCAAAGGATTTAACGGATACTCAGCGCCATTTAATTAAGATTTTTTCTCAAAATGTGCAACTTGCGTTTGAAAATGTACAACTTCAGTCTGAAATAGAAGCAACGCAACAAGAGCTTGTTTACAGGTTAAGTGAAGCGGTAGAGCAACGCTCAACAGAAACGGGTAATCATGTTAAGCGTGTAGCACATATTTGTCATATATTGGCACAAGGGTATGGCTTATCTAAGCATGATGCTGATTTAGTAAGGTTGGCGTCGCCTCTTCATGATGTAGGCAAAGTGGGCATTCCTGATGCGGTATTAAATAAACCAGCAAAGTTAGATGCCCAAGAATGGGAAGTGATGAAAACCCATACTGATAAAGGCTATACTATTTTAAAAGACTCGCCGCATGAGATTGTTAGTGCAGGCGCAATTATTGCAAAAGAGCATCATGAAAAATGGGATGGCTCTGGTTACCCACAAGGTTTAAGCGGAAACGCAATTAATGTATTTGGTCGTATAGTTGCACTTGCTGATGTATACGATGCACTTCGCCATAAACGATGCTATAAAGAACCTTGGACACTGCAAAACGTAGTTGATGAAATTAACGCTCAAAAAGGCACACACTTTGAACCGAAATTGGTTGAAGTATTTAACGAGAAGCTTGATGAGTTAGAAGCGGTTCTTAACCGTTTTCCTGATTAAATTTTTATAAAACAGAAGTACAGGGGCATATGGATTATTTAGCAGTAAAGCATTCACACATGGCAATTGCGATGTTGAGTGTGATTTTATTTTATGTTCGCGCATTTTCGCGAATGGGCAGTGGTAAATTAGCAAAAAATAAAGCGGTAATGATTGGTAGTCATAGTATAGATACTTTGTTATTAGTGTCTGCACTTACGCTTATATTTATGGCTAAAATTAACCCGTTTGAACAATATTGGCTATTAGAAAAAATAGTTTTAGTGGTTATATATATTGGTATTGGGGCTAAAAGCGCCAGACAAACTAAAATGACGGCTAAAGTTGCTTACGTTTTAGTTAACACTGCTGTTATTTTAGCGATAGGTTATTTAGCGACGTCTAAATCAGCTTTTTTGCTTTAAGTAATACCTGACTATTTGAGCTTTATAGTTGTTTTATAAAGCTCAAATACGACTCTCTCTCAGAAAATATTCAAAAACATCTCTATATTGGTATATAGCTTTAAAGTTAGGTAAACTAGGCCTTCGTTTTCTAAAATGTTGCAGTATTAATGACTACCCTCGGGTTTGACGAACACGATGAATCTTATCTTGATGATGCTTACGATGAATTTACACCTCCAGCGATTTACCGCTGTATTAAAGCAGAGTCAAAATGGGACCCTCAGATAGATTTAACACCATGTTATGAAACTTTAACTGACTTTGAACAGCAAATTTCAGCGCTGTGTTTAAAAGTGAGTGATGAGCACGATCGCTTCGAAAAATTATTAGATATGTTTTACAGCGATTGGCTATTTAGTGCCTCAGGCTTAAAAGTGCCAGAATACAAATTAAATACATTAAGCTATACGCTTTCTATGCGTAGTGGCTCACCAACAACGCTTGCAATTATACTTTGTCACTTTTTACAACAAGCTAACTTTGATGCAAATCTTAGTCTTACGCTGGGTGATGTTGGTGTTCATGTGGCGATAAGTGATGAAGAGGGCTACATAATTGAGCCAAGCAGCGGGCAACAAAGCTGGTATATCATCCCTGAAAACGCAGATGAAGATGATGGGCAAGAACAAGAGCCTTTAGAGTTAATTTTTGATGACGAAGTATATAAGCTATTTTTAGCTCAGCAAAAATGGTCTTTCATTAGCGAAAACAAATTTGGTCATGCTTTGACCTGTGTAGAGATGCTAATGGAGCTAATAGGCGACGACCCGTATGAGAGACGCGACAGAGGTTACTTATTAAATCAGCTCGGTTGCCCTAAAATGGCACGTGATGATTTACAGTTTTTTGTCGATGAGTGTCCGGACGATCCTGCAATAGAGATTATTCAACACCAAATAGAAGAACTAGAAGATAATAATAAAACGCACCATTAAGAATAGGAATAATTATGGTTGAAACTCAAAGCGCATTAATTACAAATGATGCCGTTGTGCTTGGTTTGCTTGCTATTATTTTGGGGTTTATTTTTAAAACCTCAAACAGTGAGCGTCCAGCTTTAAAACGATTTTATAAATACGTACCTGCTTTACTACTGTGTTACTTTTTACCTTCGTTATTAAATACCTTTGGTATTGTAGATGGTAATAAATCCAATGTTTATTATGTGGCTTCGCGCTACTTACTGCCTGCTTGTTTAATACTGCTTACCATTAGTATTGATTTAAAAGCTATTATTAACTTAGGCCCTAAAGCGCTCATTATGTTTTTAGTGGGTACATTGGGCATTGTTATTGGTGGGCCATTAGCTATTTTAGTCGTGAGTGCATTTGATCCAAGTATTGTTGGTGGTCATGGGCCCGATGCAGTATGGCGCGGTATGACAACCGTTGCGGGTAGCTGGATTGGCGGTGGTGCTAACCAAGCATCAATGAAAGAGATGTTTGAAGTTGGTGGTGATATATTTTCTGTAATGATTACAGTAGATGTAATAGTCGCGAATATTTGGATGGCTGTTTTATTGTTAATGGCAGCAAACCATAAAAAGATTGATGCAGCTACGGGTGCTGATACAAGCGCAATTGAAGATTTAAAAAAACGTGTTGAAGCCTATCATGCTGAACACGCACGTATTCCTACTCTTAACGATTACATGACGCTGCTTGCAATTGCATTTGGTATAACCGGTTTAGCGCATTTTTGTGCTGACTTTTTAGGTCCGTACTTTGGCACGACTTATGAGTGGGCAAAAGAATACAGCTTAAACAGTAAATTCTTTTGGCTAATTGTTATATCAACAACGATTGGCATAGGCTTATCGTTTACTAAAGTTAGACAAATAGAAGCGTTTGGCGCTTCAAAAGTAGCCTCTAGCTTTTTGTATATTTTAGTTGCATCGATTGGTTTGCATATGAATGTAACCGCTATTTTTAATAACCCAGGGTTATTTTTAGTTGGTGCCATTTGGATGTTAGTGCATGCAAGCATAATGTTAGTAGTAGCTAAACTAATTAAAGCACCGTTATTTTATATGGCAGTGGGCTCGCAGGCTAATGTGGGCGGTGCAGCGTCTGCACCTGTTGTAGCATCAGCATTTCACCCTTCGCTTGCGCCTGTTGGTGTCCTGTTAGCTGTACTGGGCTATGGTGTGGGTACTTATATGGCTTATATTTGTGGATTAATGATGCAAGCAGTTGCACCGTAAGGAATTTAAATGAAAGACCAAATTATTAAAATTAATGAAATTGAACTAGCAAACAACAAACCGTTTGTATTGTTTGGTGGTATTAACGTATTAGAATCTCGCGATTTAGCTATGCGTGTTGCAGAGCATTACGTAGAAGTTACGACGAAACTCAATATTCCTTATGTATTTAAAGCGTCATTTGATAAGGCTAACCGTTCTTCAATCAATTCGTACCGTGGTCCTGGTATGGAAGAAGGTTTAAAAATATTTGAAGAGATTAAAAAGACTTTCAACATACCGCTTATTACTGATGTACATGAACCGCATCAAGCAGCACCTGTTGCTGAAGTTGTTGATGTAATTCAGTTACCAGCCTTTTTAGCACGTCAAACAGATTTAGTTGTGGCGATGGCTAAAACAGGTGCAATTATTAACGTGAAAAAACCACAGTTTTTAGCGCCACATGAAATGCGCCACATCATTACTAAATTTAATGAAGCGGGTAATAATAACATCGCACTTTGTGAGCGTGGTTCTAGCTTTGGTTACAACAACCTAGTGGTTGATATGCTGGGTATGGATGACATGAAAGCAATGGCGCCTGTTATTTTTGATGCAACACATGCACTTCAGCGCCCTGGTGGCCGAGCTGATTCTGCTGATGGTCGTCGTGCACAAGCAGCAGAGCTTGCACGCAGCGGTATGGCGCTAGGTATTGCAGGTTTATTTATTGAGGCGCATCCAAACCCTAATGAAGCTAAATGCGATGGCCCATGTGCGCTAGCGCTTAGTAAGTTAGAAGGATACTTAACGCAAATGAAAGCGGTTGATGATTTAATTAAAAGCTTTGCCCCACTTGATACAAGTGCAAGCGATTTATAATTAAGCATGATGTTTATTAAAAAGCGACTCAGGTCGCTTTTTTTATGCCTTTAATATACACAAACTTATATGATGTATATAATCTCACGCATAAGAAAAACTAATTCTAAGCTTGGTTATTATGTCAAGACGGGTACCTCCATTAAACGCATTAAAAGCCTTTGAAGCGGCTGCGCGTCATTTAAGTTTTACTAAGGCTGCAGAAGAGCTCTATGTAACGCAGGCGGCAGTAAGTCATCAAATAAAAACACTTGAAGAGCATTTAGGTTTAAAGTTGTTTTTACGTAAAAACCGCTCATTATTATTAACTGAAGAAGGCCAAGGCTATTTTTTAGATATAAAAGAGATTTTTACTCAGCTTATTGATGCAACTGAAAAGCTATTAGCCCGTGGTGCTAAGGGCTCATTAACAGTTAGTCTAACACCAAGTTTTGCTATTCAGTGGTTAGTGCCTCGTTTGAGTTTGTTTAATGAGTTACACCCAGAGATAGACGTGCGAATAAAAGCACAAGATCAAGATGAAAACTCACTGACTGATGACGTAGATATTGCTATTTACTATGGAAGAGGTCATTGGAATGGCGTACAAGCGTACAAACTTCATACCGAATATTTAGTACCACTTTGTAGTCCTATGTTATTAAGCGGATTAAAGCCGCTTGATCAACCTAGTGATTTAGCGCATCACACCTTATTGCATGACACCACACGTAAAAACTGGAAAACGTGGATGAAAACTGCAGGCGTGCGTAACATTCAGGTAAATCAAGGACCTATATTTAGTCACTCATCAATGGTGTTACAAGCTGCAGTACATGGGCAAGGTGTGGCAATTGGTAATAGTGTATTAGCTAAACCCGACATAGATGCAGGGCGTTTGGTTATTCCGTTTAATCACAGTCTAGAAAGTAAAAATGCATATTACTTAGTGCTTCGCGAATCGCAAACCGAGCTTGGTAAAATAGTTTCGTTTAAAGAGTGGATGCTGAGCTTAGTAGAGCATGAGCAAGAACATGAGTATTAATAATGATTGAATGGTTTAAAAGCACCGCACAACCTGCAATTGCACAGTTTATATTTGCGCATGGTGCAGGTGCCGGTAGCGATTCTGACTTTATGCAACATATGGCAAAATTAATAAGCGAGCAAGGTGTTGATGTTGGTTTATTTGATTTTGAATATATGCAAATTGCTAAACAAACTAATAAACGTAGGCCTCCTGAGCGAGCGCCAAAGCTACTTACTTATTATGAGCAAGTGCTTGGTCAGGCGCAGCCAGATTTACCGTTATTTATAGGCGGTAAATCGATGGGCGGACGCATGGCATCAATGCTTGCGTGCAGCACAGAGCAAAGACTTTCGGGTGTTATTGCATTTGGTTATCCATTTCATCCGCCGGGTAAGCCAGAAAAGTTACGCACCGATCATTTTGCTGATATTGTTTGCCCTTTTTTAGTATTACAGGGCGAGCGAGATACATTTGGTACACGTGAAGAACTGCTTACTATGGAAATGCCAAAACAGCCTTTACTCACATGGCTGACTGATGGCGATCATTCATTAAAACCACGTAAAAAAAGTGGCGTAACTGAACTGCAAAATAGAGAAACAGCAGCGTTAAGTGCCGTTGAATTTATTAAGCAACAAGTAGAGATGTGTTAAGACTCGATTAGGGGATTAGATGATTAAATTATTTTTAATGGCCGGCAGTATTTTTTGTATGCTCTCGGTTATGTTAGGTGCATTTGCTGCCCATGGTTTAAAAAGCCGTTTATCGGAGTATTCATTAGGGGTTTTTAAAACAGCTGCTGAGTATCAAATGGTGCATGGCCTTGCACTTATTGCGGTGGCTATTTTAATTAAATGGGGCATAAATCTGAGTTGGGCTGGTGGCTTTTTTATAACGGGCACACTACTTTTTAGTGGCAGTTTATATTTACTCGCTCTAACAGATATGAAGTGGCTAGGGCCGATAACACCGCTTGGTGGATTGTGCTTTATTATTGGTTGGATTGTTATTTTAGTGCAAGTCGCACGATTTAAGTTTTAAAGAGTTTAAGGGTTAATATGTCTAGTGTTGTGATTTATTGTCGTAGTGGTTTTGAAAGCGATGCCGCTGCTGAAATAACGTTTCATGCTGCAGAGCAGGGTTTTGCAGGGTATGTAAAAGCAAAGCCAAATACAGGTTATGTTGTTTACGAATGTTTTGAAGCGCATCACAGCGACGAAATAATCAAAAAAGTCGATTTTAAAAATATGGTGTTCGCACGCCAATGGTTTGCCGGTACATTACTTGAAAACATGCCAGTAGAGGACCGTGTAAGTGCAGTAGTTGAAGCTGCTAAAGATTTTACATTGTGCTCAGAGCTGCGCGTAGAAACGCCAGATACAAATGAAGGCAAAGAGCTTTTAACGTTCTGTAAAAAAATATCAACGCCGCTTAAAAAAGCCCTCGAAAAACAAAATACAGTACTGCGTGAGCCAAAAGCAAACCGCCCAGTAATGCATGTCATGTTTTTAACAAACAATACGGCTTATGTTGGTTACTCGTATAGCTTTAATAATTCTCCATTTTTCATGGGTATTTTACGCCTTCGTATGCCAAGCGATGCACCGAGTCGTTCAACGTTAAAACTCGACGAAGCGTTTAATGTATTTATTCCTGAGCAACAACGTGAATCACGCGTGGCAGCAGGTATGCGCAGTGTTGATTTAGGTGCATGCCCGGGTGGTTGGACTTATCAGCTTGTACGCCGTGGTATGTTTGTAAGTGCGATTGATAACGGCCCAATGAATGACGATTTAATGCAAACTGGGCAAGTTAAACATTTTAGAGCAGATGGTTTTAAATATCGCCCAGAAAAAAGAAATATTACTTGGTTAGTGTGCGATATGGTGGAAAAACCAACCAAAGTGACTACGCTAATGATTGACTGGGCAGTAAATGCATACGCAAAAGAGTTTATATTTAACTTAAAACTACCTATGAAAAAACGCTTTGATAGTGTTTATGAATGTCTTTCAATGATAAGAAAAGAGCTTGAGAAACATAGTATTAATTACGAGTTACAAGCTAAACATCTCTATCATGATCGTGAGGAAATAACCGTTCATTTAAACGTTACTAAGGTGCCACAAAATTTGTATAGTTAATATGTAGAGGCTAAAAGTGGTAAAAAACAATATTAATAAATGGTTAAGTTTACTTTTTTTATCACTTTTAATCACAGGTTGTGGCGGCGGCAGAGAAGGTAGTGATTCAACTACGCCCTCTGGTAACGCTGCGCCCAGTGTTACGCTCTCTGTTAGTAGTAACGTTATTGTCTCTAACCAATCGTTTACTATTACTGCGCTTGCAAGTGATAGTGACGGGCAAATAGCCAATTATCAATGGCAACAACTTAGTGGTCCTGAATTTACATTTATTGTTAATGGCAATACGCTTACAGCCACTGCACCGAGTGTAACCACTGATACGACCTTTAGCTTTTCAGTTACTGTTACTGATAATTCAGGTGCTACTGCACAACAAGTATTTTCAGGCACTATCACTTCTCAAAATAATGCACCTACAGTTAATATTACAGGCCCAAGTAGTGCACTTGCTAACACACAAGTAAGCTTAGTTGCTAACGCTCAAGATACAGATGGAACCATAAGCACTATTAGTTGGATTCAGTCTGCGGGAGATAATGTTGATTTTAGCCAGTCAGATGGTGTACTTAGTTTTACTGCCCCCAATGTATCTGAAAATACAACGCTAGGCTTTAGCGTAACCGTAACAGATAATGCCGGTAAAAGCGCTCAAGCGAGTAAAACGGTTTTAATTAATCAAGTAAATAGCGCGCCAACAGTCATTGTTACAGGCCCAGAAGAAGCTGAAAAAGATGACAGTGTAACCCTAGTTGCAGATGCACAAGACAGCGATGGTAGTATTAATAACATAACCTGGCAGCAAACAAGTGGCCCTGTAGTTGAATTTACCCAAACAGAAACAAGTATTAGCTTTAATGCGCCCACTGTTGCGCAAAATACCAATGTAACGTTTGTAGTAACTGTTACCGATGACGATAACGCTACAAATAGCGCCCAGAAAATAGTTGTAATATTAGCCCCAAATAATCCACCGGCTGCCGATGATGTAAATATAAATGTGCAATATAACCAAGCCACAGAATTTAGCTTAGTGGTTAGCGACGCTGATAACGATAGCGTACAGATTGACTTTGGTGATGATTTAAATGGAGCGCAAATCAGTGTTATTGATGGCCAAGCCTTACGTTTTAGTTACACACCTCCTGCAAACAGTATCACTCCACAAAGCTATACGTTAACGGCGACTGATACAAAAGACACAACCGAATTTGTACTGAGTGTTACCGTTGTTGATTCAACGCCCGCTACAATTAGTAATGTAACGCCCCAAAATAGTAATGAACCAGTCTTTGTAGATAGCCCTGTTAGCATTACATTTTCAGATATTATGCTCGTGAGTACTTTAGCCGTTAACTCTAGCAGTGGTACTTGTACTGGAAGCGTACAAGTGTCAGCAGATAATTTTACTACTTGCTTGGCCTTAACTATTGAAAGTTTGTCGGGTACTACCAGCGACACAAGTACTTATTTTCATACTGTAAATTTAAGCGCAAGCTTTGATGAAGACACTCAATATATTGTTCGTGTTACAGCTGATTTAGCTAATTTTGATAGCACAACTATTTTGGCGCAAACTGCCACCTCGTTTACAACTTCTAGCCAAGATATAAAAATAACAGAGCTTTCATCTGTGCAATTTAGTAATGACTTACCTTGGATTGAACTTTATAACGGCACCGGTGCGACAGTAAATTTACAAGACTACTCTCTTAAAGCTCGCAGTATTAATATGTCTGATAGTACGTTGAGTGATGAGCAAATATTTACGCTGCCTAATAAAGAGCTTTTAAATGGCGCCTATATTATTTTACAAAGCCGCTTTGGCGATGATTTTTTAGCAAGTGCGTCATTAAATAACACTAAGCTTGTGCTTGTTGGTAGCGCGAATGATCAAATTAGGCCTTATTGGTACATAAATGGTTTTGCAGAATTACTTAATAGTGCGGGTACACAAACTATCGACTTTGTTAAGTTTGGAAATTCAACCCAAGAGCCTGAAACAGCCTCGCAGTGGCAAGGCGAAAATGCTGCACAAATACTGCCAGAGCAGGGCGCCAGCTTAAAGCGTACGCTCGGCGCAACCGATACCAACCAAAATACAGACTGGAACTACTCAGTATTCAATACTCCGGCAGGGCCTAACGATATAACTTGCTCAATAGATGATGATGAAGACGGTATTCCAGATTGCGCAGAGGTAGAGGGAGCAACATTTGGTGGGCTGCCTTTATATGAATGGGGAGCGCGTACTTCACAAAAAGATATATTTATTGAAATAGATTATATGGATAGTAGTGATGTTGGAATAACCCCTCATCGAAATGCACTTGAAAAAATTGTTAGTGTATTTGCAAGTAAAGGCTATACCGTTCATTTTGATGTAGGTGACTTATTTGATCAAAATAGCGATATTGCGCCGCAAAACTTTGATTTAGGTGGCGGAAATGTTGTCCCTTTTAATAGTTATACTCCGTTTGAGTACGATTTAAGTAGCCCTAATTTGTTTGCTTATAAAATGGAATATACCGATATAACCCGCAGACCCATTTTTCATTACTTATTAATGGCAAGTAGTGGAAATGAAGATGGCAGTATTAGTGGGTCGGGTATTGCTGAGATCAGCGGTAATGATTTAATGGTAACTATGGGCGGCTGGGGCTTAACGCTCGATACGCAAATATCAACCAATGTAACTTATAATTATCAAGCATCAACTATCTTTCATGAGCTAGGCCATAACTTAGGCTTATACCATGGTGGCGATGAAGAGGTTAACTTTAAGCCTAATCATTTAAGCTCTATGAATTATTTATATCAATTAGCGGGTTTATCAACAATAGGTAATAACGAAGGCGATCGTTATTATGAGCGTTTTTATCCAGGCAATGCTAGCTGCGATATTACACCAAATACTAATAGTCATTTAGGCTCTACAGATGATTTTATTATTGATTATTCAAGTGGTAGTTCAGCAGATTTAAATGAGAGCACAATACTTGAAGCACAGGGGTTAAATCGAAATGGCTCACTACCTGTTGATTTTAACTGTAATGCAATTAACACCGAAAGCTTAACCAGCTTTGATACTAACCAAGATAATACAATATCAATACTTAGTGATGTAGATGAGTGGAGCATGCTTAATTTGCAGTTTTATATGCAAAGTGCAGGTAATCGATTTGGCGTGCCAAATACTAATAATAGTAAGGTGTATAATTTACAAAGCTCACCTACTAATATTGAAACGCTGCCCAGTTATATAAAAGAAGCGCAGCCAAGTAGTGCAATTATTGCTGAGTTAAAAGCAATTAAAGAGCATTAATATGAAACTAGGGTTAAGTATTAAGTTTATTGTTGGTAGTAGTTTTTTAAGCTTACTAATAGCGTGTAGCGATACTAACAATGCACGTGAATGGTTACTAAAAAATGACAATTTATATTACAAAAATACAGCTATTGACTGGCGAGTTGAATCAGTAAAGGGCTGTAAGGCATGCGTTGTAAGCCAAGATGTTGTTTATCAGCCTGAAGGCATTAGTAGTTATAATACGTTAATGCAGAGTCAAAATTGGGTGGCGGTACATGAGTTAAGTAAAATCAATGTTATCCGTTTAAAGATGCCAGACCAAACACCTTACTTATTCGTAGAGCGTATAAAAGGGCGAACACTAAAGCTGTTTGATCAGCAGCAAAACTACAGTATAAAAATTGGTGAAGTTACAGCCGTTAATTTTAACAATCAGCGCTTTAGTATTTTGATTAAAAAATTTGAAGAAGTAGATAAACAAAGCGTCGCATTACCAAGGCGTGCATCGCTTGAGTTTATTGTTTTAAAAATAGATTAAAAAAGCACCTTAGGTGCTTTTTTATCTCGGGTGCGGTGTCCTTTGAATATTGAAAAGTCAGCAACCTCTTAATTAACTACGGTATTTTGGTCGATAATTATCGACCCACAAACGTGTTGCACCACACACAGCTACAGGCATAACTATTAAGTTTACAAAGGGTATAGCCGTTAATAACATAACAGCAAAACCAAACCCGTATGATAAACCTTGCTTAGATTTTAAATCGTCTTTCATCTGCTTAAAGCTAATTTTATGGTTATCAAACGCATAGTCTTCATACTGCACCGCGTACATCCAACAGGTAAACAAAACCCATAATATTTGGCCTATGACAGGTAAAACCCAAAGTAGTATGAAAAAGCCAATTGCGCGAGGCAGGTAATAACATAATTTTGTCCACTCACGGCCAAGCATTCTAGGCACATCTTTTAATAAATCGGCAAAGCCGTCATCATTAATTTTTTGACCCGTTAAATAAAGCTCAACTTTTTCGCTTAATAAAGCATTAAAGGGGGCTGCAATAAAATTAGTGATGACTGTAAAGAGCATACTATAGCTAAATAGCACGACTAATACTGCAATTGGCCACATTAGCCATTCAAGCCAGCTTAACCACTCTGGTAGCATGTTGCTAATGTAGCTAAAGCTATCACTTAACCATCCAAACAAGAAAAACAACGAACTACCAAACAGCAAAATATTAATTAAAAGCGGGATAAGTACAAAACGCTTTAACCCCTTTTGGCTAATTAATTTAAATCCTGAAAAAAAATATTCCATACCTTGTGTGATCTGCACTGTAACCTCAAAAAATATTCACCATTAGTGACAGTATAAATAGCTGAGTAATTTTAAACAGTATTTTTAGGTAACAAAGTGTTTAAGTTAAATAATAACAACGGCCAGTTTACTATTTTCTTCTCCCAGCTTAATAAGCGACAATTAGTTTGCAAGCTGTATATATTAGCACTATGGCGTAATTAAACGCTAACTTAGCTTGATTTTTGGGCAGTGCAAAGCGTACTATAGCTGATCTAGCCACTCTAGGCTTAGGCATCGTTTTGATGCATTGTGGAGAAATTAGTAAAGTTGCCGCGTCAGTGCGTTGCAAAAATAAAGGGTATAAATAGTGATGTACAAAAATCAGGAAGTAATTTTACGATTGCGCGCTAATATTCCAGCGTTTGAATGCGTAAAAGGATGCCACGACTGCTGCGGGCCAGTAACAACATCTTCAGAGGAAATGTCGCGCTTACCGGTAAAAACAGATGCGGAGCATGAAGCGGCGTTAAACGAGTTCAATTGTGTGCATCTTGGCCCCAATGGCTGCACTGTATATGACGAGCGCCCATTAATTTGTCGCTTATTTGGTACTACGCCAAAAATGCCTTGCCCGAATGATCGTCGACCAGATGAGCCTGTTGACCCTAAAATTGAGCGCGAAGTACATCACTTTATAGCAAACACGCGTCAAGTATTAGTGTAAGTATCGTATTTATTAAAGTAATAGGCGCTTATTAAGCGCTTTTTTATGTGTGTTATACGCGTTGCTAATAATTTAAAAACTATCAATAAATTTACCCAAAATATTATCTTAGTTATTTTTACAAAAATACTATCAATACATATTAAATATATTGCGAGATTAATTATGCATTTGACTATTAATATACTTAGCCTTATGTATCTTGTTCTATCGCTGTATTTTCCATCTCTTTATTTATATTGCTATTTCTGTTTTCCTAACCCCTTCAAAATTGTTGTTTTATATTTGTTTATTATTAAAAATAGCTGTAAGCAAGGCTTTACTATTGTGTAAATTCACTATTAATAATTAGAGTACCGTTGGATTAGGTGGCTGAAAAGGGTAAAATATTTACAAGTTGGCAGTTAAGATATTTGTTATGGCATTTTCTAAACTCGGAATAAAGTAAGATCGAAAGATAATTTAACCTTTTGATTCGCGTCGCTTCATTTCGTATTTAGGGTGGGTGTTGTGGTATGTCGCTTTGTCGGTAACTAAAAATCCATCAAGAGACGATAAATGAGCACTACTGGAGTAACAAAACAACATGAGGATGAGCATTCATCTACAATAAAGTATTTGGTAGGGGTAGATATACCGGTATTTTTAATCAGTGGTGGCATTCTTGTGCTATTTGCTGTGCTAGCACTTTATGATATTGATTTGATGTCGAGTTGGATCAATACCGCTTTTGCTTTTTCTACTAAAACGTTTGGTGCCTTTTGGCAAATATTATTGCTTTCGACCTTTATAATTGGGTTGTTTTTAGCCTTTGGACGTACCGGAAAAGTGGTATTAGGTGGTTTAAAAAAACCAGAGATTAACACCTTTAAGTGGATCAGCATTATTATGTGTACACTCCTTGCTGGTGGTGGGGTGTTTTGGGCTGCTGCTGAGCCCATGGCGCATTTTATTTCGCCGCCGCCAATTTTTGGTGGTGAGTCAGGGATTAAAGAGGCTGCATTTAATGCTTTAGCGCAAAGCTTTATGCATTGGGGGTTTTTAGCCTGGGCTATTTTAGGCAGCCTTACAGGCATAGTTTATATGCATTTACATTACGAAAAAGGTTTACCGCTTAAGCCACGTACTTTGTTGTATCCGGTATTTGGTGAGCGCGTAATGAAAGGCGCATTTGGTGCTATTGTCGATTCGTGTTGTGTTATAGCTGTAGTAGCAGGCACGGTAGGCCCTATTGGTTTTTTAGGGTTGCAAGTAAGTTTTGGTTTAGAAAAGCTATTTGGTATTCCAGATACTTACACCACTCAAGTGGCTATTTTATTTGGTTTAATTGCAATTTATACTCTATCTGCTGTAAGTGGCGTCACTAAAGGAATTCAATTACTCAGTCGCTTTAATGTAATTTTAGCCGTAGCGTTAATGCTGTTTATTTTGCTGATGGGGCCTACAGCTTTTATTTTTGATAGCTATATTCATTCGTTTGGGCTTTATATTAATAACTTTATTCCTATGGCCACTTTTCGTGCCGATACCGCCTGGTTAGACTGGTGGACGGTATTCTTTTGGGGCTGGTTTTTAGGTTATGGACCTTTAATGGCTATGTTTGTTGCACGAATTTCACGCGGCCGTACTATTCGCGAAATGATCACGCTTATCTCAATAATTGCTCCTGTTATTACTTGTTTTTGGTTTACGATAGTGGGTGGTTCAGGTATATTTTTTGAGTTAGCAAACCCGGGTGTTATTTCAGAACCCTTTGCGGGCTTAAATTTACCCGCTGCACTGTTGGCTATTACTGAGCAGCTGCCTATGGGCTTTGTTATATCGGTGTTGTTTTTAATTTTAACCACAATATTTGTAGCAACCACAGGTGACTCCATGACCTACTCGGTATCTATGGTAATGACGGGTAACGATCATCCGCAAACACCCGTTAGAGTGTTTTGGGGCATTATGATGGGGGTTATGGCAGCAATATTAATTTCGATAGGTTCAGGTGGTATTTCTGCACTGCAGTCGTTTATTGTAGTAACCGCCGTACCTGTATCATTTGTGTTGTTACCATCACTTTGGACTGCCCCACAAATTGCGAAAAAAATGGCTACTGAGCAAGGTTTATAAGCAATAGGTATTAAAGCTAAATAAAGGATTGATTGCCCAACGTGAGGTAATCAATCTTATTTATAGATTAGCGCCCCCTGCATCGAGTCTAGAGTGGTCGGGGTTTTCTACCAAGACCCCCATACCGAGATAATTTATTTTTAGCCAAATATCTTCGTCAATTCCGATCCCATGATTAACTGAGTAATTTTTGTTTTTTTCAATTTTTCAGCGCTAATCATATAACTGTTATCACTTTTAAGTGAGGTAGTTATACCAACCTGCATAAATATTTGATCAATTTAACGAATTAAATTGCACTATAACGTTGTTAAAAAATTTTTATTTAGAATAACTAGATACAAAAATTTTTGCCTAGTCCTAGCGTAATTTTCTTAACGTTAAATAGACCCCGTATATAAGCAGATTGGTATTAAATCGACCCTTGAACTACAAATAATGGTTAACGCTTGCTTGTCATCAGAGGTTATTAAGTTGGTTACACCGCGGCTATAGCTAGGGTAACGTCTACCTAAAACGCCCGTATAAAGTAATGCTAATACGACTAATCTGTATGTTCTTTTTATTATTTAGTGTACTTAATAGCGATAAGCCTAGCCCTAGAAGCAAAATAGGGGCGGGTATAAAAGCAGGATTAATCAATACTAAAATTGGCGTAGCAATAACCCCTAAGCCAAAACCAAGTAAACTTTGCAGTGCAGCAGCACCAGCAATAAGGGTTAAAGCAAGGATTAAAATTAAAGGCTCGGTGAGCATAATCACACAGCAAATAGGCATAACGATTAAGTTTATAAATGGTATAGCGGTTAATAACATAACAGCAAAACCAAATCCGTACGATACACCTTGCTTAGCTTTTAAATCGTCTTTCATCTGCTTAAAGTCAATTTTATGGTTATCAAACGCATAGTCTTCGTATTGCACCGCACACATCCAACACGTAAATAAACCCCATAATACTTGACCAATAAAACCCAAAGTAATATAAAAAATCCAATAGTGCATAGAGGGTAGTAGCACAGCTTTGTACACTCACGGGCAAGCATTCCAGGTACATCTTTAACTAATTCAGAAAAGCCATATCGCTAATTTTTTGGCCCGTTAAATAAAGCTCAACTTTTTCGCTTAATAAAGCATTGAATGGGGCTGTAATACCAACCTGCATAAATCTTTGATCAATTTAACGAATCAAATTGCACTACAACGTCGTTAAAAATTTTTTATTTAGAACAACTAGATACAAAAATTTTTGCCTAGTTCTAGCGTAATTTTCTTAACGTTAAATAGACCCCATATATAAGCAGATTGGTATAATAAAATTAGTGATTATAGTAAATAGCATGCTGTAGCCAAATAATACGACCAAACTGCGATTGGCCACATTAACCACTCAAGCCAGCTTAATCACTCGGGTAGTATGTTATTTATGTAGCTAAAACAGTCGCTTGACCAGAAAAATAAAAAACAACGAGCTACCAAATAGTAAAATATTAATTAAAAGCGGGATAAGCACAAAACGCTTTAACCCTTTTTGGCTAATTAATTTAAATCCCGAAAAAAATATTCCATACCTTGTATGATCTGCACAGCTACCTCAAAAAATATTTTCCATTTGCACTTGTATAAATAGCTGAGTAATTTTAAACAGTATTTTTAGGTAACAAAGTGTTAGCTTTAATGTTGCTATTTTGGTTATATGGTAACTACAGATGTTTAGTAATATGCAATTATGATTGATCAAAATAGGCCAGATTAGTTTTTTATTAATAAAATAATAAACTTACTAATCATGACTATACTGAACTTTACTACATAGTAAAAAAAGCATCTGCTTGAGGCTTTTGTTGTATCAATATGTATAAATAATGCGAGCAAGTGAAAATGGGTACGGACAGGTTAAAAAAGTTATTATCTCACCAGCAAGGCATTTTATCTAAAATTGCATTAGGGGCACCTTTAAATGAGGTGCTTACTGAAATTTGTTTATCGATAGAAAAAATTATGGATGATGAATCTGCTAGGTGTTCCATTTTATCAGCTAAAGGCGAGCAGCTTTTTCATTGTGCAGCCCCTAATATTCATCCAGAGTACTGTGGTTTGCTTAATGGAGTTTACATAGGGCCAAAAGTGGGTTCATGTGGTACTGCTGCATTTTCGAAATCGCGCATAATTGTAGAAAATATTGAAACTTCACCACTGTGGGTGGATTTTAAAGACTTAGCGTTAAAGTTTGATCTTAAGTCATGTTGGTCAACGCCTATTATGTCAACTCAAGCTGATTTGTTAGGCACCTTTGCTATTTATCACAGCAGCCCTAAAGCCCCATCAGAGCAAGAGTTAGAATTAATTGATTTTTTTGTACACTTTTCAAGTATTGCTCTTGAGAAAAGTAACGAATTTGAGAAGGCAAAACAGCTTGTCGCTAATTTACAGCACAGTAATGAAAAATTTAAAGCCTTTACCAAAGTAATGCCCGATCTCATCCTCATTTTAAGTGAAGACGGCATATATACCGATGTTTATGGTACTTCTAATGAGTTACTGCTTGATTCGACCATGGATATTATTGGTCAAAATGTTAAAGACTTACTTCCTCAAAAAGATGCGCAAATGATAATGGCAGTCATTGCAAAAACGTTGTCGACTAACGATATGCAAATATTTGAATATGAATTAAATGTCCCGAAGGGGAGTATAGTTTTTGAAGGACGAGCCGCTGCTTTAGATCATTACCATCCTGAGAACCCGAAAAAACGGCATATTGTATGGATGGCCAGGGATATTTCAATAAGGAAAAAAGCAGAGCAAGAAGTTCATAAGCTTGCATTTTATGACCCACTCACCAATTTGCCAAATAGAAGAATGCTTAGCGATAGGTTAAATACGTGCGTAGAGAGCATCAAAAGTATAAAAAATATTGGAGCTTTATTATTTTTAGACCTAGATAACTTTAAGCGTATTAATGATTCGTTGGGGCACAGTGCTGGAGACGAAGTGCTTGTAGAGCTATCAAAAAGATTAAACGCCATAATCAAAAGCTCAGACACGTTAGCTAGAGCCGGTGGCGATGAGTTTATTATTTTACTTGAAGACATAGGTGAAAATACAAAGCAGGCAATTTATGAATGCGAATCCGTGGCAAAAAAAATCCAGAGCGTGTTTCATGATAATTTTGAAGTCGGCGAACTTGCCTTTCAAGTAAGTTGCAGCATAGGTATTTGCCTAATTGACAGCGTAAACGCACAAACTGACAATATATTAAAGTTTGCCGACACTGCTATGTATCGCTCTAAAAAGAAAGGCGGAAACAGCAGTAGCTTTTACGATCCAGCGTCGCAAACAATGCTTGAAAAGCAAACCGAGCTTGAAACCGACATTGTTAGAGCTATTGCTTCTGATGAGTTTTGTGCTTATTTTCAGCCACAAGTTAATACTTGCGGAGATATTATTGGAGCTGAAGCGCTAATTAGATGGAACCATCCGCAAAGAGGCCTTATAGCGCCAAATGAATTTATACCTATAGCTGAGCAGTACGGACTTATACAAAAACTACAAAATGCAGTATTACGCGATATATGTATTTTAATTAATGAACTTAAAGAAGCCAGCGCTATTGACGATTCGTTCAGTGTTTCAATTAATATTAGCCAAAGTCAGTTTAATTCATCAAATTTAAAAAAAGAGCTGTTTAGTACTATAAGTGAGTTTGATATTCGAGCTTCACAAATTAAGTTAGAAATAACCGAGTCGATGATCTCAAACGATATAGAATATACAATTAAACAAATGAAAGAGCTTATTGCTGCGGGTTTTATATTTTCTATTGATGATTTTGGAACTGGGTATTCTTGCTTAGCTTACTTAAGTGCGTTTCCCGTTAAAGAATTAAAAATAGATAAAAGTTTTATAGATAAAATTTTAGACAATGACATTGGTTTTAATATCGCGCAAACAATTATTAGCTTAGGGAAAAGCTTAAATTTGGCCGTTGTTGCAGAAGGTGTAGAAACCGCTGAGCAATATGATTTACTTAAAAAAATGAACATTGATTCGATGCAAGGTTATTTAATCGCAAAACCAATGGATAAGGAGCGCTATTTAAAATGGCATAACGCTAAAAATAAGCCTCACGATCTCATTACTTAAAGCTCAACGCAATTTAATAGCAATAATCTAACTACTCATTTTGGTACTGGATTATTTATTGCTCTTAGTGATGAAATTTCACAATGCGGGCTCCCCTAAAGATTTTTTTGTTAAACAGTGCTAAGCTACGTCCGCTTAAATATATTATTTAAAGCTTAATAAACTTATAACAATGAATGGAAGCTTTATGCAGTTAGTTGATTTGAATCCAAGTGATCCCGATGTAGTTAACGTATTTGACGATATAGACCGACTTATAAATTCGTTGTACCCTGTTGCAACAGCTCAGTCTCTTGAGTTAGACGAATTAACCTCACCTAATGTATATGCTATTGGTTTAAAAACCGAAGAGGGAATTATTGCCTGCGGTGCGATTGTCGAGAAATTTGATACTCAACCTTATGGCGAAATAAGACGTTTATACGTTAAACCAAGCCATCGTGGTAAAGGGCTATCGAGACGTATTATGCAAATTTTATTGCATCAAGCTGGTGAAAAGCAAATCCCGTTAATACGTTTAGAAACAGGCCCAAAGCAAATAAAATCTATCAGTTTATATGAAAATTTAGGCTTTAAACGTTGTGGCAGCTTTGGCTCATATGTCGATAATCCACAAAGTGTATTTATGGAACTAGGGCTTAGCCAATAAGTTAACTAGCTCTGCGGCATGTTAAAGTTTAACGTGTCGTAAATACCCTTTCCTGCAATCACCCATTATTACCTTGCAATAAACGCTATACTTAAAACTAATAACTATAAAAACTCCTTTTATAGCTAAGCAAAAAATACTTCACTGTTTTTAACACCTGTCTTCGTATAAAATCTGTCTCGATAATTAGTAATTAACTTACAAAGCGAGAATTTTTATCTTTTCTAATAGTAGCGATAAACCAATGAGCGAAATAACAGTAGTAACCCACAATGGTAATTTTCATGCAGACGACGTTTTTAGTATTGCGGTACTTAAACATATTTTGCCAGCGTTTAAGCTTGTTCGTACTCGCGATAAAGCGCTTATAGAAAGTGCTGATATTGTTGTTGATGTAGGCGGCGAATATAACCCAGATATAGGTCGATTTGATCATCATCAACGCGGTGGTGCGGGTGAGCGTGAAAATGGCACTCCTTATTCATCATTTGGTTTAATTTGGAAAAAGTACGGTTTAACGCTTTGTAATGATAATCAAGCAGTGGCAGATAGAGTTGACTCTGGCCTGGTATCGACTATTGATGCCATTGACTGCGGTTACGTAAAAGGTGTGGTTGAGGGCATAACACTGAGCCAAACAATTTCAATGTTTAACCCTACATGGGAAGAAGAAAGTAACTTTGATGCCTGTTTTGATGAAGCTGTTGAATTTGCAGCGCGTATGCTAACGCGTTTTATCGCTTCAGCTCACGGTAGTGTAAATGCAAAAGCGATTGTTGCTAAAGCAATTGAAAGTGCAGAAGATGCTCGAGTAATCGTGCTTGAAAAATACACCCCATGGAAAAAAACAGTGCATATTTTATCAAGCGATGCGTTATACATGGTTTATCCGTCGCATTCGGGGCAGTGGATATTACAAACAGTGCCAGTTGAGCCAGGTTCATTTGAAGATAGAAAATCGCTTCCTAAAGCATGGTCAGGCCTATCTGATGAATCTTTTGTAGATGAAACAGGTATTGAAGATGCCGTGTTCTGCCACAATGGTTTATTTATAGCGGGTACTAAGTCGTTTGAAAGTACAATGAAGCTTGCTGCAATGGCATTAGCTGAATAAGTAAAATAGCTAAGTAACAACATTTGTATGTTACTTAGCTAATTAAATTACGTGAGAACGTTATGTTTGAAGTAAAAACTATTGCGCTATTTTTCATAACTGCTCTTGCCGAAATTATTGGCTGTTACCTTCCTTATCTTTGGCTTAAAGAGGATAAAAGTATATTACTTTTAATCCCTGGTGCTTTAAGTTTAGCTTTATTTGCTTGGTTATTATCTCTCCATCCTGATGCAGCTGGTCGTGTATATGCAGCTTATGGCGGCGTATATATTTGCGTTGCGCTATTATGGTTATGGGTGGTTGATGGCGTAAAGCTTACTATGTGGGATATTATCGGTGGTTTAGTAGCACTGCTAGGTATGGCGATAATTATGTTCGCCCCAAAGTCTATTTGATTCAAAGACATGCCAAAGCTTACTCATAATGAAATCACCCTTGAGCTTCCTGAAAGCCGATTTTTTGAAGATATGTTTGGGGTAGACTACCCAGGTTATCTCCCTTATTGGCTTGCCTATATGAGCCCAAAAGAGAGGCAAGCGTACCTCTTAGCTACAAAGTCAGAGTATATGGATATAGTTGATGAGATGTATAACGAAAGCTTTAATTGGCAAGAATGGTTACCTTACCCTTATTAAAACGTCACAAAATCCCGCACGCTAATTATCTATTTACTGTAATAAGATGCTCTAAAGTTTTAATTTGAATACCTAACTAGCGCTTTTTTCAAATAAGGAAAAAGATGAACATTTCATGTCTTGTGATTATTTTTGCATGTATAGCAGCTAGCTATCTTTTTTTTGCGTTTTTTATTTATAGGCTACCAAAACCCCAGCAGCAAAAATGTATTGAAGGTGAAATTGTATTTATTTTTATTGATATGAATACTCACTATAAGTATTGATGAACGGTTATGTTTTTTTAGATTGACGTTGAACGTTTTAGGGGGACAAATTTACCCATATATTAAAAAAAATATATATGTATTACTTAACCACAATAAACTGGCTGAACAGCCAGAAATATCGGGCGAAGAGGTTGCACGTCCTTAATTTACTCGGGCAGCTCATTTTTGCTAATAAAATTTATAATAAGTGATTTTAAAATTGTCACTTTTACAACTTTCCTTATCTTTAATAGTCATCAACGCCATATTTTATATACGCTAGAGAGCAATACGTGATTGGTCGTTTTATCAATATTAAAAATCACTCGTTACGAGTAAAAATACTTGTTGGACTTGAATGTCTATTTTTCTTTTAATGCGCGCCACTAGCCGAGTCGGCATTAATTAAATAAAAGAGAAAGATAAATGAAAGAAACAACATCACTAGAACAAGCTCGTACGAGCTACAATGTTCGTCATTGGAGCCAAGGTTTTTTTGGTATTAATGATCAAGGTGATGTGTATGTTGCACCCAAGGCTCATGCACCAGAGCAAACCATTGCATTAACAGATATCGCAAAGCAACTACAAGAGAAAGGTTTAAGCTTACCTGCTTTAGTTCGTTTTCCGCAAATTTTACACCATCGTGTACACAGCTTATGCGGCGCATTTAATACTGCGATTGAAAACTATGGTTACCCTAAAGACTACCTATTAGTTTACCCAATAAAAGTAAACCAACAACGTGAAGTGGTTGAAGAAATAGTAGCAAGCCAAGCACAAGTAGAAAAAAAGCAACTTGGTTTAGAAGCAGGCAGCAAGCCTGAACTACTTACGGTACTAGCACTGGCTGAAAAAACCAGCGCGGTTATTGTATGTAACGGCTACAAAGATAAAGAATACGTACGTTTAGCACTTATTGGCGAAAAGCTAGGTCATAAAGTGTATATCGTACTTGAAAAGCTTTCTGAGCTAGACATGGTACTTAGCCAAGCAAAAGAGCTTAACGTAAAACCACGCATTGGTATTCGTGTACGTTTAGCATCGCAAGGTAAAGGTAAATGGCAAGCGAGTGGCGGCGAAAAATCAAAATTTGGTCTATCTGCATCGCAAGTTTTGCATGTAGTTAATCGTTTAAAAGACGCAAACCAGCTTGATTTACTTCAGCTAGTACATTTTCACTTAGGGTCACAAATGGCGAACATTCGTGACGTACGTTTAGGTGTAAGCGAAGCGGCGCGTTTTTACTGTGAGCTACGTAAGTTAGGCGCAGAAATTGATTGCCTTGATGTAGGTGGTGGATTAGCTGTTGATTACGACGGCACACGTAGCCAATCGCATAACTCTATGAATTACAGCTTAGCTGAATATGCAAATAACATTGTGTACACCATTGGTGATACATGTAAGCAATATGAGCAACCAATGCCGACTATTATTTCTGAGTCGGGTCGTGCGCTTACAGCGCATCATGCTGTGCTTATTTCTAATGTTATTGGTACTGAAAGTTACACGCCAGAAGAGTTAGTAGCGCCAGCGGCAGATGCACCACTTTTATTAAAAAACATGTGGGCATCGTTTGTGCAATTAACTGATTTAACGGATGACCGTGCATTAATTGAAATTTATCACGACAGCCAAGGTGATTTAGCTGAAGCGCATAACCAATTTGCACTCGGTTTATTAGACTTAGCGCAGCGTGCGTGGGCTGAACAAATTAATATTCGTATTTGTTATGAACTTAACAAGCACATGGATAACAAAAACCGTTTTCATCGTCCTATTATTGACGAGTTAAACGTACGTTTAGCCGATAAGTTTTTTGTAAACTTTTCGTTATTTCAATCGCTTCCAGATGCATGGGGCATTGATCAAGTGTTTCCGGTATTGCCATTAAGTGGCTTAACTGAAGCACCAAAAAAACGTGCTGTATTACTTGATATAACCTGTGATTCAGACGGTGCACTTGAGCATTACGTAGATGGACAAGGCATTGAAAGCACACTACCTGTACCAGAGTTTAGCGCTGATAAACCTTATTTAATGGGCTTTTTCTTGGTGGGTGCTTATCAAGAAATTCTAGGTGACATGCATAACTTGTTTGGCGATACGCACAGCGCAATTGTTAATATGGATGAGCAAGGCGTTGCAAGTATTACCGAGATAAACCAAGGCGACACTGTTGCCGATATGATGCGCTATGTACATTTAGATGTTGAAAGTTTTCAGCAATCATACGAGCAGTTAGTAAGCACTAAAATTGAAAAACACGAACAGCAAAGCGTTTTAGACGAGTTGCAAAGCGGCCTTGATGGCTACACTTATTTAGAAGAGTTATAAGCAATGTCGACTTTGTTTGGTCACGCAGATCACTCATTGTACTCAAATGGGATGACGTTTTTGCGTCGTCCTATGGTGCAAAATATTAATGCAATTGATGCAGACGTAGTCGTTTTAGGCTTACCGTTTGATTTAGCGACATCGGGTCGCCCTGGTGCACGTTTAGGTCCGGATGCGATTCGTCGTGCGTCGGTTCATTTAGCATGGGAAGACACTAAGTACCCGTGGACGTTCCCGTTATTTGAGCGTTTAAAAGTGGCAGACGCAGGGGACTTTACTTACCCTGTTGGCGATCCTGAGTATTTTACTGCGCAACTAGAAATGGCTGCTGAGCAAATACTTCGCCAAGGTAAAACGCTATTAGGTTTAGGGGGCGATCACTTTGTGACGCTTCCGCTATTACGCGCTCATGCAAAAATACATGGCAAAATGGCGTTAGTGCACTTTGATGCGCACACCGATACCTATAGCAATGGCTCGCGTTTTGATCACGGCACTATGTTTTATCATGCACCAATGGAAGGGCTGATTGATGTTGAGCACAGTATACAAATAGGTATTCGTACCGACTTTGATCAAAGTAAACATGAGTTTGCTGTGATTGATGCAATGCAAGCCAACGATTTACATGCAAATGATATTGCAGCGCAAATACTTGAACGAGTAGGTGACCTACCTGTTTACTTAACGTTTGATATAGATTGTTTAGACCCTGCGTTTGCGCCTGGTACAGGCACTCCTGTGTGCGGTGGTTTAACGTCAGATAAAGTACTTAAAGTACTGCGTGCGCTAAAAGGCATAAACATGGTAGGTATGGATGTGGTAGAAGTATCACCTTCGTACGACCAAAGTGAGCTTACCGCAATTGCCGCAGCAACCATTGCGAGCGAATTACTGCATTTGTGGACGCATAAAAATAAGTACTAATTTTACAAATTAAATACTACAAAAAAGGGTATGCGCTTGCATACCCTTTTTTTACTTAGAGGTATCGATTATTCAGCAGCTTAATTTCCTTTAACCAAATAACGCTTAGCCCAATAAGAGGCAGGTTAGTAGTTACAGGGTTAAATGCTTCAATAAGCAATTGTTGCTGCACTGCAACTACAGCGAGTAGAAGGCCAATTAATGCTAAAATATTTAAAATTACTAAGTGTTTATTTTTATAAAACACAAATAAACACAATCCAAATATAATTTCGCCAAAACCCGCCGAACGTGTAATTAAGTCAGACACTTCTGCTGAAAAACCAGCACTGCCAGTCATTAATTTTTCAAGTGGTGCAATATGATAAAGCTTTGGAAAAAAGCCATGATATATCCAACTTAAACTCACTATGTAACGAGCAAGTTGAATATAACCGCGATTATTTCCTAGCATTATTAATACGCTCTTGTGCACTTGGGTGGCTAGATAAATACTCTAAAAAGTCATTTACTTTTTCGAGGTGCTCGTTTTCGCTAGTATGACTTTCTTGCAGTGCTTCTATAGCATCAGCAAAGTCATTGCTTGAATACCCTAACAACTCCAATTGGGTGAGTGCAAAAGTATCTGCCTCGCGTTCCATATCTCGTGAAAACCCTTGCTGAGCAAATGATGCGCCTGTACCTAATGCAACCTCTGCAACCCCTTCTAAATCACCAAATACAACTGCTAGCACAATCGTACTTGCGGCAGATTGTGCTGTAATACGTACGCTATGCTGGTGGACTACATGGCCCATTTCGTGTAGCAATACCGCTTTTAGCGCATTAGGTTTATCGGCAAGTAAATTAGCTAACTCATCGGTGACGACTATACGACCATGGGGCAGTGCGAACGCATTAGCGCCAAAGCTGTCTGATTTATAAAACGATAATCTATAAACTGATTGATCAAGCGATAATGCATTAAGCATATCTTTAAAATGCGCTTGTACTTTAGCTTGCTGCTCTGCCGGTAGCTCACTTGGGTCAAGCGCAATTTTTTTAATAAGGGTAAAACTCTGCTCACCCATTTGCTCTACAACACTACGCGGTAGGGTATCAACACTATAAACAGCAATGGCGGGCACTGCTTTATAAAGTACTAACCACATAAATAGTGGCGTAAAAATTACGGCGGCTAAAATGGCCCACTTACTTTTTTCAAGGCGTTCCATTATATGATGGTTATTTTCTTTAAATGGCCATCTGTAACTTACATCTAGTGGAATAAAACGACTGCCATCTTCAAAGTTTAGTTCGTCAGCAAGTCCTGCCATCCCCGAACTTAAATTAAGACTTGAGATTGCGTGGCGAGCAATAACATATTCATCGTTGATAACTTCAATGTGTGTGTCGCTAATAGTTGCAACACACACCTGATAATTACTCGATGCTTTGGGAAAAAAATGTCCCTTTACATGCATAGTGAGCTCTTAAGTTAAAGAAAGGTCAATATCGAATACGTTTGCAGCTTCTTCAGCAAATGATGATTGCTGATCCTGCGCGGTATCAATCAGATTCAATGCACCAGGATAAATAGTGACGTTAGTTACATCAGCGAGCATTTTTGATGTACGCACTTTTGTCCATGGGTATGCAAGCCCTAAAGAAAATACAATAGCCAACATATTAGTGAGTAGTAAAACTGCGAAAGGAATGGGCTTTAGCTCTGATTTAAATGTAGCAACGCCTTCAAAATGGCTGTTATCAAAAATATGATTTCTAATAGCGGCATGCCATACAGCAGAAACAATGGCAATCATCAGCACATAGGCAATCATCATAAGTATAGGTAGCATAACCATTGCAGGGGAGTTTTCTAAATTTTGTTGATTTTCAATATCTACTAAGTTGAGGCCAAATAATCCTAAAATCCCCATAAATACCACCATGGTGATAGAGCTCACTACAAAGCAAATAAGCGCTGTTAAGTAATAGGTTTCGCCTTTTAGATTTACAGTAAGCGGTTTGTCGCCATAACTAATATTGCTATGGATATAGCTATCAATACGTTTTATAACGTAAGGCATTAATAAATAAAGCGTAAATATGCTGGCAATAGGTAAAAGTATAAAGTTAACAAAGGCTTCGCCATAGCTGCCTTTAAAAGCAAAGTGAACATTACGATGGCGGGTCATACGCAGATTAAAACGTAAACCTTGGTTAATAATCCATGGCATTAAAAAGATAAAACCAAGAGCAATAAACAGGCCTAAAATAGGCATAAAGCTAATAGAAAATGTATAAATAAAAAATACAATAACCGCTAAAATCCGACCTTTTAAAATTTGTATTGGCGTTGCTAGGTAGTCAAAGCTATGACCATCTATACGGGTGTGGCCGTAAAAATAGCGATGCGTACGTACTTTAGCCCACGCTGAGTATATGCCAAGCGTAATAACGCTAAGTAATATATTTACAATCCAAATTCCAAAAAACTCACCGCCTTTACCACTAAACTGCACTTTTCCGCTAAAAATTGGTTCAGCAGGCTCATTTATTGGTGGGGTTGTTTCAGATGGGGTAGGGTGTATTGATTCCATTAAAATTATATCCATGTTGTTTTTTTGTTAATTTACCCATTTTTAGTGCAAAATTCAATGTTTATAATTATCTCACCCTTCTGTAAACAGCTATAAATAGGCGTTTTAAGTATTGAGTTAAATACTCTAATACTTTTTTATAAATAAACCTCGCTGGTTTTATTTATTTGGCTGGTAACTGGGATCTTTAGCTTTTTAATATGCGATTTAGCTACTATACATAGTTAATGCTGCTTAAATGTAATGGCATTAATTATGTATTAAGCACACCTACGTACAATTAAGCTAATTGATTTATATGCCAAAATAATAGATTGTAAGAGTAGTGAGGATGTAAATTTATTTAGGTTTTACAGCTTTTATCACCGCTTTAAATAACATTAGGATATTTATTATGTTTCAAGCAGTCGTGTTAGGGGGATTAGAGTTTAGCCCGCTGATTGTTTACTTCCCAATTGCGTTTATTTTAACAGCGCTGACTCGTTTTGCTTTGCATCGACTAGATTGGCATGACCGTATTTGGAAAGTGGCTTGGTTTGAAGTGTCACTATTTGTTTGTTACTTGGCACTGGCCGTCTATTTACTAAGTGGAAGATAAATTGAATGATTAAATATCTGCGTATTACTTTTACTATCTTGGTTGTTATAGCTGCGGTTTTTGCTGGGCGTTGGGTATGGACTGACTACATGCATACTCCTTGGACGCGCGACGGTCGCATTCGAGCAGACATAGTTACAGTTGCTCCAGACGTGTCGGGTTGGGTGACTGCTTTAAACATTAAAGATGGTCAAAACGTACAAAAAGGCGAAGTACTTTTTAATGTTGATCAAAAGCGTTACCAAGCAGCGCTTGATAAAAGTAAAGCCAATACAGAAAATACGCTATATACATGGGAGCTTGCTAAACATAAATACGAAAGACGTGTTGAGCTAAACACTCAACAGGCAATAAGTGAAGAAACGCTAGAATCAACACGTATCAATACTAAAATTGCTGAGGCAAATTATAACCTAGCTAAAACAGAGCAAACAATTGCGCAATTAAATGTTGATAGAACTAAAGTTGTTGCGCCTGCATCGGGGCAAATAATTAATCTGAATTTACGCCAAGGTAACTATGTAGCTCAAGGCACACCTGTGTTTGCTATCGTGCAGTCAGATTCATTTTACGTAACGGGTTACTTTGAAGAGAGTAAAATACCGCTTATTTATCCTGATCAAAAAGCTAAAATAGCGCTTCTAAGCGGTGGTAAGCAATTAACGGGGCATGTAGTGAGTGTAGGTAAAGCAATTGCAAATACGAATACACAAAGTAACGGGCAGCTTTTACCACAAGTACAACAAACATTTAATTGGGTACGTTTATCGCAACGTATTCCTGTTGATATTAAGTTAGATTCATTGCCCGAAGATACACAGTTAAGCGCAGGAATGACCGCCACAATACATCTCGCTACACGTTAAGGGGAATATAGTGGGCGTAGTATTACAAAATTTGTTTTTTCCTAAAAAACAGGCAATTATTTTTGCGACTAAGGGCGTTATAGCCATGGTAATGGCGCTTACTATTGCTATGTGGCTTAATCTTGAAAGACCTTATTGGGCGTTAGTCTCGGCTATATTTTTGCAATTACGCCCGCAAAGCGGATTGGTTATTGAAAAAGCAATTTGCCAAATAATAGGCACCATAGTGGGTGGTTTATTTGGCATATTGCTTTTAACTCAGTTAATTCTCTACCCTTATTTAGCGCTCGGTGCATTGGCATTATGGTTGGGGGTAAACTCTGCGTTATCGGCAATGGTACGCCAAGCAAACTTTGTTTATGCGTTTGCTATGGCAGGTGTAACAGCCGCTATTATTGTACTTTTAGTCATGGTTACTCCGGCAATGGTGAGCAGCCAAAGCATATTTGATATTGCACAAGCGCGCGTGAGTGAAATAGTAATAGGCTCAATATGTGCAGGCCTTGTGAGCCATTTGTTTTGGCCTGTAAAAGTTAAACACTTACTGCAAGTACAAGCGCGGTCGGTTATAAACCAAACGTTAGATTATTTAGTAACTGAGCTTGATTCTAAAGGCTCGCACGAAAATCGCCATCAGCAAATAGATGGCATTATGGCAACATTAGGATCAATAAACGAAGACTCCAGCGCAGTAAGGTACGAAGGGCCAAAAGGTCCAGGGCGCTCACGTGCTGCAAATCAATTGTCGCAAAAAGTACTTTCTTTACTGGCTTCAATTCAAATAATTGGTCGCCTGCAACGAAACCACGCAGACCTTATTACTCCCACATTAGACAAATTAATAAGTAAACTTAAACACGTATTCGCGCAAATTAAAGAATCTGACGATTTTGATTACTGCGCCGAACAAGTTAAAACGCTGCGTAAAGAGCTAACCGACTATAGAGCAAATACGGTGTGTGATTCGCCATTTGAATCTCACATGCTCAATGTGAGCTTAGAAGTGGCAGCCGACTTAACAATTTTACTACGGGCATACAGAGCTTTAGAACAACGCGATAAAACATTATTAAATGCACCCAGTATACTTACATATCGCGACCCATTAGCTGGCATTATTGTTGGATTTAGAACTGCTTTGGTGTTTTCTATCGGCGCATTTATTTGGATTAATACAGGTTCTTCAGCTGCATTATTAATTATGATATTACCGGTCATATTTTCGATAATGCTGTCGAGAATACCCTTGGCTATTTTACAGGTTGTAATTAAACGTTTATTGGCAGGTATAATTGTTGCTACTTTTGTAACTATTTTTTATGCGTTAAATTTACTGTCGCAAAGTGGTGGGCAATTAGAAATATTGTTGCTTGTATTAGCTGGTCCGTATTTTTTGGGTTTGCTGTTACTCGCTGATCAACAAACGCTGCCATACGGCTTAGGGTTTTGTATTCCATTTACTATTTTGGTTAGACCCAGCACGGATATGAGCCTTGCGTTTTCAATTGATTATACACTCAGCTCTGCAATCGCTATTTTTGCTGGCGTGAGTATTTTATTTTGGATTTTTCAGTTATTTACAGGGCCAAGTGTTCAGTTACTTGTTCATCGTGTTTTTAAGGCTACCTATAAAGATTTACTCGAAATAAATACCCATCAAACTCCGAGTATTTGGTACAACCGCCGCATGGCAGATAGGTTAATACGCTTAACTAATTACGATCAGGGCTCACACTCACGCGCCATTACTGACCTTGCCCTAACCGGTTTAAACTTAGGACATGCCTCAGTGCGATTAAACTCAATTTGCGAAAATCTTGCTGGTGACACAAAGCTAAAATATTTAAATGAGTGGCAACGCACGTTGGCTGATGCATTTATGCTGGCTACCAAAGGTAAGTTTGATGAAAACTTTAAGCAAGCGTCTGATAATCTTTATAACGAATTAGCCGCATCTGTTGGTGATTCAAACCAATTAGAGGCAATAAAAGGGATGTTTATTCGCATTAATCTGACCTTTGAAAGAAGTGCGAGTAAGATAAATTAGCCCTATTCGCTGCTTTTCGAGTTCAGATGTTATAACGAAATCTGTTATACTTGCTGGATAATTTTATGGGGCTGTTATGATTTCAAAAAACCAACTCAAACTTATTCGCCAACTTGGCCAAAAAAAGTACCGAAAGCAATATAATCAATACCTTGTACAGGGTGAAAAAAACGTACTTGAGTTATTAAACAGCCCATTAAATGCGGTTAATATTTTTGCTACAAACGAATTTATAAATGCGTACCAAGGTGAGTATCAGCACGCTAATTTTATTGAAGCGGATGAAGAGACCCTCACTAAAGCGAGCACGCTAGTTAGCAATAATGCAGCCATTGCTATTGTTGATATGCCAAAGGCAGCTTTACCACAAGCAAATGGCTTAATACTCGCGCTTGATGGCGTATCAGACCCTGGTAACTTAGGCACAATAATTAGAGTAGCTGATTGGTACGGTATTAAACATATAGTAACTAGCACCGACAGCGCAGACGCTTACAACCCTAAAACAATTAGCGCCACAATGGGCTCATTTGTAAGGGTATCGGTAAGCCAAGTAGATTTACCTGATTACTTACAGTCTTTAAATTTACCTGTTTACGGTGCTTTTTTAGATGGACAAAGTGTACATAAAACCCAATTTACGGGCTCAGGCGTTTTGCTAATGGGCAGTGAGTCGCATGGTATACGCGAGACATGTGCAAAGTTAGTGACCAATAAAATCACCATTCCCGCTTTTGGTGGAGCAGAGTCACTTAATGTTGCAATGGCGACCGGTATTATTTTAGATAACTTTAAACGACAAGCTTAATCTATTAGTAAATTATGGGTTAAATTGTTTATGACAAATAACAATAATAAATTGGTAATAACAATAAGATGCGCTTAAGCACTATTAAATTAGCGGGCTTTAAATCGTTTGTAGAGCCCACTAAAATTCCATTTCCTGATCAAATGACGTGTGTTGTAGGCCCTAATGGCTGTGGCAAATCTAACGTTATTGATGCAGTACGATGGGTGCTAGGTGAAAGCTCTGCTAAAAACCTGCGTGGCGATGCCATGACCGACGTTATTTTTAATGGCTCAACTAATCGTAAAGCCATATCACAAGCTTCTGTAGAGCTTGTTTTTGATAACGATAAAGGTAGTCCTTCTAATACATTTGCCGACAGAAACCAAATTGCAATTAAACGCTTAGTAACGCGCGACGGGCTATCGCTGTACTTTTTAAATGGCAGTAAATGCCGTAAGCGTGATATTACCGATATATTTTTAGGTACAGGTCTTGGTCCGCGTAGTTACGCGATTATTGAGCAAGGGATGATCTCGCGCTTAATAGAAAGTAAACCACAAGAATTACGTGTATTTTTAGAAGAAGCCGCTGGTGTTTCTAAATACAAAGAGCGCCGCCGCGAAACACAAACACGCATTAAAAGCACCCGCGAAAACCTTGAACGTTTGTTAGATGTGCGTAAAGAGCTGCAAAGCCAGTTAGATAAATTGGCTGTGCAGTCGGTTGATGCAAAAAAATACCGAGAGTTAAAAGCGCAAGAGCGAACGCTAAAAGGGCAAATTGCGGTTTTAAAATGGCAAAAGTTACATCAGCAACAACTTGAAAAAAGTACTCTAATTAAAAAACTGAACGATCAAATTTCTTTTTTTAAAACTGCTAACTCAGGGCATGACGATGTACTTGCAAGCTTAGAAGGGCAAGTACAAGCCAAGCAAGATAAACTAAGCGATGCACAGCATCAGCAACATGTAATACACACCGAGCTTACCCGCGCTGAGCAACAGCAAATAAATGTAAAGCAACAAACTCAAACGCTTAAACAAAATTTAATTAAATTACAGCAACGCCAAACCCATAGCACTGAAGTTAAAACGCAGCAGCAAATTGTGTGCGAGCAACTAAATGAAGCCCTGCAAGAGGCAAGTGAAAACGCGTTAATGTGCGAAGAGCAAGTTAGGAAGTTAACGCATGAGCTTGAGGACTTATTAGCACTTAAGCAGCGCCGTAACACTCACTGGCAAGCTTTGTGTGAGCAACAGCAACAACTCAATAATAATGCGCAACTGCATAGCAGTCACATTAAACAAACTCAGCAGCAAATAAGCCACGTTAACGAGCAAATTGATCAGTTAAATGCGCAGCTTACTGACTTACAAAGTAGCGATGTAGAACAACAATTAACGCAGCAAACACAGCAAACACAAACATTAACTCAAGAACTGGCCGCTAAACAAACAGCGCATACACAGTGCAGTGCTAAGCTTGAATTACAAAATGAGCGTGTTAATAACTCACAAAAGCAATACTCAGCACTTACTCAAGCAATAAATGAGTTAAAAGCCAGTATAACTGGGCTTAAAAGTACATTAGGGCTTGATGAAGAAAATGAAAAAATTAATGTGTTGTTTAATCAGCTAAGTGTTGAAGAAGGCTTTGAGCCCTTAATAGAGCAAGCACTTAAATCGCTAGAGCACTTAAATGTAAGTGAGCAGCAAGCTGATAATAGTGTGTGGCCAATTAGTACTAAGCACATTGCTGAAAATAGCTTAGCGGCATTCATAACAAGCGGCGTGTACCCAGATCATTTATCGCGTATTGCTTATAGCGAGAGCGGTGATCTAACGCTGTTAAACGATGCTTTTTATACAGCCGTTATGGATAAAAACGGTGCTTTATATGGTCGTAACTGGCATGTAAGTGCTGATCGCAATGCCGAAAACTCATTACTTTTAAAGCATAAGCAATTGCAGGATAAAGCTCAGCAGTTAACCAATGCCGAGGATGAGCTAAAACAAGTAACACACACTCGTGATGAACATACAGCTGATCAAATAAAGTTAATTAACGAGCAAAGCGAGCTAAAAGAAGCCATACATGAGCTTGCGCAAAATATAGCAGTAGCCGGTACACGCAGCGATATGCTCAAACAGCAAGTAGCGCACTTTAAGCTGCAACTAGAAAAGCTACAACAACAAAAACAGCAATTAACAAATCAGCTTTTACAATTAAATACCGTGCTTGATGAGCAAGTAGCGCAATTTGAAGTGTTGAATGAGCAGCAACATAACTTAACTAATGAGGTAGACGCTGCAAATAGCCTGCGCTCACAAAGTGATAAAAGTTATAGCGAAGCATTAAGCATGCTTGAGCAATATAAAATAAAAGCACATAAGGCAACGCTCTCAGAGCAAAAGGCACGCAGTGAATGGCAGTTAAGCCAAACCAAATTGAGCCATGCGGAGCAAGAGCACGTTAGTGCATCTGAAGGTGCGCAAGAACTACTTAGTGAAATAGAAGAGCTGCTGATCCCAGAGCAAGAACTGGGCGATAAAATAACGCAGTTTTTAGCGCAGCATCAAAAAGGCGAGCAGGCATTAGTATTGCTACAAAAAGAATTAGCTCAGGCCAAAGAGAGCTTAAACACTAAGCAAATAAGCCTTAAAAATTCACAAGGTGAGCTGGTGGGCTTGCAAGAGCAGCATCAAAAGCTAACAATTGAAGAGCAAAGCTTACTAATAAAAGCGCAAGTTGCGCTCGAACCATTAGAAGATTTAAAGCAAAGTTTAAAAGCAATACTCGATGAATTACCTGAAACATTGAACTTAAGTGCAGCGCAAAATCAGTTAGCCGGATTTACTAATCAGTTAGCAAAATTAGGCGCGGTAAATTTAGCGGCAATTGAAGAATTTGATTTAGCTAAAGCCCGTAGTGATTATCTTGATAATCAATTAGATGACTTAACAAAAGCGTTAAGTACCCTTGAAGGGGCTATTCGTAAAATTGATAGTGAGACCAAAACCCGCTTTAAAGCGACGTTCGATCAGGTAAATGAGGACTTTGCAGAGCTATTTCCTAAAGTTTTTGGTGGTGGTAGTGCGTATTTAGAATTAACCAGTGACGATTTACTCGAAAGTGGTGTTAGTATAATGGCACGACCACCAGGTAAGAAAAATTCAACAATTCATTTGTTAAGTGGTGGAGAAAAAGCGCTGACCGCATTATCATTAGTGTTTTCTATATTCAGGCTCAATCCAGCTCCTTTCTGTATGCTGGACGAAGTAGATGCACCATTAGATGATGCCAACGTTGTGCGTTTTTGCCGTTTGGTTGAAGAAATGTCACAATCTGTACAGTTTATTTATATTAGTCATAATAAAATTGCGATGGAAATGGCAGGTAGATTAACGGGTGTTACTATGGCAGAACCTGGCGTATCGCGTATGGTTGCTGTAGATATAGAACAAGCTGTGCAACTTGCACATGCATAAATTTTTATAACAAGTGTATTATTTTTTAATTAATATACAGGTTTTAGGCATATCAAATAATAAAAGGTGAGGGGATGGCCGAACAATTAAGATGGGTTTTAATCATTATCAGTGTAGTTGTCATTGGTGGTTTATTAATACATGGATTGTGGTCTGTGAGAAAAAAAGACCGCCCAGAAGTATCTGATAACGAGCGGGTTGAACCATTACAAGAAAGCGCATCAGCTTCATCTAAACCGTTTCGAACTGAGGCTGAACCAAAAGAGCTAATGCAAAACGAACGTGATGAGCCACAGTTTGGTGAGCTTAACTTTGATGAAAATGAGCCGCAAATAGATACAAGCGTTCCAGAAGTGCCGATTGAAGATGACCTAGAAATAGTTGATGACCTAGAAGCAAAAGAGCAAAGCGCTGAAGAAGCACCTGCCCAAATGTCTGACTTTGTTATTGTACATATTCAAATGCCGGAAGAGCTTAGTATGCAGGGCAGTAAATTATTGCCGGCAGTTAACACTTTAGGTTTTAAATATTCTGAGGAAGGCTTTTTTAATCGCCACTTAGATCCGGCTGGTCAAGGCCCTGTTTTATTTAGATTAGTAAATATGTACAACCCAGGTACGTTTGATATTGATAATATGGAACAGTTTAGTACCGCTGGGGTAAGCTTATTTATGACGTTACCGTGCGATGGCGATGGTCTAGCTGCATTTAATATGTTGCACAGCGCAGCTAAAAAGTTAGCGGATGAATTTGGTGCACAAATTTTAGATGCTGAGCGAAATGAAATGACAGTAGATCGCGTAAGACAATATGTTGAGCAGGTTCGTTCTTTTTCAGCGTAAATAACGCATACATTATATTTTTATAAGCCACTGGACGGTGAATCGTCAAAGTGGCTTTTTTTATGTTTATTGAGGTTTAAATGTCTAGCAGCATTAGTGAGCAAGTTAATCATCTTCGTACTACATTAGAGCAACACAACTATAATTATTATGTGCTCGACACCCCCAGTATTCCTGATTCTGAATACGATAGGTTATTACGCGAACTAAGCGCACTTGAAACCGAGCATCCTGAATTTTTAACCGCCGACTCACCTACACAAAAAGTAGGCGGTGCAGCACTTAGTAAATTTGAACAAGTAGCGCACCAAGTACCCATGCTCTCACTTGATAACGCCTTTAGTGAAGAAGAATTCACTGCGTTTAATCGCCGTATAAAAGAGCGTTTAATGAGTACTGATGAGCTTACTTTTTGTTGTGAGCCAAAACTTGATGGTTTAGCTGTATCAATTATTTATCGCGATGGTGTGCTTGTACAAGCGGCTACTCGAGGCGATGGTTTTACTGGTGAAAACATTACTCAAAATGTAAAAACAATTCGTAATGTACCCCTTAAGTTACGTGGCGATTATCCAAAAGAACTAGAAGTGCGCGGTGAGGTGTTTATGGACAGCGCGGGCTTTGACAAATTAAACAGCGAAGCTGAGAAACGTGGTGATAAAGTATTTGTTAACCCACGTAATGCCGCAGCGGGTAGCTTACGTCAGCTCGACTCTAAAATTACCGCCAAACGGCCACTTATGTTTTACGCTTACAGTACGGGGCTTGTTGCTGATGGCAATATTCCTGAGGATCATTATCAGCAATTAGAAAAGTTGACTGATTGGGGATTACCGCTTTGCCCTGAAACAAAACTAGTTGAAGGCCCACAAGCGGCGCTTGAGTATTACAGTGATATTTTAACGCGCCGTGGTGAGCTTAAATATGAAATTGATGGCGTAGTAATAAAAATAAATCAAAAGACCTTACAAGAGCGTTTAGGCTTTGTAGCGCGTGCTCCTCGCTGGGCTATTGCGTATAAATTCCCAGCGCAAGAAGAAATAACCCAACTACTTGATGTTGAATTTCAAGTTGGGCGTACGGGTGCTATTACACCGGTTGCACGCTTAGAGCCTGTTTTTGTAGGTGGCGTAACAGTATCAAATGCAACACTTCATAATGGCGATGAAATTGCTCGTTTAGGTGTAAAAGTGGGCGATACAGTTATTATTCGCCGCGCAGGAGACGTGATCCCGCAAATAACTCAAGTTGTGCTTGAACGCCGCCCTGATAATGCACGCGATATAGAGTTTCCTGTAACGTGCCCAATTTGTGACTCCCATGTTGAAAAAGTAGAAGGCGAAGCTGTAGCCCGTTGTACGGGTGGACTTGTATGTCCTGCACAGCGTAAGCAAGCTATTAAGCACTTTGCTTCGCGCAAAGCGCTGGATATAGATGGTCTTGGCGATAAGATTGTTGATCAGTTAGTCGATAGAGAACTTATAAAAACGCCTGCTGATTTGTTTATATTAAAACAAGGGCATTTTGAATCACTTGAGCGCATGGGACCTAAGTCAGCTAAAAACTTAGTAACAGCACTTGAAGAGGCTAAAGGCACTACGCTTGCTAAGTTTTTATACTCTTTGGGTATTCGTGAAGCTGGTGAAGCAACAGCACAAAATTTAGCTAATCACTTTCTAACCCTTGAAAATGTAATAAATGCCAGCATTGATAGTTTAACGCAAGTAAGTGATGTAGGCGAAATAGTCGCTGCTCATGTTCGTGGCTTTTTTGATGAAGAGCATAATTTAGCAGTTGTTAATGCGCTGATAGATCAAGGTGTAAACTGGCCAGCGTTGAGCGCACCTTCTGAGGAAGAACAGCCGCTCGCTGGGCTTACATATGTACTTACAGGTACGCTTAATACACTTAATCGCAATGATGCAAAAGCACGATTACAACAACTTGGTGCCAAGGTATCTGGTAGCGTATCGGCTAAAACAGATGCGTTAGTGGCGGGTGAAAAAGCAGGTTCAAAACTAACAAAAGCACAAGACCTAGGCATAGACATACTAACTGAAGATGAATTAATTGAGTTGCTTATAAAGCATAACGGTTAGGAAAATGACAATGAGCCGATATGGGCCAGAATACTGGGATAAGTACGGAAGTTACCGTACGCCTATTGCATTTCATTTAAGTGTGCTTGTGCTATTACGCAGTTATTTTATTTGGGTTATTGCGGCTTTAAGCCGCAGGCCTGAACTAGATTTAATGTCGTTATTTTTTAAAAATAAAAATGATTTTTTTATCGCAATAACGATTGGAAGTATTGCAATAATACCGACTATTTTATTTTGTTTACGCAGACCACGAGATTCACACAGTGCAAGCAACAGGTTAGCAAGAATATGGCGACATATGCGCTGGCCTCTTATTTTATGTGCAGTTGTTGATTTAACATGGTTAAGTGTTCAAGCAGCGCATAGCCATTATCGATTTTCATCATTTTTAGCAGTACAAATGATGATTGTTTTATGGGTATTATGGTATTTGGTGAAAAGCCGCTATTTAACTGTTTTCTTTAATGATTGGCCTGAGCCGACAGAAAAGGCATCAGAAGAAAAAAAGCGACTTAAAAGGGATTAGTTGTGGACGCCGTAAATAAAAAAATAGCGATAGCTATATCGATAATAGGCTTTGTGCTTATTATTTTAATGATTAGCACTGAGCTTTTAGAGTTTATGTGGTTTAAAGCGTTATTTGGGTTATGGGTATTTGTTTTTTGCTCAAGCGTTTATAGGTTAACGCCTTTATTTAAATCAAGAAACAGGTTAGAGGATTTTATTCAGCGAGACGCCCAACACTTATTACTTTTTAGTTTGATGGGATTTTTTGATAAAAAGCACGGCCCTGATTGGTTAGTTATTGAGAGTATTGAACGTATAACGACAAAGGATGATGAGCTAATAATTTACAGTAATAACGAGCGCCAAATGAGTGTTAGTTTACCTGTAAAAAAAGCAGAGCTAGATAGTTTTATTAAACGAATACTTAGCGATTCAGAAAAGCAAACCATTACCTTTAGCTAAGAATTACCTTTAAGATTGAACGAGTTTTAGTCTTAAACGGTCAACACTCCTTAGCTGATCTTTAGTGTATTAAATAACGTAACAATTAGCCGTACTTTTTATGACTTTATAAAGTATAGCTAATCAACTATTCAATGAGGCTATTATGTTGAAGTGGAATGATGTTATTAACTTTGCCACCAATGGCAATCCTACCCCAAGTGAAAAAGTAGTCAAAACTGACGAGCAGTGGCGGATGCAACTATCAGAAGATGAATATTACGTAACACGTAAAAAGGGAACAGAGCGCCCAGGTAGCTCGGGTAGTTGTACATTACTCGAACCTGGAAAGTATGTGTGTATTTGCTGTGATAATCTATTGTTTGATGCTGATGAGAAGTTTGATAGTGGTACTGGTTGGCCGTCATTTACGCAACCTGCGACAATTGAAGCGATTGGCTATGTAAGCGATACAAGTCATGGTATGGAGCGCATAGAGGTGGTTTGTAACGTGTGCGATTCGCACTTAGGTCATATTTTTCCAGATGGTCCATTACCAACGGGTTTACGTTATTGCGTTAATGCCGCATCAATGAAAAAGCTCTAATATTTTATTTACTAGCGCTTTGAATATCTAAATTCATTTCTTTTGCTATGTGCAAAATCTTATCTAAACGCTGCGTCTGATCTGCTTGTAATTTAGTTTTATCAAGAAGGGCGTAGCACCTTCTAGCAAGATCCACATTAAATGAGCTGCCAGATTGCTTAGTTGAATCAAATAGGCACTGTAATAAATTAAGTGCGATACTTTGATTACGAGGCATGACTCTAAACGCTTGTGTAAAAGCTTCCAACGCAGTATTTAATTGGCCTTTATTAAATTGACTAACGGCATGGTTGTTAAGCTCTTTTGGACCCATTTTAATATCGCGTCGCTCACTTTGTTGCTGCTGAATATAACGCAAGTAAGTTGTGTCGCTAACTGCGGGGTGTCTTTCACAGTGGCTAATTATTTGTGTGAATAAGGTTTGCGCCTTTTGATGAAACCCCAGTTCATGAAATGCTTTTGCTTTATCAAGTGCGCCATCAACCGATCGGATATGAGTATCGTCATCATCAAGCTGCTCAATTAGCTTTTTAGCTTTTTGGTGCTCGTCTTTTAAATAATGAAGTCGTGCATTAAGTACATCAATTTGAGCTTGATTCGCATTATTAGGAAACTGTTTTTTTAAATCATTAATGTACTGATTAGTTTGCCTTGAAATTCGCTGTATTTGGTCGGTTTGATCCGTCGTTAACGCAAAGTCGATACCAGCACGAGCTGCATTCAAATATACATCGGGGTGGTCGTGTATTGAGTGTTTTGCAAAGGTGGCTATATCTTTTTGAGTTAAATAGCTTTTTTCGTAGTCGTGATTAATTAGCGACACATTACTTAGCGATTTTTGGCGTGTGATATTTCGCGGTGCAATTTCTGCAGCTTGGCTTAAAAAGCTTTGTGCTAGCTCAAATTGATTTAGCTTTATTTCTAATCTGCCCAACAAATCAAGGGCTACTAAACGAGTTTCTTGGCGCTCTAACATTGTTTTGAGCATTCGCTGCGCCAAAATATGTTCGTTATTCGCTATAAGTGCTTCTACTAAGCCTACTTTTGCCCAAGCAAATTTTTGAATGTCGAGAACAGACTTAAAAAAGTCTTTCGCATCTTGAGCGCGCTTTAAGCGAAGTAAGGCATCACCTTTTAAGCGAAGTAGGATAGGGCTGTAATTATTATTTTTTTTATCCAGAGCGGTATCAATAAACTTAATAGCTTTTGAATCGTTACCATCATCAATTAATGAATACACTGTTTGTAAGTCGTGTTTACGCTTTAGGATTCGTTCAATGCGTATTTTAAGCTCTTGTACTGTAAAAGGTTTAACTAAAAAGTCATCAGGTTGCAGCTCAAGAACACTATGAACGAGTGAGCCACTTGTTTCTGCTGAGATAAAAATAAAGCCAGTCGAGCTTTTTATGAGTTGCTTTACACGTAGCTCTTCATAAAGCTGGTAGCCATCTTGGTGTTTATTTAAGTTGAATGAGCAAACGATTAGATCAAATTCTTCACTTAAACACTGCTCTTTTGCAGAATTTGCATGATCAGCAAAGCGCAACTGCCGAAAGCCAAGCCTTTCTAACGATTGTTTCATATAGCTTTGAGCAAGTGGCTGCTCTTCTACTATAAGTATTTTGGCTTTTGAATAGATCTTAGTTGGCATTGGCTTAAGCGTAATTGTATTTAACACAGACTATAATCAACAGTTTAACTCCTTACAAGGGAATTTAAATGATAGCTGTATTTATTAGGTACTTAACTTTGCCTAATACGTTTATCTAACTACGAAGGTACTGAGCCGAATAACATAATTAAAAACTAAATAAGTAAAATTGATAACGCTATATTTGATGAGTGCTTTGATATGGAAGCTTAGATTTGAATAAAAATATGAAATGTATTTAAGGTAAAAAGAGGAGTTAAACGTATTCAATATGGGAAAAGAGTTATTACTAGAGAAGTTATCATTTAAAGAGTTATCTGATGGTATTTATATGTGGTGGGTGATTACTTGGCTTGATACCAGTGACTTAATTACATACGACTTATACCAACCTGCATAAATCTTTGATCAATTTAACGAATTAAATTGCACTATAACGTCGTTAAAAATTTTTTATTTAGAACAACTAGATACAAAAACTTTTGCCTAGTTCTAGCGTAATTTTCTTAACGTTAAATAGACCCCATATATAAGCAGATTGGTATTATATATTGAGTTTTTATGAAGTTCTTAAATGTATTTAATATGCGAAGAAAGAGTTATTACTAGAGAGGTTGTCTGATGGTATTTATATGTGGTGGGTGATACTGGACTTGAACCAGTGACCCTCGCCTTGTAAGGGCGATGCTCTCCCAACTGAGCTAATCACCCACATATAATAGGTATGCCTGTTATTTAATTCTTTATTATCAAATTAACCGCTTGATGTAATTTGGTGGGTGATACTGGACTTGAACCAGTGACCCTCGCCTTGTAAGGGCGATGCTCTCCCAACTGAGCTAATCACCCAAATTACATTTTAATATGCACCATTCTAGGAATGGTGGGTCGTACTGGACTTGAACCAGTGACCCTCGCCTTGTAAGGGCGATGCTCTCCCAACTGAGCTAACGACCCATATTAAAATTTTAAAACGCGACTATTGATATAATAATAGGTTTATATGTGGTGGGTGATACTGGACTTGAACCAGTGACCCTCGCCTTGTAAGGGCGATGCTCTCCCAACTGAGCTAATCACCCACATATAAATTAAAACGCTACTATTGAAATAAATAGTACTGGACTTTAACCAGTGAACCTCGCCGTTACTTGTAAATAGCGGTAATGTTCTCTTTTTTCTAACTGAGCTAACGACCCATTTAGATTTTCTTGTAATATGCACCATTCTAAGAATGGTGGGTCGTACTGGACTTGAACCAGTGACCCTCGCCTTGTAAGGGCGATGCTCTCCCAACTGAGCTAACGACCCATATTACATGCTACTACCTATATAGATAGTACTGGACTTTAACCAGTGAACTTCGCCATCTTTTATAAAATGCGGTGATGCTCTCTTTTCTTGTAACTGAGCTAACGACCCATATTACAATTTTAAAACACGACTATTATATAATAATAGGTTTTATATGTGGTGGGTGATACTGGACTTGAACCAGTGACCCTCGCCTTGTAAGGGCGATGCTCTCCCAACTGAGCTAATCACCCACATATAAATTAAAACGCTACTATTAAAATAAATAGTACTGGACTTTAACCAGTGAACTTCACTGTTGCTTATAAGTAGCGGTGATGCTCTCTTTTTTCTAATTGAGCTTAGGACTCGTATAGAATTTAGATGTGAACACTTTAATTAAAAAGTGGTGGGTGATACTGGACTTGAACCAGTGACCCTCGCCTTGTAAGGGCGATGCTCTCCCAACTGAGCTAATCACCCACATCTAAACAACATTGCATTGCTGCGTTGTTGTGGGGCGCTATTATAGATAGAGTTGAAAATGTGTCAACACTTGAATGATAAAAATGTGCTGAATGAAGGTTTTATAAACAATAGGATATGGTTGAAGTCTATTTTATCATCAAATTTGATATTGCAGTTCAATTAAGCACCTAATAAGCTCCTAAAAGTGAGTAGGGAATTGTATTTTATTAATCTTAAATTTAGCTTCACGATACTTATTGTTTTTTTTACTGGAGTCGTTTTTATGATTATGAGCAAGATGGATTAATATTAGGGCTAGTTATTTAGTGAATAGAGCGGTCCTTTAAAAATGAATTTAATCTAAACTTCCCAAAACAAATGCTATTTTCAGCATTCTAAACTCTATTTTTGTACTTACTTTATTTTTATAAGCCAACCTAGCCAAATCGTAAATACTCATACTTCACTAATAGCCTTCGGATTAAGACTAAATAGATCACACATAACTAGTGCGTGTTTACCTTTGTGGATTGAACCCAAAGGGCAGCGCATGTTTGGACTTTATGCGGCGTTATCGCCTATTCATGGGTAATAATCAAACTACAATAGGCTCTGCCTTGCCTAAAAAGCAAACATACTGCTGTAAATTCACCCACCAAAGATCAACACGCCCTGAAGTTTTGTACATAGCATTACGAAGCTACAATGCTCTTTAAAAAATATTCTTCAAACAATAATCGAGTTTTTAGTACGAGTGACGCTGGTTAATAAGCAAGTAAAGGCTGCGGGTACTCTCAAATCCACATTTAAGTTTTGGTTATTATAAGCAATTGTAACTTTTAAAAGATTAAGGCGATTGGCGGGGCCTTAATTGGTAGTTTTTAGATAAGTTCAATTTGCATATAAATGTATACCTTTGCTTTGATGCAATTTTGTTGCATTAAATAGGGGAGTAGGGTGTTGTTAAGTATTCGCTGCGATATAGTGATGTTATTATAAGCAGTAGGGCTAGAATCTTATTCAAATTGTATTTTTTAGCACGCTTGATAGCCAGTTTGTTGAAAATTAAACCATTTAAATAAAGCTAGGTAAAAAACTGTTGACTTTATTTTGGGTGGTGCATAGAATGCGCCCCGCACTAAGCGATACACGATGTGTTTATCACGACGGGTATTGATTAAGTTGGGGCCATAGCTCAGCTGGGAGAGCGCTTCGCTGGCAGTGAAGAGGTCTGCGGTTCGATCCCGCATGGCTCCACCAAAAATTAGTGTTTTGTCCTAGGGTAGCAGTTTTCTGTGTCCCCATCGTCTAGAGGCCTAGGACACCGCCCTTTCACGGCGGTAACAGGGGTTCGAATCCCCTTGGGGACGCCACTTAACTTTTATTAGTTAAAGGCGGTTTTACCGAGAAAATAGCGTCACAATTAAAGCTCGAGTCTTTACTTGTATTAAACGCAATTACCTTAAAGCTCATGATGTGAGTTAAACTTATCAACTGTCCTAGTGACACATTTATGTGTCCCCATCGTCTAGAGGCCTAGGACACCGCCCTTTCACGGCGGTAACAGGGGTTCGAATCCCCTTGGGGACGCCACTTACTTATTTTCAATAGGGAAGTGAAGTGTTATTAAGAAAGCTCGCCTGAAACGAGTCTAAAAATTCAGTTGTCCTAGTGACACATTTATGTGTCCCCATCGTCTAGA
>NZ_WTKY01000015.1:0-123463 GCF_011378815.1 Pseudoalteromonas sp. 31A1 | reverse complement strand
ATTACCAGGCTTCAAATTGTAGAAAGCCCGAATCTAACGATTCGGGCTTTTTTACGTCTGCAGAAAAGTAAAATACGTGCAATTAATGCACACTCACATCAACACCCATCACGTAGGGCGGGCGAGCGCAGCGACTCCCGACGCTAGAATCACAACAAAATCCCTCAATATCTCAGTCGGCCAATACAGTAGCATTTACTACGTGACTCTCCACCGCTGTGGGCACTATGACATTACACAAGCTTCACATTGTAGAAAGCCCGGATCTAACGGTTCGGGCTTTTTTACGTCTGCAGAAAAGTGAAATGCGCACAATTAACACACACTACATCAACACCTATCACGTAGGTCGGGCGAGCGCAGCGACTCCCGACGCTAAAATCATGAAAAATCTCCGCTCAGCAATGAGTGCGCAGCATTTTCACTATGACTCTCCACCGCTGTGGGCACTATGACATTACACAAGCTTCAAATTGTAGAGAGCCAACATCTAAAAATTCGGGCTCTTTACGTCTGCAGAAAGTAAAATGTGAACCAATAACGAACAATCAATGCCATAACATCATCGAGTAATTGCATTAAATACCTTCATGATGAAACTAAACCCGAAAGGTTCTCGTTTTTGAAAAGTGTAGTAAGGTTAAACGTAGGTGAATAGCGTACTACTTATTTAACTATCTTAATTCATATTTAATCTTTTTTACTTTCTATAAAAGCTAATTACTCTCATTTCCTTAGATAACAAATTTAATTTTGCTTTGTTACTGTCTTTGATTTAGGATCAAATCAGTTTAAAACCAAGAACTAACAGCCTGTGTATAGATTATTAATTAGCGCCATATCCATTTTATTTTGTTTTTCTGTGTCGGCAGTTGAAGTAGCTGATCTATATCAAGATATTTTAAAAGTGGATGACAAAACACGAGACACTCGATTAGCTGCGAGTCGTAAAGCTTTGCTCAATGTTTTAGTGAAAGTAAGTGGTGATGAAACTGCGGATCAAAATAAATTAGCGCAGCAACGCACTAAAGATATTTCTGATTATATGCTTAAGTTTGAATATGACGAGAGAGCAAATGGACAATTGAAACTCGTTGTTAAATTTGAAGCTCGAAAGATCAACGCGCTAATCAAAGAGTTAAACTTACCTTTATGGGGAGTACAACGCCCATTAGTCGCAATATGGTTAGGTATTGAAGACAATTGGCGCAGAGAATTAGTAACACAAGAAAGTTACCCGCAATTAGAGCAGTTAATTTATGACAAAGCAGGACGCCGTGGTCTGCCTGTCGTTGTGCCATTACTTGATTTACAAGATAGACGTTTAGTAGGTATTCCTGAGGTATGGGGTAACTTTTCAGAACCAGTAGAAGAGGCCTCTAGACGATACAGTGCTGAGCGAAGTATTACAGCAAGAATGTATAAAGAAGCGGATAGCGAAAATTGGATTTTAGATTGGCGTTTTACTAATGATGATCAATTTGATTCAAATAGATTAACGGGCGATAAGCAGCAAATAGTGAGTCAAATGATTGATACCTTAGCTCGAGGCCTTGCAAGCGAGTACGCTATTGATCCAAATGCTTATTATGAACAAGCCGCGGCCACGCTAACATTAAAAGGCACGCAAAGTTTTGTTGATGTTGAATTAGCAAAACAAAGATTATTGAACTTAAGCGTTGTTACGCAAGTTAAAATTGTTCGTAAAACACCAGAATTTGTAGAATTTAAACTAAATCACACTGGTAACTTAAGCGATCTTAAAAAAGGCTTAGGGCTCGACTCCTCATTTAAAGATTATGAGGACCCACGTGCTTTTTATCATGTTGTCGATAAAAATAGCCTAGAGTATCAATGGGTAACACCATAATGATAATGTCTGAGCCGATGCAAATGGCATTACCGGTTACCTTGCCGGATGACGAAACATTTGCATCGTACTTTGGTGGGGAAGATTCGTTAGAGGTTAACCATTTAAAAGATAGCTTTTCGAAGTTAGCTAAAAAGTTTCAGTATACTTATTTATGTGGGTTAGGTGATTCGGGTAAGTCTCACCTTTTGTATGCAACCTGCATTAAAGCACAAGAGCGTGGCTTATCTAATATGCTGCTGTCTATGCGCGAAGTAATTGACTTTGGACCTATGGTATTAGACGGTTTAGAAGCGCTTGATGTTCTATGTATTGATGACGTGCATTTAGTTGCAGGCAATGATGCATGGGAAAAAGCACTATTCAACTTTTTTAACCGGTTTAACGAACCCGGAAAAATGTTAGTAGTAACTGCCGATTTACTTCCTAGCATGCTTAATATCTCGCTGCCTGACTTAGAGTCTCGCTTAACGTGGGGAACAACCTTTCAAATTCGTTCTATGAGTGATGATGATAAAGCACAAGCACTTGTTAAGCGCGCTCATATGCGCGGCCTTGAATTAAGTGATGAGTGTGCACGCTTTTTACTAACCCGTTTAAGCCGTGATATGCGTGCTTTATTAGATGTACTCGACAAATTAGATCATGCATCTATGGCAGCACAGCGAAAATTAACTATTCCTTTTATAAAATCAACGTTAAAGCTGTAGTAGGTCTAGAATCTAGACCCTTCTTTCAGTTATCATAAGCTATTATCAGAGCGTGTTTACCTTTCCTGATTGGAATTTGTTTAACTTAAGAGTGCTTTAATCGCGTCGTGAGGGCTTTAGCGTAGTATTTATATGCGAAACCCGAACAACAAAGAACGTAGCCTCCGAGATAAACACTTCAAACTGCATGTGTTTGGTCTTTATTTAGCGTTATTGCATCACTTATGTAGGAAACTACAGTCCAATGCTTAACCTTATTTAATAACCAACCACACTGTTGTAAAGCAATCTTGAAAGGCCAACACGCTCTTAAGCAATCACCTTCTGTGAAAGATCAGGTATCGAATGAACTTAGAAAAAATATTAGCGCAAGCACTTGAGGCGGTAGCCAGTGCCAGTGAAATAGCGCAGTTAGAAGATATCAGGGTTAATTACCTTGGTAAAAAAGGCGAAATCACTAGCTTACTTAAAACGTTAGGTAAAATAGCACCTGAAGAACGTAAAGAAGCAGGCCAAGTTATAAACCAAGCTAAACAAGATGTACAAGCTGCTATCAACGAAAAGCGTGAGTTGCTAGCAAGTAAAGCACTTGAAGAAAAACTAGCTGCTGAAACTATAGATGTAACTCTACCAGGGCGTGTTATGCCTACTGGCGGTTTACACCCAGTTACGCGTACTATTGAACGTATAGAAAGCTTTTTCGGTGAGTTAGGTTTTGAAGTGAAATCTGGTCCAGAAATCGAAGACGATTTTCATAACTTTGATGCGCTAAATATTCCAGAGCATCATCCAGCACGTGCTGATCACGATACCTTTTATTTCAATCCTAAATTAGTACTACGTACACAAACAAGTGGCGTGCAAATTCGTACTATGGAAACTGAGCAACCACCACTGCGTATTATTTCACCTGGACGCGTATACCGTAATGATTACGACCAAACACATACACCTATGTTCCATCAGGTAGAAGGTTTGATGGTTGATACCGATGTTAGCTTTACTGAGCTAAAAGGTATTTTGCATGACTTTTTACGTAACTTTTTTGAAGAAGATATGGAAATTCGTTTTCGTCCTTCATTCTTCCCATTTACAGAACCTTCAGCTGAAGTAGATGTTATGGGTAAAGACGGTAAGTGGTTAGAAGTACTAGGCTGTGGCATGGTACATCCAAATGTACTTAAGTCTGTGGGTATCGACCCAGAAAAATACACCGGCTTTGCTTTTGGTATGGGTGTAGAGCGTTTAACTATGTTGCGCTATGGCGTAAACGATTTACGTGCATTTTTCGAAAATGACTTAAAATTCCTGAACCAGTTCCGTTAAGAGTGAAACAATAAAATGAAATTTAGTGAAAAGTGGTTAAGAGAGTGGGTTAATCCTGGTATTGATACGCAAGCTCTTTCGGAACAGCTTTCAATGGCTGGTCTAGAAGTTGATGGCGTTGAGCCTGCTGCTGCCAAATTTAATGGCGTAGTTGTAGGTGAAGTTGTTGAATGTGGACAACACCCAGATGCAGATAAACTGCGTGTTACCAAAATTAACGTAGGTGGCGATGAGCTACTTGATATCGTGTGTGGTGCACCAAATTGTCGTTTAGGTATTAAAGTTGCTGTTGCAACTGTGGGCGCTGTACTGCCTGGTGACTTTAAAATTAAAAAAGCCAAACTACGCGGCCAACCTTCAAACGGAATGCTATGTGCTTTTGTTGAGCTAGGTATTAGCGAAGAAGGCGACGGCATTATGGAATTGCCAAGCGATGCACCAGTAGGCACTGATTTACGTGACTACCTAGGTCTTGATGATAATATTATAGATGTTGATTTAACACCAAACCGTGGTGACTGCTTAGGTATAAAAGGTCTAGCACGCGAAGTAGGCGTTTTAAATAGTATTGACGTAAACGTATTAGATATTCCAGCTGTTACTCCAACAATTGATGACAAAGTATCAATTGAGCTAGTTAATGAAGATGCATGTCCTCGTTACCTTGGTCGTGTGATAAAGGGCATTAACCTTGATGCAGAAACACCACTTTGGATGGTTGAAAAATTACGTCGCAGTGGCGTACGTTCAATCGACCCAGTAGTTGATGTTACTAACTATGTATTACTTGAACTTGGTCACCCAATGCACGCGTTTGATTTAAATGCGATTGAAGGTGGTATTAAAGTACGTAGTGCAAACGCAGGTGAAGAACTTGTTTTATTAGACGGTAACACCGCTAAATTAAACGACACAACACTTGTGATAGCCGATCATAACAAAGCACTTGCAATTGCAGGTATTTTTGGTGGTGAGCAATCAGGTGTTACAGATAAAACATCTGATATATTACTTGAAAGCGCATTTTTTAATCCTGTAGCAATTGCAGGGCAAGCACGTAGCTACGGTTTACACACTGATGCTTCACACCGTTATGAACGCGGTGTTGATTTTGCTCTACAACATGATGCAATGGAACGTGCAACAGCACTTCTACTTGAGATTGTAGGTGGTCAAGCAGGCCCAGTAGTTGAAGCTGTTGCGGCTGACAAACTACCAAAAGTGACTGAAGTACGTCTTCGTCGTGCACGTTTAGACCGTGTTATTGGTCATCATATTGATGATGCTAAAGTAACAGATATTCTTATGCGTTTAGGTCTTGATGTTAAAGTAGAAAATGAAAGCTGGAGTGCGGACGTACCAAGCTACCGTTTTGATATTCGCATCGAAGAAGATTTAATTGAAGAAGTAGCACGTGTTTACGGCTACAACAGCATTCCTAATGTTGCACCAACTGCAAAACTTAAAATGACGACACATAACGAAGCAACTATTGCGCTTAGCAAGTTCCGCAATACGTTAGTGACTCGTGGTTACCAAGAAGCAATTACATATAGCTTTGTAGACCCTAAAGCACAAGCTATTTTACACCCAGAGTGTAAAGCAATGGTATTACCGCACCCTATTTCAATTGAAATGTCAGCGATGCGTGTAAGTTTAATGCCGGGTTTATTAGCGTCTGTAGCGTATAACCAAAATCGCCAACAGCCTCGTATTCGTTTATTCGAACATGGTCTTAAATTTATAAGCGACGAAAGTGCAGAAAATGGTGTTTACCAAGTACCGGTTATTGGCGGCGTTATTACGGGTCTTGTAAATGGTGAACATTGGGTTGAAGAAAAACGTAACGTTGATTTTTACGACCTAAAAGGTGATGTTGAAGCCTTACTTGCAATTACTAATGACGTTACTCGCTTTGAAATTAAAGCCGAGCAGTCAGATGGACTTCACCCTGGTCAATCAGCTGTAATATATGTTGATGGCAAAAAGGTTGGTTTTTTTGGTGCTTTACATCCTCAAGCTCAAAAGTCGTTAGATATCAACAACGCAACTTTTGTTTTTGAAATTGAAATGTCAGCAATAGAAAAAAGAAATTTACCGCAAGCAGAAGGGGTGTCTAAATTCCCTTCAAATCGCCGCGACATCGCGATTTTAGTGGCAGACAGCGTTAAATCTGGCGACATTTTAAGCGTGATCGAAAAAGTTGGCGGAAATCAATTGGTTGACCTAAACTTATTCGATGTGTATAAGGGCAAAGGTATTGAGCCAAATTATAAGAGTTTGGCGATTGCTCTAACACTGCAAGCGGTTGATAGAACACTCGAAGAGAAAGATATCAATCTAGTAGTTGATAACGTGGTGGCCGAATTGGCCGAACAGTTTAATGCATCGTTGAGGGACTAGATATGGCGCTTACTAAAGCCGACATAGCTGAACACCTATTTGAAAAGCTCGGGATCAATAAAAAAGATGCCAAAGATTTAGTTGAAGCGTTTTTTGAAGAAATCCGCTCAGCGCTAGAAAAAGGCGAGCAGGTTAAGCTCTCTGGATTTGGTAACTTTGATCTTCGAGACAAAAAAGAAAGACCAGGCCGCAACCCGAAAACAGGCGAAGATATTCCTATTTCGGCACGTCGCGTGGTGACTTTTCGACCAGGTCAAAAGCTTAAAACCCGCGTAGAAGTGGGCACAAGCAAAGCAAAATAAAAAAAGGCAGCGTAAGCTGCCTTTTTATTTGCCTGAATAACCTAGTTATTAAATTATACCAACCTGCATAAATCTTTGATCAATTTAACGAATTAAATTGCACTACAACGTCGTTAAAAACGTTTTATTTACGACTGTATGGATGCAGGAGGTAGAGCAATGCAGGGAGCAATTGCCGAGAACAACTAGATACAAAAATTTTGCCTAGTTCTAGCGTAATTTCCTTAACGTTAAATAGACCCCATACATAAGCAGATTGGTATTAGGTTATTTTTGCGATTATAAATTAAAATTCTCGAGGCGATACAAAATCACCTGCCATTATTTGCTGAAATGTTTGCTCTGCAAGTACATCTAGGCCGTCTAAGCTTTTACCATTTGTTATTAATTGTTGCTCAATTTCAAACCCATCAATATTTTCAATCCCCGACATTTGCGCTACTTTAGAAAATATATAAGCGTGCTTAAATTTATCATGTTTATAAAAAAGACTAATAAGTGATGTATACACTTCAGGGTTAGGTACGTTATCTTTTTTATTAAGCTCTAAAGTTTTATAAAGCAAATCTATGGTTTTTTCATCATCAAATTTAATATAGTAAGATGCTAAAAAAAATTGCATTTCGGCACTTTGCGTTACACTTTTGTCATTTTCTATCGCCAATAATTTAGTCAGTGCACTTTGGTTATTATTTCGTGACCATTGGTAGTAGAGCAAACCGGGATGATTTGTATTTTGGGTATCTTGATATAACCGAGTCATTTCTTTAATGCTCGTTAATTGACCGTCAATACGTGACGTTTTTTTAGCTTTTAACTTAATATGCTCTATTTTGGCAGCCACAGTTATGCATTGGTTATAAGATTCAAAGCCTTTTAGTAACTGGTACTTGTTCTCATCGGTTGGGTCTTTGTATTCTATGTAACGTTTAATAATTACATCAGAGCGTTCATCCTTGCAGTGACTGTCTTTGTTTAAGTCGCTACAAAAGCCAGGTGTTTCTTTACATACTTTTTCGAGTGTCAACGTCTCTTCACACCCTGTCAACGTAAGCAAACCCAATAGTACACTTGCTTTTTTAAGCATCCCTTAACCCCAAATGAATATTTACTTTGTTATTCTAACGCAATCATTTAACGCCTAACAGTAGAGAATAACTTCAGATTAAATTAGAATAGCCCAGCCTGAAGTGCATTACTCTCAAAATATAGTGCATTTTTAAAGGCTATCCGTTCAAAATGATAAACTTAGGTAAATAAAATGACCTCATCTCACGAGTTAGAATACACAAATAGTTGGCAAGAGCGCCAAGATTACGCAGAAAGCATGCAACCAATCATTGGTAAACTTTACCGTAATCGTGGTATCGAAATCGCTGTATATGGCCGTCCTCTCGTAAATGCCAGTACTATAGATATTATCAAATCTCACAAAACCGTTGCTCAGTTTGAAGGCACTAAATTACGTTTGCGTGAAAGCTTCCCATTTTTAGAAGCTATCAGCAAAATGGAATTAAACTCTGCACGTATTGATATTGGTAAGCTTGCATATAGTTATTTGTTCACTGAAGCTGCAAAAGGCCGCTCAGTAGAAGAATTTGTAAAAGATGAACTTGCAGAAATAGCTGACTTACCAGCGAAAGAACCACGCGATGTTGTATTGTATGGTTTTGGTCGTATTGGTCGTTTACTAGCGCGTTTATTAATTGAAAAATCAGGTCCATATTCAGATTTACGTTTGCGCGCTATTGTTGTGCGTGGCGGTAAAGATGGTGATCTTGAAAAGCGTGCAAGCTTACTGCGTCGTGATTCAATTCACGGTCCATTCAATGGCTCAATCACTATTGATAAAGAACGTAACGCAATTAAAGCCAACGGTAGCTACATTCAGGTTATTTACGCCAACTCTCCTAGCGAAATTGATTACACTCAATACGGTATCGACAATGCATTAATTGTTGATAACACCGGTATTTGGAAAGACGAAGCGGGCCTTGGCCAGCATCTAGAGTGTAAGGGCGCTGCAAAAGTATTATTAACAGCTCCTGCAAAAGGTAATATCAAAAACATCGTATATGGTGTTAATAACAAAGATATTTTACCCGAAGATAAAATTGTTTGTGCAGCAAGCTGTACAACCAATGCAATTACACCAACGCTTAAAGCACTAAACGATAAGTTTGGTATTAATAATGGCCATGTTGAAACTGTACACTCGTACACGAACGATCAAAACCTTATTGATAACTACCACAAAGCAGAGCGCCGTGGCCGTGCCGCAGCACTTAACATGGTAATTACTGAGACAGGGGCTGCAAAAGCGGTTTCAAAAGCATTACCAGAGCTTGAAGGCAAATTAACAGGTAACGCAATCCGCGTACCTACACCTAATGTGTCGCTAGCTATTTTGAACCTTAACTTAGCAACAAGCACATCAGTTGAAGAGCTAAACGCATTTTTACGCGATACAGCACTTCATTCAGACTTACGTGACCAAATTGATTACACAGCATCAACGGAAATTGTTTCTACCGATTTAGTCGGTAGCCGTTACGCAGGTGTTGTTGATTCACAAGCAACGATTGTTGAAGATAACCGTATTGTTTTATATGTATGGTACGACAATGAGTTTGGTTACAGCTGCCAAGTAGTTCGTTGTATGCGCGATATGGCCGAAGTGTCATTCCCAAGCTTACCTCGCTAATTTATTTGCAGTGACTTAAAAGCCAGCATGTTGCTGGCTTTTTTGGTCGTGTATTATTTTTAAAGCGTATGCCTTGTGATAGGCTTTAATTAAGAAAATGCACATTCGTTTTACTATTTACAAAATAATGTCAGTTCTGTGAATTAATAAGCAGATAAACTTATTCAACCTAAAGGTTTTTTCATGAAAATCAGCAGCAATTTCGACAGTGGTAATATCAAAGTTATTGAAGCCACCGATCCTTTAAATATTCAATTAGAAATTAATAAAGATCACCAGTCTGAATTTTATCAGTGGTTTCACTTTCGTCTTGAAACAACACCTTACCAATTGCATAAGTTAAATATTAATGAGCTTGATAAATCAGCTTACCCAGATGGTTGGGAAGGGTATCAAGCCGTTGCATCATATGACCGTCAAACATGGTTTCGTGTACCATCAAACTATGAAAATGGCACATTAAGCTTTGAAATTGAACCAGAGTGCGGCAGCGTATATTTTGCTTACTTTGCACCATACAGTTACGACCGTCATTTAGATTTATTGTCTTGGGCACAAAGCCAAGGCGCTTGCCAACTAATAACGCTCGGTGAAACACTAGATGGCCGCGATATGAGTGTGCTTAAAATTGGTGAGCCAAGTGAAGATAAGAAAAACATCTGGATCACAGCACGTCAACATCCAGGTGAAACAATGGCGCAGTGGTATGTAGAAGGGCTATTGCACAAATTACTTGATGACGAAGACCCACATGCAGCTGCACTATTATCTAAAGCAGTATTTTACGTTGTACCAAATATGAACCCTGACGGCAGCGCACGCGGACATCTGCGTACTAATGCTAAAGGTGTTAACTTAAATCGTGAATGGCAAACACCAAGCATGGAAAATAGCCCTGAAGTTTACTTAGTACTTAATAAAATGCGTGAAGCTGGCCTAGATATGCACCTTGATATACACGGTGATGAAGCTATCCCGTATAACTTTGTTGCAGGCAGTGAAGGTATTCCAAGTTACGATGCACGCCTTAAAGGCCTAGAAGATAGCTTTAAAGCAGCGCTTTTAACTATTACTCCAGAGTTTCAAGATGAACATGGCTATCCAAAAGATGAGCCCGGCCAAGCTAACCTTACAGTAGGCTCATCAGCTACAGCTGAAGAATTTAAAGCATTAACGTACACAATTGAAATGCCATTTAAAGATAACAACGATTTACCAGATCCAGATTACGGCTGGTCTGACCGTCGTTCATATCAGTTTGGTCAAGATACATTAGCGGCTATTGTTAATGTTGTTGATAATTTAAGATAAAACGTTTATTTGAAGGGTATCAATAGTTTTGATGCTCTTTTTACTTTTAGTAAACCCCCTTTTACAAAAAATAATAATCATATAGCAACTTCATTTCAAAACGTTTTTAACGTTTCTTCGCGGCGTATCATCACCGTATCGGTACAAATCAATCTACTTTCATTTAAATACAACTGACGTGGTGCATTACAATAGCTACGTAATTAGATATTTTGAAAATTAAGTGTTAACAAGGTTGGGGTACTTAAGTTAAGATTAATTAAATAATGAGTCGGGACGGGAAAGGTAAAACCTTATTTCGTGAAACTTATGTTGCGTAGTAGCTAAAGCTGAGTCTCGTAATTAAAAATAATAAATATAACTATAGAGGATATCCATGGAAGCTTTTGTAAGCGCTGTTAATGATGTTGTTTGGAGTAATGCACTCATCTATTTATGCCTAGGCGCAGGCTTGTTTTATTCAGTGTTAACTCGATTTTCTCAAGTTAGACATTTTAAAGAAATGTGTAAACTATTATTTAGTCCTAACACGTCAGATAAAGGTATCTCATCTTTTCAAGCCCTTGCAGTATCGTTATCTGGACGAGTAGGTGTAGGTAATATCGCAGGTGTTGCAGCAGCTATCGGTTTTGGTGGGCCAGGTGCTATTTTTTGGATGTGGGTTGTTGCTTTTCTAGGAGCAAGTACCGCATACGCAGAATCTACTTTAGGCCAAATTTATAAAACAGAAGAAAACGGGCAATATCGTGGTGGCCCAGCATATTATTTTGACCGTTGTTTAGGGCAAAAATGGCTAGCTGTGTTATTTGCTGTTTCGGCAATTATTGCCTGTGGTGTTTTTCTGCCCGGCGTACAAGCAAATGCGGTAGGTAATGCGTTTACCCAAGTATTTGGCGATGGAAATATGGTCACTACTAGCTTTGGTGACGTAGGCAGCTTTAAGTTAGTCGCATTGGCAATTATCCTTATTGTTTTAGCATTTATTATTTTTGGCGGTATAAAACGTATTGCTAACTTTACGCAAATTGTGGTGCCATTTATGGCGCTTGGTTACATAGTATTGGCACTAATCGTTGTATTTTTAAACTTAGATAAAGTGGGCGATATATTTTATTTAATTATTAGTGATGCATTTACCGCGCAGGCCGGTTTTGGTGCTGCTATTGGTTGGGGCGTCAAACGTGGTATATATTCTAATGAAGCAGGCCAAGGTACTGGGCCCCATGCAGCAGCTGCTGCAGAAGTAGACCATCCTGCTCAACAGGGGTTAGTACAAGCTTTCTCTGTTTATGTTGATACCATCTTTGTGTGTACAGCAACAGCGTTGATGATTTTAATAACGCAGCAATACAATGTTGTGGGTGAGTTACCAGCAGGACAGTTTATTGTACAAAATGTTGATGCAGCCACTGAAGTAGGCTCAGCAGCCTTTACTCAAATGGCTTTATTTAGTGTATTTGGCAGTTTTGGACAAGCATTTGTGGGTATTGCATTGTTCTTCTTTGCCTTTACTACAATACTTGCTTATTACTTTATTGCAGAAACTAATATTGCATACTTAAATCGTTATTTTAAAGGCAGTATCCCGCTTGTTATCGTGAAATTTGTGATTATGTTTATGGTGGCATACGGCATGGTTAACAATTCAGGTTATATTTGGACTATTGGTGATATTGGCGTTGGCTTAATGGCTTGGATTAACATATTAGGTATTTTAGCTATTTTCTTCGTAGCTAAGCCTGCTTTATTATGTTTAAGTGATTATGAAGAACAGAAGAAAAAGGGCGGAAAAATCACATTTGACCCAGTTAAATTAGGTATTAAAAATGCCACTTTCTGGGAAAAACGCCTAGCAAAACAGTCAAAAGACGCTGAGTAATTAAACTTAGTGAGTAACTTGGATGTTTATCGTTTCTAAATCACTTATTGGTTTAAATTCAAAAAAGACAACGAGAAATAAAACAAGTACAATAAAGGCGCCGAAAGGCGCTTTTTTTATGCGTAGTATGGAGAGAAGTATGGCGATTATTCGTTGCCCAAAATGTGCAAAATCAATTTCAGATAAACATAAACAATGTCCGCATTGCGAAAGTAACATTGCAGAGCTAAACGACGAGCAAGTTTTACAGCTTCAACGCGAACAGCGAATTAAAAAAAAGCAGATGTTTCTAAATCACTCCTTTTTGGCGCTTATCTTATTTTTAGGTGGTTTTTTCTGTTTGTACTTTTTACAACCGCAAGAAGAAACGCTTCAGTGGTATGCTTATACTGCCGCAATTGGCGTAGGTTGTATTTGGTATATTATAAACCGTATTATTTTAGTGACTCTAAAAAAGAAAAAATGACATGAATATCGACAATCTTGTACAAAATATTACTCCCGAATTATTCGAACGCTTGCAATACGGTGCTTCTACTGGCAAATGGCCAGATGGCACCGTTTTATCAGATGAGCAAAAGCAACAAACAGTGCAGTTGGTTATGTTGTATCAAGCAAAGGTGGCTCAATCTAATGAGCAATTTACGATTGGTGCTAATGGTGAAATGATCCAAAAGACAAAAGCTCAACTACAAAAAGAATTCAAATCAGACAACGAAATAGCTAGGTTTAGTGAACATGATCTTTAAGCACCTTTTTACACCGAAGTGGAAACACCCTAAGCAACAAGTACGTCTTGATGCTATCGAAAAATTAGACATTGAACGTGATGCAACCATATTAAACACGTTAGCACTTGAAGATAGCTCAGCTGAAATACGCCGCAAAGCACTACAAAAAGTAAACGATTTACCACTTTGGTGGAAAGCGTATAAACAAGATCAGGCATTAAAAGATATAGCAGAGCTGCAGATATCAAATGCTGTTTTAAATAGCGAAAGTGCACTAACACCGCAAATTAAAAATGAATACATTGAGCGCTTTGCGCCAGTAAAAACACTAGAAAAGTTAGCGTTTGCAGAAAAAGAGCTGCAAGTACGCGTTAAATTATTAAAACGTTTAGCAAATCCAAAACTAGTAGAAAAAGCATTTAAAGAAGGTAGCGAAGAGCTACAAACTCAATTAGTTGAACTTGTTATTACTCATCAATTAATTAAGCCATTAGTAAAACATGCAAAGGGTGGCGCAAAAACAGCACTTGAAACGCATATTGAAAATGAACGTCTAGCAATAGAAAAGCCACTTGAAGTAGAGGGTGCAACACGTATTATTTTAGCGAAGTTAAATGCTTTGCGTGAAAAAACAGACTTTGGTGTTGTTAATCCACAAGCGGGCGAGCTAATGGCTCAGTGGCAAGCACTTGAGCTTAAATGGTTAAGTGATGACCGTGTTAAGTTGCTTGATGAAAAATATACTTCGATTACCACTAAGTTAAATGCACACATTGAACAGCTACAAGCGGTACACGATAAAGAGCAGCAACAATTAGCGCAACAACAGCGCCAATTACTAGCACTTGCAACGCTTGAAGCGTTAAGCGAAGAAATTGAAAATGCCTTACAACTTGGTCTTGAAACGCCAGAGCAAATTCAACAAGATTGGCTTGATGCAAAAGTAGCGCAAGCTAAGCACGCTATTAGCGAAACAGAGCTTGCTAATAACACGCAATCAAAACTTGCTGTAAGTAAGTTAGAAAAGTTATTTACTCAAGTTGCTAAGCTACCTGAGCTAACCGCTGCCATTAAAGAGTACAAGCTCGCTTTTACAGCATTGTGTGAAATTAAACCAGCAGAAGACTTAGCGCAGTACGATGTTACTTTAACTGAGTTTAACAATGGCTTTAAAGCAGCGCGTAATCATTTAAATATATTAGATGGCGCACTGCAAAGTACGTTTAAAACACAGCTAAACACGCATAAAAAGCAATTTTTAGCACCAATGAATGAACTCGTTAAGCCGCTTGAAAAAAATCAAAGCCAAGCAAAACGCAAAGCACGTGATGTTAAACGCCTGATTGAAGAAGGTCGATTTAACGTTGCTTTTGGCGTATTTAAAGGGTTTGAAGAATTATTTAATACCCTTACTGAACAATACCAACAGCCGCTTGTAAACATAAAAGCAGAGCTTGAAGCGCAACTTGCAGACGCTAAAGATTGGCAAAAATACGCTGCTGCACCAAAGCGTGAAGCTTTATTAGAAGAAGTAAGCGCATTAGTAAGTGAAGAGTGTACAGACCCACAACAACGTGCTGAGCAGGTAAAAGCACTACGTAAACGTTGGAATGAGTTAGGTCGTTTAGATACAGACGAAGAGAAGCAACAAGGCACTCAGTTTGATGAAAAAATCGAGCTGTTATTTGCACCTTGTCGTAGTTACTTCGCAGAGCAAGAAGTACAACGCGAAGCATCTAAAGCACAACGCGAAAGTATTATTAGCGATATGTATGCACTTCATTTACAGCCTACTGCTGAGGATGATTTTGATTGGAAGCAATATGAAAGCCAATACAATCGTTTAAACAAAGCGTGGCGCAGTGTAGGTAAAGTTGATCCTAAAACATACCGTACATTAAATGACCGTTATAAAAATGAGCAACAGCAAGTACTGGCTTTATTAAACGCATTTCATAAAAGTAATGCTGCACTTAAAAATGAGCTAGTAGAAAAAGCAGAGCAGTTGTCACAAAGTGATGATTTAGCCGCTGCATGCCAAGAGTTGAAGCAAATGCAGCAACAATGGCAAACGATAGGTTTTGCAGGCTTGAAAGCTGAAAATGCGTTATGGCAAAAGTTTCGTCAGTTTAACGATGAAACATTTACTAAGCGCAGTAGTGAATTTGAGCAGCAAAAACTTGATCAAAATGAGTCAGATAAACAAGCCGTTGCAGAACTTGCTGAGCTTGAAGCAGCACTTAGCGATGTAAATCAAAGAGCACAGTTGCACGACCTAGAAACAAAAGTGAAAGGGTATGCACAGTTTAGATCGTTAGCGCCAAAAGTGACTAAGCTACTAGCGGCCATTGAAGATAAACTTGCATTGCTTACAAGCAAATCAGAGCAAGCTAATTTAGATGCACTAATTACAGCACTTGAGAACAATGAAGCGTTACCAAGTCAGTACCAAGCACCGCTTAAAACAACATTAAATACTGAACAGCTTATTACGCGCATGGAAATACTAGCGAACGTAAGCTCAACTGATAAGTCACTTAGAATGGCAGAACAAGTAGCCATGCTAGATGACAAGCATCGTGGCGAACATGCTGATTTAAACTATTATTTAAAACAGTTACTAGCGCTCAGTAGCGGTTCAGTTGAACCTGACACACTAATGCGACTTAAAGCGATACTTGCAGCTTAATACACTAGGGCGTGTTGAACTTTCGTGGTTGAATTTGCAGCAGACTGTTTGGTATTTAGGCAAGGCAGAGTCTATGTAGTGTGGTTATTCCCCATAAATAGGCGATAACGCAGCATAAATGCCAAACATGCGCTGCCCTTTGGGTTCTTTCTAGGGTCGATTAACTCTTTGTTGCTCGGTTTTGACTTAGCCCGCTAGGTTACAAACCTCACGCCGCGATTAAATCGACCCTAGATTGAACAAATTTCAATCCAAAAGGTCAACACGCTCTAGAACCAGTTTAATATATACTGGTTACTATTTTAATAAGCCGCTTTAATAGCGGCTTTTTTATAAGCATCATTACTTCATTATAAATATAAGGGTTCTCATGAGAATTTTAGTTATTATTGCAGCGTTATTTTTAACAGCCTGTAATACCACGCAAGGCATATCAGTATATTCATTTACTAACTCAGAGGTTGAGTCTGTACTTAGTAAACAATTACCAAAGTTAAGTGAAAAAGTGAGCTTAATGGGCTTACCAGTTCAGTTTGATGTAAATGATTTGAGCGTAAATATTGGTCCAGAAAATCGTGATGTGGTTGTACTTGGTGCTGACACAAGCGCAGAAATTAACGCTTTTGCTTTAAAATACCCAGTACGTTTACAGCTTCAAATTGAAGGCAGCCCATTTTACGACAGTGAGAAAAATGCGGTGTTTTTACGTAATATTAAGTTACTTGATTCGAGTGTAGATGCCGGTGGTTTTAGCGGTAATTTAGGCGCACTTGATAGCCAAGCAATGGAAGTAATTAATGCCTTTTTAGCAGTAAATCCTGTTTATACATTAAATATGGACGATCCTAAAATGGTTTTATTAAGCAAGCTACCGCTTGATATACAAATTGTTGAAGGCGCAATTAAGCTAGTACCTAGTCTATAAGTAGATCGACCTACTTAAAATATACGTACTTATTAGCCTGACTCTCAGGCTAATAAGGTTTTAATATTATGGCGGCTCCTCGAACTGTTCCCACCTCTCGACTTTCTCGCTTTGCAAAATTAGGCTCACTAGCAACAGGTGTTGCAACCAACATGCTAGTTGATGGTGCTAAGAGCGCATTAACGGGCAAAGGTTGGGATAACAAAAGTTTATTACTACAACCTAAAAACATTGAAAAGCTCGCCATACAGTTATCACATTTACGTGGTGCGGCAATGAAGCTTGGGCAATTACTCTCAATGGATGCCGGTGACTTACTCAGTCCTGAATTAGCTCAATTACTTGCTTTGCTGCGCTCAGATGCCAACCCAATGCCTCATAAACAACTTGTAGAGGTATTAAAAGAGCAATGGGGAGATGACTGGCTAGCGCGTTTTTCTCATATTGAATTAAGACCTTTTGCTGCGGCTTCTATTGGGCAAGTACATTTAGCTTATAAGGAGAATGGTGAGCAACTGGCTGTTAAAATTCAATATCCTGGTATTGCAAAAAGTGTTGTGAGTGATGTCGACAATGTTATTTCGTTATTAACGATTTCTCGATTATTGCCAAAAGATCTTAATATTAAACCGCTTATTAGTGAAGCCAAAGCTCAGTTATTGGCCGAAGCTGATTATAAGAGGGAGGCTCAGTACTTAATACGTTATAAAAATGCATTAGCAACTAATCCCCATTTTAAAGTGCCTAACGTATATCCAGAGCATAGTACGCAGCAAGTACTTACCATGGAATATGTAAAGGCTGAGCCGATTGAGAGTATTATAGAGCTACCTAATAACCAAAAAAGCTTTGTTGCAGCACAACTAATTGATTTGTTTTTTAAAGAGATGTTTGATTTTAAACTCATTCAAACCGACCCTAACTTTGCCAACTTTCATTATCAGCTTGATACACAAAAAATTGTTTTATTTGATTTTGGTGCAACGCGAGAAATATCATCTGAGCTCAGCCGCGCTTATTTGGCCTTATTTAAAGCGGGCAGTGAAAACAACAGAGAAGGTGTACTTAGAGCGGCTTTACACATTGGTTATTTTAAAAATGACTTGGTTGATGAGTATAAAAATAACGTTATCGATTTATTTTTAATGGCATGCGAACCACTAAGAGTAAATGGTGAGTTTGACTTTAAAAATAGTGAATTGGCGCTAAAAATTAAAAATGCAGGGCTTGCTCTTAGCGCGCAATCACAGCAATGGCATACGCCACCGGTTGACGCTTTATTTATTCACCGAAAACTTGCAGGACTTTACTTAATAGCCGCAAGGCTAGGTGCAAAAATAGATGTAAAAACACTGTTTAAGCATTATTTATAGCGTTTTAATGAGCACTTAAGTGCATTTTAAGTAATGAGTGCGCTTAGTTTAAAAAATTGTCATAATGCTCGCGATATTTCGCGAGGTGCATTTATGATAAAACAATTTTTAAACGATCCTAAGTTATTGCTCAATGCAGTAGGTGAGGGCATATATGGTTTTGACCTATCGGGTAATGCTGTGTTTGTTAATCCTGCCGCTGAGCGCATGACTGGTTGGCGAGCAGAGGAGTTATTAGGTAAAAAAATACATCAATATCATCACCATACTCATGCTGATGGTACGCCTTATCCTGCGGATGAATGCCAAATATATTGCACCATGTTTGACGGAAAACGTCGTGAAGTTAAAAATGAAATTTTTTGGCGTAAAGACGGCAGTTCGTTTGCCGTTGAGTACACTTCAACACCGGTTTATCGAAATGATCAATTAATTGGTGCTGTAGCGGTATTTCGCGATATATCACTGCAACAGCAAACACAAAATGCGCTGCAAAACGCACTTGAGCAAGTAAAGCATTTAAGTGAGCAGCTAAAAGATGAAAACAACTACTTAATTGCAGAGCTTAACGAAGATTGGCAAGACTCAGGGCTAGTTGGACAAAGCCATATATTTCAAACCATGTTAGATCAAATAAAGCTGGTAAGTGAAACCGACAGTACAGTGCTTATACTTGGCGAAAACGGCACAGGTAAAGAGCTAGTAGCCCGTAACCTGTATCGGTTAAGTAAACGCAGCGAGCAAGCTTTTATTAAAGTAAATTGCGCAGCATTTACACCGAGTTTACTAGAGTCAGAATTATTTGGTCACGAAAAAGGTGCGTTTACAGGTGCAAATGAGCGTCGTAAAGGGCGTTTTGAACTTGCCGATAAAGGCACTCTATTTTTAGATGAAATAGCAGAGCTGCCGCTTGAGGCGCAAAGTAAATTACTCAGAGTACTGCAAGAGCAAGAGTTTGAACGCGTAGGTGGCATTAATACACTAAAAGTAAATATTAGAGTGGTTGCCGCGACTAATCGCGATTTATGGGAAATGGTACAAAAAGGCACGTTTAGAATTGATTTGTATTATCGACTTAATGTATTTCCTATAAAAGTACCTGCTTTAAAAGATCGAAAAGAAGATATTCCTTATTTATGCGCTAATTTAATTACACAATTAAATAAACGACTGGGCAAACATTTAAAAGGGCTAAGTAAAAAAGCAATTACACAACTGCAAGCCTACAATTGGCCAGGCAACATTAGAGAGCTGCAAAATGTGCTTGAACGCGAAGCTATTTTATCTAATCAGGCTGTACTACAGCTAAGCCAACCTTTACAAGCAGGAGGTGAAGTAGTTATTAACCCTTCGCTTACGCTCGATGAAGCACAAAAGCAGCATATAACCTCTGTTCTCGCGTTATCGCACTGGCAAATATCGGGAGATAAAGGAGCGGCCGTTAAACTGGGTTTGCCTGAGAGTACACTGCGCTCAAAAATGCGAAAACTGGGTATTAATAAAGTTTAGCGAGAATTCGTTATATATCGCGTAATCCGCTTTATATCGCGAGCTTTATTTTTGTTTATTTTAATAAGTATATAAATATCAATAAGGTAACTTAAGTTTCAGTTTGGTCTGAAAGTTGCAATAGTTTGCTTAACACCGTCATAATAAAGCAAGTACTATGAAGTTTGATATTAAAGAAGAAGACATGATCATTAAGCCCTACAACAACGAAGGGCCAATTTATATCCGCGAGCAAAAAGGTTTTTTTCAGCGCATACGCCGTAATTTAGGTTGGCTGTTAATGCTAACTTTTATTGCAATACCGTGGATCCAATACAACGGACAACAAGCTGTGCTGCTTGATGTGGCAACGCAAACTTTTACTATTTTTGGTTTAACACTCCTTCCTCAAGATTTTATGATTTTAGCCCTGCTGTTTATGGTGGGGGCTTTTGCTTTATTTTTTGTAACTAACTGGCTTGGTCGGGTTTGGTGTGGGTATACATGCCCTCAAACAATATGGATGCTCATGTTTTCGTGGGTAGAGCAGCGTATAGAGGGCACGCGAAATCAGCGAATAAAGCTAGATAAATCACAGTGGACGCTAAGTACTTGGCGTAAAAAAATAACTAAACACAGCGCATGGATTGTTATTTCTATTTTAACTGCCACCTCGTTTATGGCGTATTTTATTCCGGCTAAAAGTTTGTATATGGAAATGCTTACGTTTGAATGGTCAGGTATTACAAGTTTTTGGGTGTTTTTATTCGCTTTTTGTACTTATGGCAATGCAGGGTTTTTACGCGAAAAAATGTGCACTATTGCATGCCCATATTCTCGTTTTCAGGCTGTTATGTTTGATAAAGATACGTTGCTTGTTACTTATGACAGTAAGCGAGGTGAAAGCCGTGGTCCGCGTAAGCGTAAAGCCGATCCAAAAGAGCTTAACCTAGGTGACTGCGTAGACTGTAACTTGTGTGTAGACGTATGCCCTGCAGGTATAGACATTCGAAATGGAATGCAATATGAATGTATAAACTGTGGTTTATGTATAGACGCTTGCGACGATACCATGGATAAATTTGGTTACGAAAAAGGCTTAATTAAATACGCGAGTGAAAAACAAATGGAAGGGGGGAAAACCAATCCATTTAGGTTAAAACTAGTAGGATATGGCGCATTAACGGCTTTGTTAATAATATCTATGTTTGCATGGATGCTGCAACGTACCCCCATAGAAGCTTCAGTACTACGCGACAGAAATGCGCTCTACAGAGTGAACTACGAAGGCTTAGTAGAAAACCCTTACACACTTACTATTATTAATAAAACCCAAAAAGCACTGCATTACAGCATCGCTATAGAGGGTTTACCTGGTGCAATACTCTCAAGCCCTAGCTCTACACTTGTTCAGCCGGGTGTTATGAAAAGCGTACCAGTGACAGTAACAGCCGATGGTTACGATATTGAGCGTAAAGTGAGTAAGCTACAGTTTATTGTAACGGCGCAAGAAGACGCCAGTATTACCATAACCAAAGACAGTCAGTTTTATAAAAACTAAGATTGATAAAGCTTCATAAAAATACAAAAAATGCCCAAGTAGATATTCTCCTTGGGCATTTTTTATGTGCGGTTTTATATGCAATTTCTATTGCGTATTTGCACCTATATATTTCAGTGCGCTTGTTATAACGGCTACTTGAGCCAAAATACATTCTTCATCTGTGGCTGTTGGGCTATCTGGGTACACTTCAGTGGTTGTTACGTAGGGTGCATCAGTAAAGCCCATACATAAACCTAACTCTTGAGCGGCATAGTTAATCACACCAAATTGCTCTTGAGGTACGCCGATTAGCTGGTTGTTTTCATCGCTCGGTGCAATATGGGTTACCTTTGCAACACTTTCAATAATCACTTTTTGAAACTCCGGCTCTGGCTTTTTGGTGTCTGCAACTAAATAAAACCCATCAGGTATGTTCCAGTTAGTATTTGTAGTGCCTTCACGCGCAGCAAGTGTGGGCCTAAATTCACTGTTATCGCTGTCTGTTGTTTCGTGTAAATCAATATGAGCGATTAAGTCAGTACCTAATGTTTTTACAAACGCCATAATAGCGGCTGATTCTTGAGCTGGGCTACCCTCGTAAAATGAGCGATTAGGATCAATAGCATCTGGGTTCCAACGGTTTATAGTCTCGTAACCCCAAGGGCTAATGCAGGGGGCAACAATAATATTAAACTGTTCGCAATATTGCATAGCCGATGTTTTAGCAAACCTAAGTGCGCCATGTACGCCACTTGTTTCATAGCCATGTACACCACCGGTGATTAAAACAGTTGGTTTATTAGCATTAAAGTTAGGCGTTTTTAATATATATAATGGGTAAGTACCTGCGGCGTAATTAAGCTCGCCGTATTGCTCTATATCTAAGGTGTTTTTAAGATCATTAATTAGCGTTACGACTTCGTTTTGGTAACTGCGTTTAATGCTTTGGCGTGCTAACCACTGGGCTTTATCGTTGTTATTCCATTTTTTGCCAGGTGTGCCAATCGGGTATGTGCTATTAGTCATAATAAACCTTTATATCAATTATTATTAGCCCTCATAAAAATTAGGAGGGCAATTACAATTGGTAGAATTATTTAATAAAGGCATAGCTTAACGCTGAGTAAATTAGCGTGCAAATTAAAACGTTAAAGTCATATTTTTAATAGCGCGTGTTTGCTGCGCCCTAATATAGCTTTGGTTTGCATATTCACCCGAAATACTACCGAACCGTTCGCGTTTAATATTAATTGTTAAATTACATGCTTTATTTTTATTTACTTGCGAGCTGTTAAACATATCTAAGCTTTGTAAATTTATTTCAAGGCGAGATGAATTAAGCGCAAAAAATGTTGACTGCAAAAGTGTTTCATTATTATTGGTAGTGCAACTACTGCTAAGTTCTACTTGGCTTGTACTGTTAGGATCAGTGCCATCTAATTGAACGGTAAGAGTGCTATTAATACCAAAATTTTGACTGTTACTCGGGGTTAAAATAATAAAATTTAAAGGCAGTTCTGCGCTTGAATTAGCATTTATACCATCGTCTCGTATAAATAATATATCAAACTGCTGATTATCGTCTGTTGCATTTATATAAGCTTGGTAATCAACGTCTAAAAAATCGGTATCTTTTGTAAGTACAATGGCAGTGTTATTAACAACAGCCCTTAATGAGTCGCTATCGCTTAAAACAATATTAGAGCCATTCGCATCTCCCGCATTTAGTTCTGCGTTAACACGCGTGCGGTTGCCGTCAGAAACCAGTTCAAAGCCAGCCCATATACCTTTTGTTTTTACTAAATCAGACTCTGTTTCTGATGTGCAAGCGCATAATGCGAAAATTAAAGCCGTTGTGGTAATGCATTTTTTAAGCATGTTAGCTCCTTTAAGCCACTTAACTAGGCAGTAAGTAATTGTTTAATTAAGAATAGTTTTTACAATTATATGCAATGGCCAGTTTGTATTTGTGCATTGTTACACAACAAGGCGTCTGTAAATGTTTAAATTTGTTAATGGTTGTAAATAAAACATTAAAACCTAAGTTTAAAAACCAATCCACTATTTAAATTGCTTACTAAATAAACACTAACTTAGCGCTAAATGTATTATAAAAGAGTGTGTTACAATCAATTAAAGTATATTTTCATATAGAGTATTATGGCGCAGTATATTGCTACTCCAAGTTGGCTAGGCCGTTTTTTTACCCTTATTAAACACGTAAGTATTGAACAAGAGCACCTTGTTGTGCATTTTAGACGTGCTCCCGCACGAACATTTTTAATTAAAGACTTTTATAATTACTCAATACTTAAAAACCGTTTATTTAGTGCCAAAATTAATTTGTGCGACAGCAGCAATACATCAATTAGCTTTTTAAACAAAGCACAGGCTAATACTTTAAATACTGCCATTAATACGCAGTTTTCGGCTATGCTTGAGCAAAAGGTAAATAACGCCAAAACTTTGCTAAAGCGTTATGCTTTAGATGAGTTTTTACGTGATAGTTCCCTAAATACACTTAATAACGATGTGTTTTCACTTGCTAAACAGTACGCTCAAAGTACAAATACATGGCAACAACACTTATCGCCAAGTAGTCTTAAATTTTTAAATATACTGAGCACCACACCCAATTCCCTTGATGCTATTGCACAGTTGCGCCATAAATATGAAAAAAAACAACTGATACTTAAAAATGATTTTTTTAATCAAGTAGAGTCAAATCCATTAACAACAGAGCAGCGTTTAGCAGTAATACGCGATAACGACAAAAATTTAGTATTAGCGGCAGCAGGCACAGGTAAAACATCTGTGATGGTCGCAAAGTCGCTAGATCTAATAGCGTGTGATATTGCAAAGCCCGAGCAAATTTTGGTACTGGCCTATAATAAAACAGCAGCTAACGAGCTTAAAGAGCGCTTTATTAAACGCGCCACGCATGCAAAATTACATACCAAAGCACCCACTATTTTAACGTTTCATGCGCTTGGGCTTAAACTATTACAAAGCGCTAAAAAACCTGTTGAGTTGTCAAAATTTGCAACAGACCCAGTTCAATTAAATAGTTGGTTAACGGCATGGGTAAGTAAAAAAATACAAACCGAGCCACAATTTTTAAAAGTATTTGTAGATTTACTCCATGAGCCAATTGATATATTTAGCTTTAAAGATAATGCACAGTACGAGCGATACATACGCGATAACGAATACCGCAGCCTTGCGGGTCATAAAGTAAAAAGTTATCAGGAAGTGCTTATTTCAAACTGGCTGCATTTAAACAGCGTGCCGCATAGCTATGAGGTGAATTATCACTTTGACCAAGGCACCGAGCTAAATAGGCAATATAAGCCTGATTTTTATATACCTCACTATGATATTTACTTAGAGCACTTTGGGATTGATAGGCAAGGTAATACACGTGCCGATATAAATAAAAAACATTATAACGAGCAAATTGCATTTAAGCGTAAACTGCATAAACAAAATGGCACCACGTTACTCGAAACCTTTCATTACAACTGGGTAGAAGGAAAGCTAGAGCACACTCTCGCTAAGCAATTGAAGCAGCATAATGTTGAATTAACGCCTTTAAGTAACGATGAAATATTTCATACATTAAATAACTCAGGGCAGTTACAGCAAGGCATTGATAAGTACATAAAATGTTTACAAGCTATTCGAGTGGAGCAGCTAAGTAATAAGCAAATAGCACAGCGCATTAAACAAAGCGGTATTAAAAACTATCAACAATACGCAAACTTGTTAGTGCAAATTCATGAGGCTTATATAAATGAACTAAGCGCACAAAATGCCATTGATTTTGACGACATGATAATTCAAGCAACAAAGGCGGTGGTAAACGGAGATTTTAATATTGTGTGGAGTCACATTTTAGTTGATGAGTTTCAAGATATATCAAGCGCGCGAATGGCTTTTTTAAGTGCCATATTAAAGCATGGTAACGGAATACGCTTTACTGCAGTAGGTGACGACTGGCAGGCAATTTATCGGTTCTCGGGTGGTAATTTAGCGCTTACTACACGCTTTAATGAATTAGTGGGCAGCCACTCACTTACTATGTTGCAAAAAACATTTAGATATAACAATAGTATTAGTGATGTAGCAGGGCGTTTTGTAATGCAAAACCCTGAGCAATATAAAAAGCAGATCAGCACACATACACAAGTAACCACACCACAAGTTATTTTATTAGACGATTTATACCAAGGTACTAAATCGATAGAAATAAAAGTGCAGCAGAGCATAAGCACTATTCAAAAAAATGATGCATCAGCGAGCATTGCCATACTTAGTCGATATAGATACATGTTAAATAGCGTGCAGCAGCATTTAAAAGATAAAAAGCATACAAACTCTCTTTATTTTTGGACATTGCATAGTGCCAAAGGGCTTGAAGCCGATTACTGTATTATTATTGGTTTTGAACAAGGTAAATTAGGGTTTCCTAGCGATAATCAAAATAATGTGCTAGTGGAGGCGTTATTACCAGAGCAAGATGAATTCACTCACTCAGAGGAAAGGCGTTTGCTTTATGTAGGTATTACGCGCGCTAAACATAAAGCGTATTTAATTGCAGACCCTTATGCATGCTCAGCGTTTGTAAAAGAACTAGTAGATGACAATTATCCCATTCAAATCGCTTCAACGTTGTTTAATAAGTCGCAACTAAAGCAAAGAGAGTGTAGTACGTGCAGCGACGGTTTAATTGTGCCAAAAACGGGTCAATATGGTGATTATTATAGTTGTACTAATACGCAAATTTGCGAAACTAAATTACGAGTGTGTAAAAGCTGTAGTGGCCCATCGATTGATAAAAACACGTACTCACAATGTGTGAATACAGAGTGTAAAACGCAGCACCCAATTTGTGAAAAGTGTGGTCGCGAAATGCGTAAACGCAAATCTAAGCACGGTGAATTTTTAGGGTGCAGCGGTTTCGCTCTTAAAGAAGATAACTGTAAAAACACTCGAAAAATGAATGTTTAACGGCTAACAAGTAGGTTTACACTTGTCTATTTTATAGAACTATGTAAATAGAAATTACATTCATTAGATTGATTTTAACAAGCTATCAATGTCTAATAGAAGAATGAGCTTTAACTGTTGTTTATTATGCATTTTTTCAATAGATTCTTTTTATTAAATGACCATTATTCAGCCCCTGGTCAGGTTGCTAATTGGCGAATAAGTGCACTGCGCATTATTCTATCATTAGTAATGGTGTTATGTTTTGCTGTGGCGTGCCACACGTACACAAGCGCTATTGAATTTAACTTAATTTATATTGTTGTATTAACAAGCAGCTTTCTTGCTACTGCATGTGGTTTACTTATAGCAAGTAAGCGTTTCTATCACTTTAGCGCTCATGCACTTTTAATAGCCATTGTAGCTGCTAGCGTGTCAATGAACTTATTTTTAACAGACCTAGAGCTTGCTAAAGTGGGTTCTATGTATATGTATTCTTGCCCGATAATCGCACTTATGCTACTTGGTTATAGAACAGCCCTTGCTTATGGCGTATTAAATATTGCGCCGTTTTATATGATCATCAATAACGTTGATGTCTCGGGTTTAACCGGCATAGCTCAACAACTTCCCGACGCGGACTTATACATTACAGGGCTTATATTTTTATTTTTTAACATATGTATTCCCCTTGCTGTAGCACGCACAATTGTGGCTGCTAAGCGTTTAAACAAAACAATGATAAGCGCTAATACACACCTTAAAGACAAAAATGAGCTTTATCGAAGCTTATTCACCGAATCAAATAAAGCCAAAATTATTGTTGACGAAAACCTTGTCATTACTGATTTTAATCAACATGCTATTGATATGTTTGGTATAAAAAAAGAATTAAAAGAAGAATGCGTTAACCTCTCTCATTTATTTCCTACTTTATCTTTTGACGATCCAAATGCGCAAAATAAAATTGTGAAGTACAAAAAAAGCTATTTTAAAGCCAGTTATCAGCAAATAACAATGAGCACAAACTACCGTGTATACGACTTTTACGATTGCACGCAAGAGCAGCTCATTAAACAAAATTTATCGATGATGGAACAAGAAAACAAACGATTACGCTTTAGAGACTCGCGAACAAGGCTACCTAATAGAGAATGGTTTGAACTGCAATGCGATAGGCTAACAAGTAAGTACCAAAAAGGTTTTTATATTGTTGTTGCGCAAAGTGCAAATAGTGAATACTTAAATTTAAAGCTCACTAAAGCCGACTCTCAAGCCTTACTGATTAACGCATACAAGCGTTTAAAAGCGATGCCAGATGAGCCGCTGTTGTGTGCTCATATAGGAGTCGGAAAGCTCGCTTTTATAATTGTGGCAAACTCGCAAAACGAGCTTGAAGATAAGCTATTAATACAAATAAAAAATACATTAGATAAAAAATATAATGTGTTTGGTACTAAGTGTCAGCAATCATTTTTATTTGGTTTTGCAAAGTATCCTGATCATGGAAAAAACAGCGCAACAGTACTTAGCAATGCATGCGAAGCACTTAAACTAGCAAATTGTAATATGGCCCTTAGTGGTTATAACGAAAAACAATCACAAGCTTTTATCGAAAAATACGAAATTTCAATGTTATTAGATGAAGCGCTTCAGCAGGGCGATTTGTCGGTGCACTATCAACCTAAAGTAGATGCAACGGGTCAATGTATAGGGCTTGAAGCCTTAGCGCGTTGGAACAGTCCAATACTGGGTAATGTGTCGCCAGTGGTATTTATTCCTATTGCCGAAGAATACAGAATGGTTAGTCGGCTAACCGACCTGATTATTCAAAAGGTGTGCGCTCAAATTGCCGATTGGACTAAAGTGGGTTTACCGAGTGTGCCGGTGGCAATAAATATATCTCTAATTGATTTTAGCCAAACCGATTTTATGTCAAAACTAGTTAAATACCTTGCCGACTTTAACGTAAAGCCGCCTCAAATAGAGTTAGAACTGACTGAAACTTCCCTTGAGGCTAACCAAGCCCATTCGTTAAAGCTTATGCAAACACTGCAATCGTGGGGTTTTACTATTTCGGTCGATGATTTTGGGGTGGGATATTCTAATATTGCACGCCTTGCCGACTACCCAATTAACAAACTCAAGTTAGATCGCTCATTAATAAGCCAAGTAACGAGCTCAAAGCGTCAAAAAAGTTTAGTTAAGGCAGTACATGCTATGTGTAAAGAGCTTGATATTAAGTGTGTAGCTGAGGGGGTAGAAACCCAAGAACAAGTAGCAATAATGGCGCAAATGGGGTGTAAAGAATTTCAGGGCTATTACTTTGCTAAACCAATGCTAGCCGAAAGATTTGCAGAACATGTTAGCCGCCATGGCTTAGTGTTTAACCCTGAAGAAGTGACAGCTCAACTTTAAATGTATTTAGTGGCCACTATATAGAACATGCTCACCTAAGAGCTATGCATGCTCTATAAAGCTAGCTTGGTTTTATTACCTAATTACAGAGTTGTTGGGCGTTTATAGTTATTTTGCACTGTTGCACAGCTCCCGATTTCCAATGCTGTATGTCTGATTGCGCAGTACAGCCTGCATCTTCAATTAAAGCAGTGTCAGCATCACATAAAAGTAATACGGCGTTATCATCTTGTACATCCACAATAAACGTGTACTCGTTAAAGGGCGTAAGTTTGCTTAAATCGTTATTAACGGCAGCTTTTAATAACTCATCAGTGGATGAATAGGGTGTTTCACTAAACTTTAAAGTGCCGTCTACAGCGGTAGCAATATCTTTTAATTGCGAGGCTAAATCGGCCATTATTTCTGGATTGTTATTTTTTGAAGTGTAACAACCGCTAAGTAATACAATTAAGCTTATGCAGAGTAAGTGTTTCATGCTATTTGCTCCATACCGTCATTGTGTTGTGCTCATCGTAGCCTGTGTCTAGGTTCCAGTTTTTAATTTCACTGTAATCAGTATCTAAAAATACGGCATTGGCAATAATGGTTATATAGTGCTGAATGTTACTAACGGCAAAGTCAAAAATATCGTTGTAATGCATTGGCTCGTGCGGTGTTTTTAGCTGTTCAATAAAAGTGGAGTCTACTTCGTTTGGGCGAGGATAAAACAAACCTAAATCAGCAGCAACATGGCGTGCACAGGCAAATAACCGATAGCTTTCTTCAGCATTATTTACTACAAACTGAAAACCGTTATGCCATGTATTAAAGTTAGGCGTGTGTTGTGCGGCGTAGTGTGGGTGAACTGTTAATAAAGCATGTTGCCAAATTTGTGCAATATCGGTATCAAAATTATCGTCTTTGTTAGTACAAGACCCAATATTTTGTTGTACGCGATCAGCGTAGCCTAACTCACCTAAATTTAAACGTTGCCAAATAAACGCATCTTGGTTCATTTCACAGGTACGGTGCGCAGTTTGGTTTTGCTCATATGGGCCAACTTTTAATTCAACAACTGGATGCACCGTTATATCTGCAGCAACATGGGCCATATAACCGCATAACCAAGCAAAGCACTTTTCAAATGCTTCATCTTCAAGTGTTTTACAGTATTCAATCATGGCTTTAAGTAAATCACCCGTGCGCTCGTAATGCATTAAATCGGCCCATGCATTTTGGCTAGGCTGCGCTACAGCTAAATAAGGGTAATCGGGGGCTACACAACCTAGTTCAAGGTATGCTTGACGTTTGCTTAAAATAAGTTTTGCCTTTTTAGGCATATCCATTTTAGTGAGTGACTTGGTTTGCGTTGCAATATTAACCGCAGTAATGTGCGCAAAAGCACCTGGCATTGTCATATCCCTATGATTTATAAATAGGAGTACAGATTAACATTGAGACAGCGTTAAATAAAGTTAACTAAATGCAAGTATAGGGTGGTTAAGGCTATTAAATTAATTGTTCAACTAATTGGCCGTTTTCGTATAATTTAGCAAATTGACGTTTGTGCTCTTCAAAAAGATAAGCTCTTAGTTGCTCTTGCCCGCTATGAATTTGAGTTATTTTTGCTGCAATCCCTAAGCTACTTTGCCTAACGGGTACTATATCCATTGATATACTTTCTTTGTTAGGCAAGTTAAAGCTCATGTGCTGTAATTTGTTTAAGCTTTTTCCATTTTTCAATGGTTTTAAAAATATGCCCGTACTGGAAATTGATTCAATATTAAAACCTTGGCTTTTAATATTTAGCTCACTCCAACGCCAACTTCGCTGAGTGCCCTTTGTATCAATTACCTCTGGTGCGCTCAAAGTGGGGTTAATTACACCTAACTCATCAATTTTTAATTGCAGGGGAAACCAAAGTTGGTAATTAGCAACTTCAGCAAGCAAAGTTAAATTTGCATGGGTAAAAAGGTGAGCAATACTCGCGGGTACAGAGCTTTTCATTGTAAGCATATGATTACGGGGAGAGCGCTGCTTTGTATTTGGTTTGAATAACTCAGCTAAAAAATTTACCTCTTCATTAGAAAAGTCCATATTCCACCTCAGTTACTAAAACAATGCACCACCGTAATTTAAACAATGGATTTGATCAATAAATGCTCGGTTTAAATTTGTTTAGTCAATATTTGCGAGAGTAGCTGGCAAACTAAACAATGTATTTAAATGCAGTGCCTAACCCTATCGCTTTTCAGAGACTTGAATTATTTAACATTTATAAAAATATATTTAGGCTCAAGTGGCTAGCTGTTAAACTGCAACACATTAGTTTTATAATTTATATTAGAGTTTACATTATGATATGTGCGTTTTTACGTAATCAACAGCCTAAATTACGAGTTATGTTAGTGGCGTTACTGGGTGCTGGTTTTTCAATAAATGCAGTGGCTCAAGAGCAAAACCAAACTTTAATTTTAGTGGGCTCAGAGCTTGCAACTTGTACTAGCGCAAAGCTTAATAACTGCGAAAAAGAGACTGTTGTTGAAGGTAAATTACATAATCTATATAGGGTTAATAACTCTCAAATAAAAAACATCACACAGCACTGGCCTAATAATAACGTTGAGGCAAAAACGGCTGTATTAAAAACACTTAAAACCTTGCTAGGTAAATCGTCAAATAGCGTATCTAAAACAGATTTATTATGGCTATGGCGCGATATAAATAACCAGCAATTAGAAAGCCTGACTCAGCAAGAATACAACTTTGTATTTGATATGCTAGAAGTGCCGCTACTTGATAAAAACGGTGAGCGCTTAAAAGAGCAAGTAAATACCGATTTTAATATTGAGGTCGCGACTAATAGTATTTTACAATTTGTGTCGGGCAGTTTAAAAGTTAATAACGCAAAACCCACCATGCTTGCTATTACGGCATCGAGCCGCGACCCTTATGAGTCGGCAGATGTAGCGCAGAGTCTTTTAGCACAATCAAATATAAGCACTCAATGGTTAGCACTAACGCCAGCACTTGCTAAAGCGATTACGAGTAACTCGTGCGATGAATTACCCGCTCTCAGAAATACATTAATGAATGTGTATAACCGGGAAGCAATTTATCCAGAGTACACAAAGGCCGAATACGCTTTATGCAAAAGTGGCACTAATGCACTTGTATCACTTATTAAAAATAGTACCGGTGTGATGTTTAATAGCGGTAATGCAGCATTAACTCACAAGGTATTATTTGATCAAAACAATAATCCATACCCGTGGACGCAAGCATTGCAAACTCGCCCAGTAATTGTAGGTGAAGGCGCGGGCGCAGCAATCCAAAGTAAAGTGACGGGTATGCTTACAAATACGACAAGCCTTGAGGCACTTCGTAAAGGTGAAAATAACACTAATGCTGGTGGACTTGGCAGCTTTAATTTTGGTGTTATAGATACTCAATTTAGCGAACAAAACCGCACGTTTGGACTCGCAGCTGCGCTAAATAATAGCGAAGCGAGTAATACTAAAACACAAATGCAGCATGGCTTTGGTATTGATGAAAATACAGCTTTGGTTGTTATTAAATCGCCAGAAGGTAGTTTAATAACCGTAATAGGCAAAAGTGGTGTAGTGCATTTAGCTAACCAAGGTAAAGCACCACCTGAGAGTAAGAGCTATAGCTACTCGTATTGGCCTACAAGCAGTGTAATTGAAATTACCAATAACACGTTTACTCTAAGCAAGCGCACAATAGATGAGGCGTTACCCGCTATAAAAATACCGCCACTGCCAGTGCAGCGTTTTGGCTCAATTTTAACAAATTCAAAACTGCGATCACTTACTCAAGCGATGTGCCTAAGCCAAGAGCAAAGTGCGGTAGCCCAACAAGATGAGTTTATAATTAGCCTTACTGCAACGAGTGACACGCAGTATCATCGCGTTAATGCAAAAGAGTTTGGTTGTGCGCTAAGCAATTTAGAGTTAGCTATAAAGTCGATTTAGTTACTAACCTGAGCCAAGGGTTTAAGTTTTTGGCTCTTCTCTATAAAATAGCCACCATAATGATTTAAAAGCCTAGCCAAGGCCTTACTAAAAGAGTTTTAAAATGAATAATGAAAATGACGTAATTGATACTTTAGCCGAACTAGAAAGCTTTTTAATAGATGTCGAAAACGGTGGTTTTGGACTTAAAGGTGTTGCCGGTGTTGGTATGGCTACTAATAACAAAGATGGCAGCCGTTTTGTTGCTGTGTTTGACGATAATCAAAAGCTACTTTTAGCACGCATGATTACAGAAGACGTATTCCAAACAGGCCAAGACATGGTACGTAATGGTGTAGGACGCAAGCACTAATACTGATACTAACTAGACTGAATAACTCTGCTGCAAAAGGAGTTATTCAATCTGTATTTATAAAATCAAAATATTGTAGTTTCAATTGGGATCAAAAGTCTATTTTCCAATCTAATTGGCACCATGGGTGCTCGTCATCAGCTAATATACTTTGCAATGTAGCAGCCGTATGATTTATTTTTTCAAATAAATCATGACTAAAATTAAAATCAGGGTTTGGCTCGCTGTACATTTCTTGAGTTTTAATTTTCTGCCATATACATCGACCAACCACATAACTAGTTGCATATTCTTGCCAGCTAACAAATAAGGTCTGTGCCAGTTTTCCAATATGCTTGAGGTAACACCATGCTTCTTCTTCAGTTAAAAAATTAATGGTAACACCACAACGACACAAAAAAGCATAGCGACCAATATCAAAAGCTCTAATACCACAACGAGCCAGTGAGATTTTATGTATTCCTGCCCAGTCAGACATAATACCTATAGGCGTATTTTGATAGGCGGTAAATTTATCTTCAATGTTGTATGTTGCTAATAAATCATTTCTGGTGAGTTCAGCCATGCAGCTCATAAAAACTTGGCTATTTGACGTGTTATAAAAAACATTTAAAGTTTCAATCAATTCTTCTTTTGTTGTAACGCCATAACCATTATCTAAAATACTTAAATTTCCTTTAGCAATAGCCTCGTCAGTATAGTTTTTATTATGATGTTTTAGGACATCCAATGAATAGCCATTTTGCATTGAAAGGTGCCCTGAGAGGCTAATAAGCCATAATTTTTGCTCTGAGCTTAAGTCCGTATCATCCTTAATTACACAAGGTACTTCACTTTGATTATGCATCTACAATCTCCTTTGTTGTTTGTAGTTTTAAGCATATATCGTTGTAATTAGCATGCATTGGTTGCCCAAGTTCAACGAGCTTTTCACAACACTCCACTGCAAATTCAAGTGAGTATATCCCAAGCCTCTGATCACCATATTTATCTGCAGCTAATAGTAATACGGGTATTGCTTCATTATATTGCTCTAACGCCGCTAGCGATCGGCCTTTGTAATAGTAAGCTTGTGGTAAATTAGAAAACTCGCTAATTGCAATGTTTACAAGCTTAATACAGGTATCAAAATCATCTATATCAAAAGCTAAGTGAATAAACTTTAAGCTCCAACTTGGTTGGTGTGTGATTTTTGGCATAGCTTGTTTAATCGCATAAATAGCGGCTTGTTTTACTTGCTTCTTAACAGCTTCGTTTTCGATATTTACTAATTTAGCCATTAACGCATGTAGCATTGCCCAAGCATATTGCTGTTTATACTCTAAATCTGGATATAGGGCGTAACCCATTGGTTTAGTGGGTTTTCCAACATGGTCAGTCGCTGGGAGATCTAATGTTTTGAGTTCTAATTGTGAGTATATATTCTCTTGTACAGAACCTAGTACACGAGGGGTTTTGTAAAACTTATTAGGAGATGGCTGTATTTTTTTAGCTATAGTTTCCATTATCAAATTAAAATCAATTGAGTCTGGGCAGTAGATAAATAAATCAACGAGTAGTGGCCAAGGATCTACCAGCTTTTGTAAATGAAGATTCATAAAGGCGATAAAAACGTCAAATGCTTCATCTAAGCGTTCTAGCTTAGCAAGGCATAAAGCTTGCAAATAATTACAATTAGCGTCAAAAACCAAAGAGTATGTTTGAGTCGTTATTAACGCATCTTGATAGCGACCATTTTCAAATTGCAACGTCGCTATTTTAAGCGCGTTACTTTCCTCATTTTTTTTAAGATCTTTTATGTAGTGTCGACGAGCGATAATCAAAGCAGAGCGAAGGTCTATTTCCTCAGGACGAATATAAAAATAAGAGTTTAAAAATATATAAGCTTTTTCATAATCTTTAAGGTGCAAATAACACAGACCAATCTCTTTAGTCATCTTCATCGCATAAAAACTTTTTATAAGTTCTCGCTGCGCAAGATAAATAGTGAGTGCAATATCATAGTTTTCAAGCTTAAATTCTGCGTGTGCTTGTAAATCTCGCAGGTGTTCTATGCTTGCATCGGTAGGTGGCGGTAACGAGCCAACTAACTTACTGATTTCTGTGTATGCATCCAATGTCCATAAATAGTTAGCCACATAAAGATAAAGTGACTCGTCATTATAAAATACCAAATTGACTCGCTGCATTAATATCATTAGCTGCTTTGCTGTCAGCTTAGAATATATACATTGTTCTTCTATTAAGTTACGTAACTGAAGATGCTGATGCAGTTGTTCAAAGCTAATATCCTCATCAATATTTGATGGTGATTCTATACGCAGTGGTAGGCTCTGAATATAATGGTGCAGTGCAATAGCAAGTTCACGGTAGTGATTATTTTTACTAGTGACGAGTTCGCTAGAGATTTTTATACTCTCATCTAAAAACTTAAATACCGTGGCAGATAAAAAGTAATGCTCTGACAAGAAATCAATTAAAGTGAATAAGACTTGCTGACTTTGATCAACATCCCAAAATAATGGGGCTGAAAATAATAATTTCCATTGTTCAACATCGCTACGAGATGACACATTACAATATAATTCATTGAGCGCTATTTGCAGCTCTGCAATAGAGCGAACACAATTGAGTTCAATTGGTTGAGGCTTAACAATTTCAACTTCTGTAGATGCAGAGGAGGGCGCTTCTTCATCAAAAAATGACTCGTTAGTAACCCCTTGTTTTTCGTACTCGTCTTCAAATACTTGATTGGGTGCTTTGTCTTCATTTTGAGTAGGTTGTTTAGCCTCTTTAATGGCTAACTCGTATGCTTTGCGTAAATCTTTAAATTCTTGAGGGAACTCAGCTGGCGATGTTTTTTTTAGCAGCTCTGTATAAGCGAGTTTAATAAGGCGTTTATCTGTTGTGGCTTCAATGCCTAATATTTTCCAATGGTTCATTACTTCACTCTTTATTTAATGCATGTAATTTTTTAACTGAAACTATTTTTTATTAGTTAACTTTAATAACTAACTTTAATAGCTAATTTTAATAACTAAGATAGCGCTTTATATTTTCGATCATACGTTCTATTTTGTGGTTATCGTGTGTTTCCAATACTTCCATAAATTGGCCAATCGCCTCGCCAATTTCACGCCTTTTATCTCCTAGGTTTTCTTGAAACAAGCGCTCTAATTTTGCTTTAAATGCAGTATTTACCAGTTTATCTTTAGGCAAAACCTTAAGTGCGTTAAGTCGTGCAAAACGTTCACGCAATTCACTTTCGCTCAGGCTTTCTTCATTTTCACCTACATAAGTACGGTATTTTTTGCCACTTGCAACATTAGTCACTTCAACCTCAAGTACACCATTCAGGTCGTAGGTATAAGTTAAATATAACTCTTGTACTATATTTAACTGCTCAAGCTCTATTTCTAAATCACCTAAAAAAACATTATCTTTAGGGAGGTAATGTTCACCTTGGTAAATTTTAATTAGGACTTTTTCTTGTTCTGGGTGAGCTGAATAAACAGAACGAGTTTCGCTTACGGGAATAGTTGCGTTACGCTCTATAATAGGTAAAAACTCAGACTGACCATGTTTATTATTTACCTCAACTCCTAAAGTGAATGGGCAAACATCAGTCATTATTACATCTTTTAATTCTTTATCACGTGCGCTCATACCTGCCTGAATTGCAGCACCGGTGGCAATAGCATGGTCAGGGTCATATTGGGTTTGTGGTATACGTGAAAATACACGACTAATTTGCTGCTGAAAAATAGGCATACGTGTAGCGCCACCAACAAGAATAAGCCCATCAACGTCTTCAAGTGTTAAATCGGCGTCAGACATAGCACGGTTAATAGGAAACTTAATACGTTCTATTAACTCGCTACACAATGTACGGTAATCTTCGAGCGTGAGAGTATATGGGTATGTTTTTTCTTTATATTCAAAGTTAAAACTCGCTACTGGCTCGTTAGTTAATTGGCACTTTAAGCGCTCACACAAAGACCAAATATTACGATTTTCACTATCTGAAAAAAAACCTCTGTATAAATCATTTTTCTTATAAAGGTCTTCTTCAATTACGTTAGTAAAGTCGTTACCGCCTAGGTAGTTATCACCTGCTGAGGCGTGTATTTCAAAAATATCGTTAAACACCTCAATAACCGACACATCAAATGTACCGCCACCAAGGTCCAGTACTAAGTAAGTTTGCTCACAGTCTTTATTATCGAGCCCATAAGCGAGTGCTGCGGCGGTGGGTTCGTTAAGTAATCGCTCAACTTTTAAACCTGCAAGCAAAGCGGCTTGTTGCGTTGCTTGGCGTTGTTTATTATTAAAATAGGCAGGTACCGAAATAACAGCCTCAGTGATTGGCTCTTGCAAATAATGTTCGGCTTGCTCTTTTAGGCTTTTTAATAAAATGGCAGATAATTCCGTTGCGCTATAATTTTGTTCGCCCAATGAAAAGGTTTTATCAGTGCCCATAAAACGTTTAAATTCTGAAATGGTATGTGCAGGGTGTGTTGCTAATCGATCCCTAGCGGCTTGGCCTACAAGAATATAATTGTCTTCCGACAAGCCAACAATTGAAGGGACGAGCACATTGCCCTCCATATCTGGAATTAGCTTAACGGCGTTATCTTGCCAAATTCCAACTACGCTATGAGTTGTACCGAGATCTATCCCTATCTTCATTTTATTTCCCTTACAGAATGACTTAAATCATCGCTACGCTAAGTTACTGAATACATAGCCTTAAAGACAGAACCTTAAATTCAACTTAGTTTCGCACCGATATCATTGTACAGTTTAATTAAAAACCTATTATTAATATCTGATTGAAAATTATACGCTTAACTTTATTTTATTCAAAATGTCAACGAGCGGGTGTTTATTTAATGTATAAGGAAAACTTAATTGAAGAACAGCCACATTCTAGGTATTACTTAAGAACTGTGCAGATTTACTGTTAGTGAAGTCAGGTTATTAAATATTAAAGAGTAACTTACTTTCAAACAGCATTAAATCTTAGTTTAAGAACAGTTAAAAGATATTGGATAGCATAATGTAACAGAGTGCTTAGATTGAAATTAAAAAAAATATGAAACTTTGGAAGTAAAGTTTAGAACTATCTGGACTAGTTTCCCCGACTGCTTTGTGCCAATAGCGGGCCTTCAAGGCTTGAATCTGAAACTCTGTTGGGTGGCGCCTTCGGCTTAACCAACCTACCTTTTGACGTAGGTTGGATAAGTGGCGAAGCCACACCATCCGACAAAAATGATGAATTGACTAGCAACAACACGACTTACCGCGTTTATGTTGTCGAGTGGCCAGAAAGTGCCATTCAAACTGAAAGTGGCAAAAGGCAAGACGCGACCCCATTATCCCTTACTATCAGTAATTTTTAATATTGAGTTATCTGTATACAAAGTCGCTTACATCTAAATTACGAAGGGTAATATCACTCTAAAGTGACAATTAATGTCTTTATAGAAGCTAAATTATTCATGCACGTACCGACTAGAACATAAGGACATACTTTGTGCTTCTATGTAATGTAATTTACTGGGTTAATAGGAAGTACTAAATGAAATAAGTTAAAACATGAACAAGAGAAAGTAAAAAACTCTTTGACTTTAAGGACTATATGGAAAGGCGACAAGTTTAAAAGTAGACTTATAAATTTCTATTAAACTCGATCAGATTTAAATTATGCTGTGAGATTTAGCTTACATACGCTAAAGAGAAAGGTTGGTATAATCGAATGAACTTAGGGATGATTAAAATTTTATGGCAATGAATGTAGTCGAAAAATGTGATTGTGGGCATGAAATTAGCATTGGAGCTACATCATGTAATGTTTGCAATAATCACGTAGGCTTTCCTAATGTAAGGAAGGCTATCCATGAAGAGCAGGCTCTTGCCAACAGATATATGAATGCAAATGCTTCTGTTAAGCTGAAAGGGCTTGAGTCTAAAAAAGAGATGCTTGAAAGTGCCATGGATAACTCGTTCGTGATAATGAGTAGAAACCTTGTGGATTTAATTTCAGCCCTAGGAGACAATCGAATGATCTCTACATTTCACCAGCAAGTCGCAGGGAATGCTCGTAATTATGAAAATAATGAATATGATCCAAAAAGAGACGGCTACGAGTCTATTGTTAGCCCTGGCTATTATAGAGATATTCATTATGGAATTTTATCGTTAACTGACTCTGGTAGTTCTTATTATGGTGGCGCTTCAATTAAGCTCAATACAGCTTTTATAAAAAATAGAACAACTTTTTTTGAAGAAGATGTTTACACCTTTGTTGAAAAACATCAAGTTAGTGCTACGTCGAATCCTCCAAAGGGCTACAGAGCAACCTGGGATAAAAAAAATACTTTGGCAGTTTGTAAATTACATTCTAAGTTTTCTGCTAACCAGACTGTTGAAGAAATGAAATCACTCCTTTACTCTGAAGAAAACAACATGGATTATATTGAAGCTCATATTCATGGCACAATTACTAGCCAAATTTTCGAGAAAGTAACTATACTTGATAAGGATGATAGCATGGTTACTTGTGCAAAAATCTTGCTTTCAAACAAGAATATTGAATTTCAAGTTAGAGGTGAATAATGGATGTTTATGTTTCTAGCTCAGCTGGCCTAGCTCTTAATTTTAATGGTAGCGCTGTTTCTATGTATAAGCATGGAACACCGACTCAAGAGGAAATTTCTGTAGAGTCAGCGAACTCTATATTAAAAAAGAATAGTTTTTATAGTGTAACTGTTCGTGACAAAAAACATATACGTCAGCGACTTTATCGTGACACACAAAACTCTCAAAGCTTGCTTTTATTTCTAATGCTGTTTGATGGTTCTATAGACAGAGAGTCTAAGCTTCTTCTAATTAAAGAGCTAGATTCTGTATTCCAAAAAGATGATGAGTGCTATCAGTATGTTGCAAATGTTATGTACAGTAGAAACTTAGAGCTCTTCGATGCCAAAAAACTACCAAATTTGGATGATGATACTAGCTTTTGCGTAAAGCTGTTAAATTCGCTCATATCATCACAAGATAAAATAAAAACCTTAACTATTTCAATAAATGACTTATGCTATGAATATTCATACGGCGCAAAAGTTAGGTCTCTTATTGAGGGCTTTCTTGTTTCTAAAAAGATTTCAGAAAAACTATTTTCTGGAAACTTGGAGCTCGTGCAGCTTCAACAAGAATTATTGTTTGAGCTGACCCCAAAATTAAAAGAGTTATCAGATAATGGTGCAGTTCCTTTTACCAACCAATTAAAATCTATTTTAGAATCTTATTGCGATAGTGAGTCTAGGAAGCAACCTAGTAAGTCAAAAAATATTTCTAGCATGATGGATAATTCTAGCTTGGTGACCGAAAAATTTATAAGAAGTAAGCCAAAGCAAGCGCATATATCACAGACTGGCATTCTAGAGTCCGTGAATAAGAAAATTGACAATATTAAAAAGCATTTAAAAAATGGCCGGTATGGAGTTTTAACACAAGAAATAGATTCTTTAGTCGAGTATCAATTGTTTAATGGTGGTAATCAATACGCTGCGATCTCTTTATGCCGCTTATCAGAGAGTGCCAAACGATTAACACTATTTGATTTACAACTTGAGTGGTCTCTGAAAGCCTCTAAATTGGCACCAGAAGATTATAGAACCTATGGGCATGTTGCCGATGCATATCTGAATTTAGAAAATTATCATGAAGCAATGAGCTTTTTTGAAACTTGTTTAGATGGTGATGTTGATAGCTATCTGTTTGGAATCGTCGGTAAGGCTAGAGCATACGTTGGAATGCATAACTTTCCTCAAGCTTGGGAATGTATTACCGAAGCTGAAAAGTTTAATGACAAAAACGCTAATATGCTATTTGTTAAAGGAGATATGTTACGTGCAGCAGGTAGGTATTCCGAAGCTCTTGAAGTTTACAGAATTATTCAAAGAGAAGTGCCTGAAGATTCAAAAGGGTATTTAGGTGAAGGCTCTGTGCATGCTGAATTAAAATCATACGATAAAAGTTTAGAGGTTTATTCTCAAGCTTTATCATTATATTCAGATCGTGAAACCCAAAGAGTCGTTTATTGTGCAATGTCATATATATATGCCAAAACGGGTAAATTTGATACAGCAGAAAAACTAATTAATGAAGCTTCTTGTTTCTCTACTTATGAAGATATTTTTACAGATTTGACTAAGGCTAGAGTTCTTCACTTTAAAGGAGATACAGCGAAAGCTTGTCTTTTCTTAACAAAGGTAGCAACTGAAAAGCCGCATTTTCATGAGTTGCACTCAGAATTACTATACTTACTGACAAGCAAAAAAGATTATAAATCAGCGATTCAACATTATAATTTAATTACTAATGACTTTAAAAATAAACCATCGATACAACTAAAGTATGCAATGCTGAGGAAAGCTCAAGGGCTTTATTTAGAAGCATTAACTATATTAGATGAACTTAAAAAAAGTCACCCAAAATATACGATGGGTCTTGTTGAGAGAGCAAGAATATTAAAAGAGCAAGGTTTATTTCAGGCTTCTAGAGAACAATACAAAGAGGTTTTATCATTTAACTCATTAGATAGCCGCGCTCTCCTTGGGATTCAATATTTAAATGCTTTGACTACGGAAAATGGTCAAAAGCAGAGGAAAGAAGCCTATCCAAACGACTCTAAAGTTTCAAATATTGAAGATATTGAAGATATTGAAGATATTGAAGGTTTAAATGAGGCTGTCGAATTTGCAATTATAAAACTAAGTTCAGACGCCAGAGCATCCAAAAAGATTATGTTGAAGGCATACCATACTAAACTTAATTTTAAAGGAATTTACGGAACTCAACTGTCGGCTTGCTTATCAATAGCTAGTTTAAAACAAAAACAGAATAAAGCTGCATTTAGATTTGTAAAAAAAGTTGAATCTTATAATGACGCATTGCAAAAAGCTATTATCTACGGTGAGCAGGGGAAAAAACACTTAGTCCTAGATGCACTCAATGCTAATGGAGTCATATACCCAGAGTTTGCTCAAGGTTTAAAAGAAATGGTTATAGAGAAGTATCTTAAGGCACAAAACGATGATACATATACTTTAGAATGTTTACTCGATGAACAATTAAAAGTTATTTATCGTGCAGCCTAAATAATATAGAGCTTAAAAATATCTGAAAAAATTCTTATTGAAGAGCACATAATTCATTACTTTTAAATTGGCCGTAAATGATTGCGGCTAATTTAAATAAATCGTTTTAACGAAACAGTTTTTATCATATTGTTATTTGTGTTATTTGTTAGTTTCAATAAATATCATCTTAAATAAACTTCAGTAATCTCAGTCCTAAAATGTCCCATTTCTTGTGAAACTGTCTCTAATGCTATTTGTTATGGATACTGGTTAAGTATCAACTCTAATAGCCTTTCTTGTGCGTAGCTATGCCTAAGGCCGTGAGCACCGTTGGAAAATGAAAGCGTACGGTTTGATGCTTTATTAAATGAATCCGACCACTTTTTACCGCCTCCTATATCGTAGCGCTGTAAGTAGTTAATTTTTCTATCAACGACAGTGACAGGTTGATTAAATTTACGAAGTTTCAATTTAGCTGATAAATCGTGGGGTATTAGTACTTCGCGTATTAAACCTCCTTTAGGTGTCACGGTATTAGTACAGCATTTCTACCAGACCATTTTGAATCAAAAGTTTGCCGTTTAGTTTCATCATTGTGGTATTTCATATTCAGTGATTTACATAGTTTTGACTTACATAAAATGGGCAACGCTAAAGGTTACTTGCATTGGTTGTTAAGCACTTTTACACTCATTATTTTACTGGTTCAATAAAATGTCTAAATACGAGAGTGATTCTGTTGAAGCGCAATATCAACCTGGATCTGAAAGGCTAGTTTTAGCAAACAAGTTAGCGATCGTTGATGAAGCGGAGATGGATGATGTTGAAGCAGTTCTTTTAATTAAGCTATATGAAAATATTTTTACAACGGCTGACTCAGAAAGTGTTACTTTTTCTTTTCAAAATGTGGCTAGTTGGCATAGGCAATGGCTAGGTAATGTATATGAATGGGCAGGGAAAATAAGAAGTATTGATATGGGCAAGGGCGGATTTCAGTTTATGTCGCCTTTACAAATTGAGAAAAATATTAGGTTATTTGAAAATGAGTATTTATCTCGATTTAATAAATTACCAGAAATGACAAATGAAGAGCTAGTGGCATTTTTAGCCCAGAGCCACGTTGAGTTTATTTTAATTCATCCATTTCGCGAAGGTAACGGTAGGATAAGCCGTTTATTAATGGATTTTTTGTGTAGTAAAGCTGGTAAAGGAACGCTTGATTATAGCTTGTGGGACGAGCATAAAGACTTTTATTTCAAGTCAATTCAAGCGGGTGTAAATAGAGATTACCAACACATTGAAAGGCTTGTGAGAGATATAATTAAATAGCGAGTGAAAGAGACTCGTATTTGAGTTTGTTTGCTTTTAGCTTTTTCTCTATTGTTTTAACTGTTTCGCCCGTTTCGATGGCAGTAGAGCTAGCAACAGATCTTAAAATCATACTCTTTGTGATTTTTTTCTTATTTTTACTCATTTTACCACCTCAAATAAATATGTATCTGGAATTAACCTTACACCTAGATACTCGTGATATCAATTAACGTTATAAGAATTATTTTACGGAAGTATTGAAAGCTCAGGATTAGGTTTGGATCTAAGGTTAGATGTTGTTAATTGGTCGGTATGGAGAGATTCGAACTCTCGACCCCTGCCACCCCATGACAGTGCGCTACCAAGCTGCGCCACATACCGACTTTGTATGCAATAGTACGTGTATTTTTTTAAAAATCAATAAGCGATTGTTTGTTTGGATGTTTATTACGCAAGAGGCATAAAATAGCTCTCTTGCGGTGTATTAATTGGCTAGTCTTTATTTAACCACTTTTTGATCGAGTCATACATCTCATCTCGTATTAATGGCTGGGCTTTTTTGTTAGGGTGTAAACTATCGTTTTGCATTAGATCAGATTGGCTGGCAATATCTAGCATAAAAAAGTTCATTAAATGCGCATTTGTTTCTTCGCTAACGTCTGTAAAAGTGTCTGTAAACATTTTGCTATAACGCGGACCGTAATTAGGGGGAATGTAAATCTCCATTAAGGCGGTCATCGCATTAGCTGCTTGGCTTTTTTGAATAAGAGACGTTAAGTTAGCTTGCATTTTTTTAACTGGAAAACCACGTAAACCGTCGTTAGCACCTAGCTCAATAAGTACATGAGTGGGTTCGTATTGCTCAAGCAATGCATCTAAACGACGTAGGGCGCCTCCAGATGTTTCGCCACTAATACTGGCGTTGATAAGTTCTATGTCGGTTTGTTCGTCATCGTATTTATCTTGTAACAATTTTACCCAGCCTTCTTCTTGTTGAAGTCCGTAGGCTGCACTTAAACTGTCACCGAGTATTAAAATCGTGTTGTTGGCTGCTGCACTCAGCGGTTTGATAACTAAAAATAAAATGAATACTAAACGTAGGATTGAATGAGTCATATGTCAGCGCTTTCTCAATTAAATATAATACAAGTTAATGGTTTGTCTAAAGTAGTCTCTACCTTTGAAGGTGAGCTGCCCATCCTCAGCGACATCAGCTTTAATGTCAAGCATGGCGAGTCTGTTGCTATTGTTGGCACGTCGGGCTCTGGTAAATCTACGTTACTCAGTTTATTAGCAGGGCTGGACACTGCAAGCAGCGGCGAAATATTTTTAGATGGCGAGCCATTACACAATTTAGATGAAGAAGAACGTGCTGCACTGCGCGCGGCTAAAATTGGATTTGTGTTTCAATCGTTTATGTTAGTACAGAGCTTAACTGCACTTGAAAACGTTATGCTACCAGCAGAACTTGCTGGCGAAAGTGATGCGAAAGAGCAAGCAATAGCTCTACTTGAAAAAGTAGGCTTGAGCCATCGAATTGATCATTACCCGTCGCAGCTATCTGGCGGTGAGCAACAACGTGTTGCTATAGCGCGTGCTTTTATTGGTACACCTAAAATACTGTTTGCTGATGAGCCTTCGGCTAACTTAGACAGCAAAAACGGTAAAATGATTGAATCCTTATTATTTGATTTAAATACTCAACATGGCACTACGCTTATTTTAGTTACTCACGATGAAGGGCTTGCACAAAAATGTGAGCATATTATTCAAATAGAAGCGGGTTTACTGGTAAAAAGCGAAGTAGAGGACGTTGCCGATGTGGGTTAAGTTAGCGCTTAAGTTATTTTCACGAGAATTTCGCCGTGGTGAGTTAACCGTTATAAGCGCGGCTATCGCACTTGCTGTTTTAACCGTACTTACACTGTCGATGGTTACTGAGCGAATAGGGCAAAGTATTGCACAAAAAAGCAGTGCTTTTATTGCTGCAGATCGCGTTCTAGCCAGTGATCATGTGCTTGACACTGCTTTTATTACTAAAGCACAGAGCCAAAATTTAAAAACGGCGCAAATGGTGTACTTCGACACTATGTTGTTTGCCGATGATGAAATGCAGTTTAGCTCAGTAAAAGCGGCATCTAATGCGTACCCGTTAAAAGGGCAGTTAAAAGTTAAAGATACCTTAACAGGTGAAATTAAGGTTGCTAATAGCGGTCCAGCGCCTGGTAATGTGTGGCTAAGTGAGTCAGTATTTTACAGTTTAAACATTGATATAGGTGCGCAAGTAGAACTTGGCGCTGCATTATTTAATGTTTCAAAAGTTATTGTAGAAGAGCCCGATGCGCCATTTAATGTATTTTCAAGCAGCCGTCGTGTGCTTATTAATATTGACGATGTGGCAAAAACCGAAGTTGTGCAACCGGGTAGTCGTGTTTATTACCGCCAACTTTATGCCGGTAGTGAGGCTGACATAAATAGCTTTTACGAGTGGCTCAAACCACAAATGAAAGAAAACCAACAATGGTACGGCGTTAAAGACCGTCAATCACCTATTTCAAATAGTTTAAACCGCGCAGAGAGCTTTTTATTGCTCGCTGGCTTATTGGGTATTATTTTAGCCGCAGTGGCTATAGCCGTTTCAGCAAAACGTTATTGTGAACGCCAATACGATCCAGTAGCGATGATGAAAACGCTAGGCGGTAGCCGTTCAATGATCCGCAAAATATACATGCTCCATTTATTGCTTGTATGTGCAATGGCGGTAAGTATTGGGCTTTTAATTGGTTATGGCTTGCAAGAAATAGCAACAAGTTACTTATCAAAAAGTATGGGCACAGAGCTACCTTTAGGTGGCTTTAAACCTTGGCTGGTGGCTATAAGCACTGGCGTAATTTGTGCTGTTATGTTTTCTATTAAACCGTTATTTGATTTATTTGATATTCCACCGCTTAGAGTGCTGCGCCGTAACTTAGGTGACAAGTTGGCAGTAAGTCGTGTGCATTTAGGCATGAGTGCGCTAACTGTGTTTTTATTAATGTGGTTATTTAGTAACAACATAAAAATAACGCTTATTTTGTTTGCCTCAACGCTTGCGCTAATTGGTGTGTTGTTTTTGATATCTAAATTAATATTTGGTGGCGGTCGAAAATTAGGGCTTAAGCCAGGTAACAGTTGGTCGCTTGCAATTGCATCTATTCAAAAGCGTGCAAATGTGAACGCGGTACAGTTAATTAGTTTTTCGTTAGCGATTAAATTACTGCTGTTTTTAGTGGTACTTAAAAACGACATGATATCTGATTGGCAGTCGCAACTACCAAACGATGCGCCTAATGCATTTTTAGTTAATATTACGCAAAATGAGCTTGAGCCAATTAATGAGTATTTAGCACAAAAAGATATTCAGGTATCAGAGTTTTATCCCACTATTCGTGGACGCGTAAATGCGGTAAACGGCGAGTTGGTAGCACGTTCTGTATCACTGCAAGACAACGAGAAAAAAGACGAAGAAGCACGTGCAGGTATTGGCCGCGAGCTAAACCTTACATGGCTTAAAGATGTGCCTGACCAAAATGAAGTAACACAAGGCACGTGGTTTGGTGAAAATGCGATGGCTGAAGCCTCAGTAGAGGAGTCGATGCTTGAGCGTTTAGATGTTGAGATAGGCGACACGCTTACATTTTTAATTGGTTCGCAGTCGTTCGACGCTAAAATCACCAGTGTGCGCAAAGTTAATTGGGCCACGCTTAAACCTAACTTTTTTATTATTTTAAGCCCAGATGTACTTGCAGATTTTCCGGCAACGTATATTTCGTCGGTACGTATAAACCCAGATCAAAAGCGTGATTTTAGCCAGTTATTGCGTACTTACCCTACTATTACAGCGATTGATATTGATAACTTTGTTAAGCAAATACAAACAACTATTTCGCAAGTATCACTCGCCATTGGCTTTGTACTTGCAATTGTTGTGCTGTGTGGCGCGCTTGTACTTATATCGCAAGTGCAAGCTAGTTTAGGTGAGCGTATGCAAGAAATTGTCATACTGCGAACACTTGGCGCTAAAAGCCGATTAATTAAAAACGCGACCTTGTACGAGTTTTTATTACTCGGCGGTTTAGCTGGCTTAGTTGCCGCATTTTTTAGTGATATAGCGCTTTTAATTGTGCAGCAACAAATGTTTGATTTAGCAGGTAAGTTACATCCGCATATATGGATTATTGGTCCGGTAGCTGGCGGCGTATTTGTGGCTGGTTTAGGCTATTTAATGATTGCCCGAACACTTAAACAAAATACCCAAGGATTAGTGCGTGCCCTAGGGTAAGCTTAAACTAACATGCTCCTTCAAATGCCCACCTAACACGTGGGCATTTTTGTTGTTCTTTGTACTGGTAATTTATACAGTGCTCTGGCATTATTAGCGTAATTTAAAAATAATAACAATGGAGTGCTGTTTGGCCATTATTTTAGGGATCGATCCTGGTTCACGTTTGACCGGATATGGCGTTGTTGCCCACCAAGGCTCTAAATTTACATACTTAGGCAGTGGTTGTATTAAGTTAGCCGATCATCCTTTCCCGGTTAGGCTTAAAATGATCTATCAAGGCATTACACAGCTTATTGAGCAGTTTTCACCAGAAACCTTTGCCATTGAAAAAGTATTTATGGCGCACAACCCCGATTCTGCTTTAAAACTAGGCCAAGCTAGAGGCGCTGCTATTGTGGGCGCTGCAATGGCCGACTTACCCGTATTTGAATATTCAGCTAGGCAAATTAAGCAAGCTGTAGTAGGCAACGGTGGCGCTGATAAAACACAAGTGCAACACATGGTAAAAAATATTTTAAAACTACCCGGTACACCACAGGCCGATGCAGCTGATGCACTCGCTATTGCGATTTGCCATGCTCACTCAGAACAAAATTTAATTAAACTAGCGGGTAGCGCAAGCAAAACCGTTAGAGGACGTTTAAGGAAATAACTATGATAGGCCGTTTAAATGGTATTTTAGTCGAAAAACAGCCACCAGAAATCTTACTCGAAGTAAGTGGTGTAGGTTACGAAGTACAAATGCCAATGACCTGTTTTTACGATTTACCAAAAATTGGTGAAAACGCGATTGTTTATACGCACTTTGTAGTGCGCGAAGATGCTCAGTTATTATTTGGTTTTAATAATAAAGTTGAGCGTGCCTTATTTAGAGAGCTATTAAAAGCAAATGGCGTAGGGCCAAAACTTGGTTTAGCTATTTTATCGGGTATGTCAGCTAAGCAATTTGTGAGTTGTGTGAATAACGAAGACTCAACATCGCTTGTTAAATTACCGGGTGTAGGTAAAAAAACAGCCGAGCGCTTAGTACTCGAAATGAAAGACAGATTAAAAGATTGGGGCAATGATTTATTTACGCCATTTAGCGATAGCGCAGTAATAGAGCCAATGAGCGATGCGACAATTGCTAATAATGCAGCAGACGATGCCGTATCAGCACTGCTTGCGTTAGGTTATAAATTGCCACAAGCTCAAAAAGCAGTAAAATCGATAAGCAAACCCGATATGTCTACTGAGGTTCTTATTAGAGAATCTTTAAAATCAATGTTGTGAGTAACCCATGATTGAAGCGGATCGCTTAATTGATGCGACTGAAAAAACAAATGAAGACTCTATAGATCGTGCAATAAGACCAAAACTTTTAGCCGACTACAGAGGCCAGCCTCATGTTAAGCAGCAAATGGAAATTTTTATTGAAGCTGCTCGAACCCGTGGTGAAGCGCTCGATCATTTATTAATATTTGGCCCACCAGGGCTTGGTAAAACCACGCTTGCAAATATTGTAGCCAACGAATTACACGTAAGTATTAAAACAACATCCGGCCCTGTACTTGAAAAAGCAGGCGATTTAGCTGCGTTACTTACTAATTTAGAAGAAGGCGATGTACTGTTTATTGATGAAATACACAGACTAAGCCCGCAAGTTGAAGAAATACTCTACCCAGCAATGGAAGACTATCAGCTTGATATAATGATTGGTGAAGGCCCAGCTGCGCGCTCTATTAAATTAGACCTACCAGCATTTACACTTATTGGTGCAACCACACGAGCAGGCTCACTTACATCACCACTTCGTGATCGTTTTGGTATTGTACAGAGATTAGAGTTTTACTCAGTAGAGGATTTATCACATATAGTAGGGCGCTCTGCACATTATCTTGATTTAGAAATGTGCGACGACGGCGCAACCGAAATTGCGCAACGTTCACGTGGTACACCACGTATTGCGAACCGTTTATTACGCCGTGTACGCGATTACACACAAGTAAAGTCTGACGGCACAGTAAACGCCGAAGTAGCTAAGCAAGCGCTTGATATGATTGACGTAGATAAAAGCGGTTTTGATTATATGGATCGCAAATATTTACTCGCTATAATTGAAAAATTTATGGGCGGCCCTGTAGGGCTCGACAATGTAGCGGCTGCTATTGGCGAAGAGCGTGAAACAATAGAAGACGTAATAGAGCCATTTTTAATTCAGCAAGGGTTTATTCAGCGCACACCACGTGGGCGAATAGTGTCAGACATCGCATACCATCACTTTGGTTTACTTCCTAAAAAAGACTAGCCTATGTACTTTACTTGCTGTGGTTTATTGCGCAGCAGGTAATTGACTTAGTATCCCTTTCTTTCAAATATTTATACGGCTGGTATTTTACCCAAAACCTCAGCACACTGTTGCAAATGTTATTTCAAAATATTTATACGCTTTATAGTTAACTGTTAATTCACAGGGCGTTAAGACTCGCGAAGCTATCCTGCGTACCATTCAAACTAGTAACCGAATTACTTATTGTAAAATAGGTAGGGCAATTATTAGTTTATAAATAATACCAATCTGCTTATATATGGGGTCTACTTAACGTTAAGAAAATTACGCTAGAACTAGGCAAAAGTTTTTGTATCTAGTTGTTCTAAATAAAAAATTTTAACGACGTTATAGTGCAATTTAATTCGTTAAATTGATCAAAGATTTATGCAGGTTGGTATAAAATATGCAGCGCACTAAATTGTAGGCAAAAAAAAGCCCGCAAAAAATGCGGGCAAACAACAAGTTGAAGGAAGTAATCCAGGGAACTACGTTTTACTGAATTTGGTTTTATCCAGAAAGAGTAAAACAATGTAATACGATAAAATATCCTATTACTAAGAACTTGGCTTAATGAAGCTATCTCATTCGGTGCGCTAGTTCGGTATGGGAGAATAATACGTAAGATCATCTTTTTGTTCAAACTAGAAAATTTGTATTTTCAGATTAGAAAAACTAATTCGGTGAATTTTATTGTTGTTTGAATATTGCGCGTTAATTAATCGTTAAATTTATAAGTTAATGAAATTTCTAGCTTAAGTAATTTCTTTTGATGTGGCTCGGTATTAGTTTTACTGTTACGTGAAGGTAAGGCTTATAGGTTTTGAGTGTTTATGCTCTTATTTTGAATAAACGGCGCATTTTATGACGTTTTACTTATATATTTACGCATATTTATAGTTAGCGAGTTTATTTAAAAGATTAAATAAAATACTGAGGCAAAGGGAAATGCCAACTAAAGCTGTTTTTTAACGTTTTTTGTTGCCTATTCATAGCAATACCGTTGTCAGTTTGAAATGGACTAGATACACTAGATGCAACTTTTGACCGTATAAACGGTCATATTTACACAAATTAACCAATTTGCCGTATTTTGAAATTACTTAGGAGTTTAACGTGGGATCAGGGCTTAATTTTTTAGACCTAATTTTAGAAGCAAGCTTGCTTGTTCAGTTAGTGATGTTAGGGCTAGTTGCCATGTCTGTAATGTCGTGGACAATTATATTTCAGCGTAAAAAAGCAATATCAGATGCACTATCAAATGCTAAGAAATTTGAGCAAAAATTTTGGTCTGGTATTGATCTAAGTAAATTGTATAACGAAATATCGTCACGCAGCGGTCAGTCTCAAGGTATTGAAGCCTTATTTACTTCAGGCTTTAAAGAGTTTGCTCGTCATAAAAAGAATACATTTCAAAGTGCGAGTATTGTTATGGAAGGGACGCATCGTTCTATGCGTGTTGCGCTTTCTCGTGAAATTGAAAAAATTGAATCTAGCTTATCGTTTTTAGCAACGGTAGGTTCTATTAGTCCGTACATCGGTTTGTTTGGTACAGTGTGGGGTATTATGAATGCCTTTATTGCACTAGGTGAAGTTAAGCAAGCTACATTACAAATGGTAGCACCCGGTATAGCAGAGGCACTTATTGCGACTGCTATGGGTTTATTCGCGGCAATTCCGGCCGTTATTGCTTATAACCGCTTTTCAAATAGTGTTGAAAAGCTTGAGTCTCATTATATTAACTTTATGGAAGAGTTTGCTAATATTTTACACCGTCAAGCAGCTACACAAATAGAGGCACAAGCGAATGTATCAGCGTAAAAAGCGCCGTCCGGTCGCAGAAATTAATGTAGTACCTTACATTGATGTAATGTTGGTATTACTTATTATATTTATGGCAACAGCACCGCTTATTACACACGGTGTAAAAGTTGATTTACCTAAAATGGAAGAGTCTGATTTAGTTGATACTAAAGATACTCCTCCCATTATTGCTTCAATTGATGCAGAGGGTAAATATTATGTAAGCGTAGGTACTGATCCTGAAGAGCCTATGGAAGCACTTGATGTTGCTGCGGTTATAAAATTACAGTTAATGAAAAACCCTGACGTGCCAGTTATGATTAAAGGCTCGGGTAAGGTGTCGTATCAAGAAGTATTATTACTAATGGATTTTTTGAAAAATGCAGGCGTACCATCAGTAGGATTAATGACTGAATCCTTTGAGGGGAAGTAGCTGTATGAATAGTTCAGTAGTAAAATCGATAGTACTTCATTTAGGAATTGGTGGTTTTTTGTATGCCTCTGCAAACATTCATCCGCCAGCACCTAAAGTAATGGAAGTAACGCTTAATTCGGCTATACCTACGCCAGATAAAGCAGTATCAGCCGTTACAGTTGATCAAAAACAAGTTGAGCAAAAAATTGCTGAACTTCAAAAGAAAGAAAAAGATAAAAAAAGTGCTGAAGACAAACGTATCCGCGATTTAGAACGCAGAGCGGCCAATGCACGTAAGCAACGCGAATCTGAATCTAGGCATATTAAAAAGCTAGAGCAAGAACGTAAAGCTAAAGAAAAAGAAACAGCCGAGGCGCAAGCACAAGCTAAAAAAGCACGTGCCATTGAGCAAAAAGAGCGCGCTAAAGCTAAGCAAGCTGAAAAGCAAAAGCAAGAAGCTGAAAGTGCAGCAAAAGCTGCTGCTGATAAGCGTAAAACCGAAGAAGACGCACTTAAAAAAGCAGAAGCTGAACGTAAAAAACGTGAAGAAGAAGCAAAAGAGCGTGCAGCCGAGGCAGAACGTAAACGCCAGCAGGCAATGCAAGAGCAAATGTTACAAGAGCAACTTGCCAAAGAGCAGGCTGCCCGTAGTAAAATACGTCAACAACAAGTGGTAAGCGAAGTTGATAAGTACCGTGCATTAATTATGGCGCGTATTCAGCAAAACTTATTGATTGATGAAAAAATGAAAAACCAACAGTGCCGAGTAAATATTCGTTTAGGTTTTAATGGTTTAGTAACGCAAGTTAAATCATTAGGTGGCGATAAGTTGGTATGTGAAGCTGCATTAAGAGCAGTGCGCATGGCCGACACATTACCGGTATCTAAAGATAAAGACGTATTCGAACAACTTAAGAATATTAATTTAACAATCAAGCCAGAATTTTAAAGGAATGATATGTTCAACAAAATAAAAATAGCCTGTTTAGTTTTACTGTTTGGGTTTGTGGGTGTTGCTAATGCAGCACTTGAAATTGTAATAACTGAGGGTGTAGACGGTGCAAGGCCCATTGCTATAGTACCTTTTAAGTACCAAGGTGTTGGCCCAATCCCTGAAAAATTAAGCAGTGTTATTGCTGCCGATTTAATGCGCAGTGGTAAATTTAAACCTGTAGATGTAGCGCAGATGCCACAACAGCCAACCAAAGATAGCGAAATTGATTACGCATCTTGGGTTAATAAAGGTGTGGAAGCGATATTAGTGGGCGAAGTTGAGCAGCAAACTGATGGGCGTTACTTAGTGCGTTATGAGTTAGTTGACGTGATCCGCGGCCAAATTACCGGTGGCAACACACAAATGATGAGTAACGGTAAGCTAGTTAAAAGCCAAGATCATATTTTGGAAGCGCGTGAAAGTGTTATTGGTGAAAGTGGTTTTCGCCGTTACTCTCATCGAATCAGTGACGTTATTTATGAAAGATTGACTGGTGAAAAAGGCGCGTTTTTAACTAAAATTGCCTATGTAATAGTACGTGATAATGATGATAAGCCTTATCAGTTAGTTGTTGCAGATTATGACGGATTTAATGAGCAAGTATTACTTCGCTCAAAAGAGCCTTTAATGTCGCCAGCGTGGTCACCAGATGGTACTAAGTTAGCGTATGTAACGTTTGAAAACCGTCAAAGCCAAATTTACATTCAAGATATATACACAGGTAAACGCGAAATAATAGCAAGCTACCGTGGTATTAATGGTGCACCGCAGTTTTCGCCAGATGGTAAAAAGCTATTGTTAGTCCTTTCTAAGGACAAGACGGGTGCAACAGAAATTTACTTGCTTGACCTAGCTACACGCAAAGAAACACGCTTAACAAATCACCGTAGCATAGATACTGAGCCATCTTGGCACCCTAATGGTCAAGATATTGTGTTTACATCTGAAAGGGGTGGTAATGCTCAGATTTATAAGTTAAATTTAAAAACTGGTAGGTCACAGCGACTCACCTTTGATGGTGATATGAATCTTGCTGGTTCAATAACACCAGATGGAAAAGAATTAGTGATGGTTAACCGTACCAACGGGCAGTACCATCTTGCTAAGAAAGAGCTGGCTACAGGCGCGTTCCAAGTATTAACGAGAACACGCCTAGATGAATCACCGAGCATAGCGCCAAATGGTTCGATGATTATATATAGCACGCTTCATAATAATAAACAGGTACTTGCGCTAGTATCGATGGACGGCCGCTTTAAGGCACGGTTACCTGTGCTAGACGGACAAGTAAAGGCACCAGCTTGGTCGCCATACTTACAGTAATATTACTGGTTTACTCAAAATAGGAATCTACTCAATGCAACTTAACAAAATACTTAAAGGCCTGCTAATTGCTGTGCCAGTAATGACATTAGCAGCTTGTAGCTCATCTTCAGATATTGACGAAGGTGCTGCAAACCAATCAAACCAAGGTGTTGTTGAGCAATCAATGAATACTGATACGGTTGAAGTAGCGACAATTTCTCCTGAGCAACAAGCAGAAGAGCAACTTCGTCAAAAATACGAAGCACTTCGTCAAGAGCAAGTAATCTACTTTGATTTTGATACTGCGACAGTTGAAAGTAAGTACGCAGACTTGCTTCGTGCACATGCTGAGTTTTTAGTTCAAAACTCATCTGTTAAAGTACTAATTGAAGGCCACGCAGATGAGCGCGGTACGCCAGAGTACAATATTGCACTAGGTGAGCACCGTGGCCAAGCAGTTGAAAAATACCTATTAAGCTTAGGTGTTTCAGCTAGCCAAATGTCAGTGGTAAGCTACGGTGAAGAGAAGCCAATGGTTAAGTCTCGCACTGAATCAGCTTTCGCTAAAAACCGCCGTGCGGTACTAGTTTACTAAGATAAGAGATATTATGAAGCCGAAAATTATTTTGGCAGCCATGATATTGAGCGGGAGCACCCAGTTAATGGCTGCTCCCGCTCCTGTTTCAGAAGCTGCAAGTTCACAATCAAGTATTGAGAAGCGATTAGCGTCGCTTGAGAATATGATGCAGTCGCGTAACTTTTTACAAGTAGAGTTACAGCAACAGCTTAATTTGTTACAAGATGAAGTAAGCCAAATTCGCGGTGTAACTGAAGAGCAAAGCTACAAGCTTGAAAAAGTACTGCAGCGTCAGCGTGAGTTGTACCAAGAGATTGAAAACCGCGTTAGCCAAGCTTATACACAGCCAGCAGCTCCGGTAGCCGATCAGGCGCAGCCAAACGATGCACAGACCTATAGCAGTGACTTATCTGAAAACGAAGCGTACGAGCGTGCTGTTGCGTTAATAATGAAAGATAAACGCTACGACCAAGCAATTCCTGAATTTCAAACGTTTTTAACTACCTACCCAAACTCTGTATATGCGTCTAATGCGCATTATTGGTTAGGGCAGTTGCTTACTATTAAAAATGATGGTGTAAAAGCAGTAGAGCACTTTAAAGTCGTTGTGAACGAATTTCCAAATTCTAATAAACGTCCAGATGCAATGCTAAAGTTAGGCACACTTTTACAAGATCAAGGTTCAGCGGCGCAAGCGCAAAAAATATTGAGCGATCTTATCAATCAATACCCAAGTACAACCGCTGCAAAACTAGCAACTGATCGTTTAGGAAACTAAAGTTCACTAGCGATTAAATTTCTAGTTAGGGCGAGCAAACTACATGGAAACTCTCGAAGAATCTTGGATTTGCATGTAGTTTGAGCACAAACGGTTTAATTTTGTGCATCTAGACATAAAAACTTAAAAAAAGAGACAATTTCGGTTGCACTCATTTTATAAATAAGTATTATAAGCGCCCGCAGCAAACGAATGGTTACCCCACTCGAAATGCGACAAAAAGAGCGGGTTATTAGCTCAGTTGGTAGAGCAGTTGACTTTTAATCAATTGGTCGATGGTTCAAATCCATCATAACCCACCATTCTTTGAATGGTCTTTTATCGGCGGATTTACGTAGAATACTAAGTTGTTATAAAACGCAACGTCAGAGCGGGTCATTAGCTCAGTTGGTAGAGCAGTTGACTTTTAATCAATTGGTCGATGGTTCAAATCCATCATGACCCACCATTCTTTATTCCTTGTGAATAGTGTGTGGCATCAATCGGCGGATTTACGCAGGCTTTAACTTAGAAATAAGTTAGCAACTGGAACGGGTTATTAGCTCAGTTGGTAGAGCAGTTGACTTTTAATCAATTGGTCGATGGTTCAAATCCATCATAACCCACCATTCTTTATTCCTTTGAATAGTGATTGGTTCCAATCGACGGATTTACGTAAAGTAGTAAGTTGCATTTAAAACGCAACAATAGAGCGGGTTATTAGCTCAGTTGGTAGAGCAGTTGACTTTTAATCAATTGGTCGATGGTTCAAATCCATCATAACCCACCATTCTTTATTCCTTGTGAATAGTGTTTGGCATCAATCGGCGGATTTACGTAAGCTTCATTCATAATTGAATAAGTGCATAGAGCGGGTTATTAGCTCAGTTGGTAGAGCAGTTGACTTTTAATCAATTGGTCGATGGTTCAAATCCATCATAACCCACCATTCTATGAAAAGTTATATAAGAGCGGGTCATTAGCTCAGTTGGTAGAGCAGTTGACTTTTAATCAATTGGTCGATGGTTCAAATCCATCATGACCCACCATTCTTTATTCCTTGTGAATAGTGTGTGGCATCAATCGGCGGATATACGTAAGCTTCATTCATAATTGAATAAGCGCATAGAGCGGGTTATTAGCTCAGTTGGTAGAGCAGTTGACTTTTAATCAATTGGTCGATGGTTCAAATCCATCATAACCCACCATTCTATGAAAGTTTTAATCGGCGGATTTACGCAGCTTTTTACAAAGCAGATTTATATTAGAGCGGGTCATTAGCTCAGTTGGTAGAGCAGTTGACTTTTAATCAATTGGTCGATGGTTCAAATCCATCATGACCCACCACTCTCTAATACTTTCCTTTATATTCTTTTTTAAATTCCCATTCTATTTTTTATAAACAGCTTAACTAGTTTGCTGTTATTTATGTTTATATTCTCGTATAATTCGCCCTAATTAATGCACTGTAGATAAGTGGTCGAGAACATGAGTCTAGCTCAAACTATTATGCCTGAAGGTTATATTTTCCCCCCTAAGCCAGCACCGTTAACAAATGACGAGCAAGGCGAATATAAAGCGCGTATAAAACAATTACTAAAAGATAAAAATGCAGTACTTGTTGCACATTATTATACCGATCCTGAAATTCAAGCACTTGCAGAAGAAACCGGCGGCTGCGTTGCCGATTCGCTAGAAATGGCACGTTTTGGTGCACGTCACGATGCAGATATGATCATCGTCGCGGGCGTGAAATTTATGGGCGAAACAGCCAAAATTTTAACGCCAAATAAAACGGTTGTAATGCCAACGCTTGAAGCGACGTGTTCGCTAGATATTGGTTGCCCGATAGACGAGTTCTCAGCGTTTTGTGACGAGCACCCTGACCGTAAAGTGGTTGTGTATGCAAACACCTCTACGGCTGTTAAAGCACGTGCAGATTGGATTGTAACCTCATCATGTGCACTTGAAATAGTAGAGCACCTTGATGAGCAAGGCGAAAAAATCATTTGGGGCCCAGATAAGCACCTTGGTAGTTATATTCAAAAAAATACCGGTGCTGATATGCTTATGTGGAATGGTGCATGTATCGTACATGACGAATTTAAAACTAAAGCCTTAAAAGATATGAAGGCGCTACACCCAGATGCAGGCGTATTAGTTCATCCTGAGTCACCAGCAGAAATTGTTGCACTTGCCGATTCGGTTGGATCTACGAGCCAATTAATTAAAGCTGCGCAAACAATGGACAATAAAAAGTTTATTGTCGCAACCGATCGCGGCATCTTTTATAAAATGCAGCAACTATGTCCAGATAAAGAGTTTTTTGCGGCTCCAACGGCAGGTGAGGGCGCTTCATGTAAAAGTTGCGCACATTGCCCTTGGATGGCAATGAATGGCTTAAAAGCGATTGAGGAAGCCCTCATAAGCCCTAAAGGTAAAGAAGTATTCGTTGATATGGGTTTACGCGAAGGCGCACTTAAGTCGCTTAATCGCATGCTTGAATTTACTGCGAGCATGGCTAAGTAATTTTAAAAGTATAAATTAAAACGGTTAGGCCTTAGATTTAGCCGTTTTTTGTGCATATAGATAAGTTATTGCTTGATAAGTAAGCATTTAAAGGCTCATATTTAAAAATGCCTTGCACCTTAAGGGTCTATTTCATACTATAGCGCGCTGTTGCATTACACAATTGCAGCACTGTGGAGGGATGGCTGAGTGGCTGAAGGCGCACGCCTGGAAAGTGTGTTTAGGTTTATCCCTAACGAGGGTTCGAATCCCTCTCCCTCCACCATTATTCTTAGAACCCAGTTACTAATATCGAAAGGTATTAGTAACTGGGTTTTTTTAATGCCTTCGCAATGACTAACTATTAACTAAATAGAGTGTTGATAACATGCCTACAAGTTCATGTTTTTCAATTGGCTTTGAAACGTAACCATCAAATAACTGCCTGTATATTTCTTTTTGCTCTGTAAAAACATTAGCGGTTAATGCGATAACAATTTGTTCGCTATTAAGCGCCTTAATTTTTTTACATGCCTGAAGACCATCCATTTTAGGCATTTGAATGTCCATAAAAATAATGTCTGGCTTGTGTGACTCGTATAATGAGATTGCTTCTAAACCATTGTTGGCAATAATAATGGTGGCTTTTGTAGGCTCAAGCATCGCAGATGCAACAAGCTGATTTATTTTATTATCTTCAGCTAATAAAATAGTTTTTCCAGATAGGTCAGGAAGCTCAACATTTTTTGTTATTAATGTGCTTTCATCAATTTGTGCTTGTTTTAATGGTAAGTACACATAAAACTGACTACCTGAATCTAATTGGCTTGTTACTTTAATTTCGCCACTCATTAAACCTATTAATGATTTAGTAATAGGTAAGCCAAGACCTGTACCGCCATATTCACGCGTAGTTGATTGCTCTGCTTGTTCAAAGCGCTCAAACAATCGCTCTATAGCCTGCTCAGAAATTCCAATTCCGGTGTCTGATATACAACAACATATTTTGTTTTCGTCGGTTAGCCTAAACGTTACTGTAACGCCACCTTGCGACGTAAACTTAATCGCATTAGATATTAGGTTTAAAAATATCTGTCTGAGTCTAACGGGGTCGCCCACCCAATACTTATGCTCAATATTAATTATAAATTTGAGATATATATTTTTATCACTGGCTTGCAGGCCAAGATCAGACTCTAAGTGGTGAATAAGCTCAAAAAGGTCGAATGATTTATATTCTAATGAAAGCTTCCCAGCTTCAATTTTAGAAAAATCGAGGATATCATTAATAATAGTGGTGAGTGAGCGGGTCGAATAAAGTGATTTTTTTAAATACTCTTTTGATTTTTCATTCAATGGCTGCTCTTGCAGTAACTGTAATGTACCTAGTATGCCGTTCATAGGTGTGCGTATTTCGTGACTCATATTTGCTAAAAATTCAGATTTAGCTTGTGATGCCTGTTCAGCTAATTCTTTAGCATGTCCGAGAGCTTGTTCGTGATTAATTTGTTCGGTCAAATCGTATGCTACACCCAAATAGCCAACAATTTCATTTTCGTTATTTAATAAAGAGGTAACACTTATATTAACTTGTATGTGCTCGCCTGTAGAAGAAATGTATGTCCACTGATTGATATCAGGCTCTGTAGAAGTTGCTTTTAAGATAAACACTTCAAAACCAGGGAAAACAGGTTCATTTAACTCTGCACTAAGCTGTTTGGCTTTTTTTATAATTTCTTCTTTTAAATGAAAAATACCCGGATTTTCAATTCCAATAACGTCTTTTGCTCTATAGCCTAATAACTTTTCAGAGGCTGGATTAAATAAAGTAATTAAGCCATTTATGTCGGTCGCAATAATAGAGTAACTGGCACTGTTTAAAATACTTTGTTGAAGCATACTTATATCAGCAATTTCTTTAGTGCGTAATTTTACTTCTTTTTCTAATTTTAAATTTGTTTGCTGCAGCATATGCTTATTTTGTTTAGCTTTGATAATTCTTCGCTGTGTTCTTTGTGCTCTACGGTAAAAAAACAGCTGAATTATTAAAGTTATAAACATACAAATAAGAGTATAAAAAACACCATTGACAATAGCTTGATATTTACTCGGCAAGTGTAGTGATTCAATAAATGTGTCTGAAGCACTAAGTGTGATTTCCCATGTTCTTCCCATCACTTCAATTACTTTATTTAACTGATAATCAGCCGAGTTGCTTTTAATGCCGTAGCTAAAAAAGTCAGTTTTAACGTTGTTACCTATGTCGCTAATGACTAGCTTATTTTCATCAGCTTGGGAAAGAGAATCTAAAATATTGTTTATTAATAAAGGGGAGTAAGTCCATCCAATTAATTGCTCTAAACGCTGGGTTTTATCAGTTGGAATACTAATATTTTTATAAACTGGTAGTAAAATTAAAAAGCCTTGTTGCGATTTGTTATCCGCTTGGATTAACGTAATAGGCGCCGATAATTGAACTTGGTTATTAATTGCAGAATTTAATGCTGCTTTTTTACGTGTACTTTCCGATGCAATATCGAGTCCTAGAGCCCGTGAATTACTTTGCTCAGGAAATATATACTGAATAATAAAATGCTCATCACTTTCGTTAGCTAATTTATTTAGTTTAAATATTTGGTTAGGTCGATCGGATTTTGCAGTTTTTAAGAATTGAGCTAAGTTTTCGGCATTCACTTTTCTTATAAAACCAATACCATTTGCTCCAGGGAATTCTTGGGCGTAGTTGCGACTGTTAGAGTAATTAGAAATTGTTTGGTAGCTTAAATTATTAACGCCAATGCCGTGTATAAATCCTTTTAAACCGTATAGCCCATATTTATATAAGTCGAATCTGCTAGTAACGCCTGTTGAGAGTGAAGAAAGGCGGTTGTTGAGGGCTTCATTTATTTTGTTATTAACAGCATCTTGATGTGCAGCGTGGGCAAAGTAAGTTAATACAATACCACTGATGAAAAAAATAGCATGAGTAAGCACCGAGATTAATAACCTTTTACTAACCGGTCGTCCTGAAAACATTAACTCATCCTTTATTATTAATATACTGACAGTATATCTGTTTTATCATCGAAATAAATATAGCACTTATTATTCAGGATACAACTTTGTTATTAATTAGAATATATATATTTTATAAAGGTTTAGAGTGGATGTAATATAAAAAGTTGATTTTACTCACCAAGATAAGACGAACATGTATATAAATATAATAATTTTTATGTTTTTTGCTACTTTATAGCGAACAACAAAAGTATTAGCTAAAGGTGCTGATTTTTATATTTATCGATTTTTTAGTGAATATTAGGTGCTCAAAAAACAACGGATAGCTTTTAGTTTTTGCTTATAACTTTACTTTGGTAAGTTTAAATAAAGTGAAATTTAACCAATATTATGACGCTTTTAAAGGGAACTATCGGTATAGGTTCGAGCGAGCAAGAGACAATGCTCACCTTACTTTTATAATTCATCCGAAACAAAACAAACACTTAATATTTTATAATATGAAAATTAAAACATTAAAAACTTATATTGTTCTATATTTTAGTAGCGTGAAAGAAAACGTGATTACTTAAAATGTAATTACCATATGACATGTTTACCGTGTAGGTCGAAAAAATACACGCTGCTATGCACTGCACAGTTAAAACTTAAACAAAACAAGGTAACGGAGATAACTATGGCTCACCGAGTATCTAAATTACTTGCGGCAACAGGCGCAGTATTAACATGTATTTCTATTCCTTCGTATGCCGCTGTTAATGGGCTGACAGAACAAGATGAATTTAATATAAAACTTAGATCAATTTATTTTGACCGTGACTACGATAACGACGCAAGTGACGATTCAACTTTTGCTCAAGGTATAGAGCTCAATTACACATCGGGTTATATAAACGATTTAGTGAGTGTGGGTGTATCGACTTACACCGTGATGGATATTAATTCTACGGGTTCAGCCGCAGGTAATATTTTGCCAGCAGGTAATGAGAGCGGTGGAGTTGACGATAGCTTTTCTAAATTTGGGCAATATTTTTTAGATTTTAAATTGGGCAACAACGGTCACGTTAAAGTGGGCGGGCAAAAAACCAAAAGTATGTTGCTTAAAAGCTCTGGGAGTCGGGCTATTCCTAATACTTTTAGAGGCGTTTTTGGCGATTACAAAATTGGTAACACTAAATTATACGGTTACGTTTACGATAAATGGAGCCGTCGACACGATGATAGATGGGAAGACTTTTCTACCGATCAATCGGCAACTGGTGCTATTAGCGTAATTTGGGGCGTAGGTGCTACGCATAAAAAAGACAATCTAATATTAGAGGCTGAATATTTAAATTCGCACAATTATTTAAGTAAAATCGGGTTAAAAATCAGTTACGACATTAAGCTTGAGCAAAGTAAGTTAACCCTTTCAACTGGCATATTTACCTCACAAGATGATGGCGATTTATTTGTAACAGGCGCAGAGGGTGGTGATTTAGATGATGAAGATGCACCTGGTGCATTAACAGGTTTAACCAAAAGTGAAAACGATGGGTTTGCCTATTACCTAGATGCTGATTGGAAAAAAGATATTTGGAGTGTAGGTGCGGCATTTACTAAAGTAAGCGATGCTTGGATTGAAGATAATTTCAGTGGCGACCATGGTACAAACCCATTTCCAACTCGCTCATTAATTGGTGCTGATTTAACAAACCAAAATGAAACATCATGGCAAGCTCGTTTAGGAATTGATTTGAAAGCAGTATCGCCTGGCTTAACAACTAAATTTTACTACACAGACGGCAGCGATGCTGAAAACTCTGCGTTGGGTAAGTTAGGCGGCACAGCCGACGAAAAATATTGGGCTATAGATACCCGCTATAAAGTTGAAAAAATAAAAGGCTTAAGCTTACGCTGGCTATTTGTAGATTATACAACCGAAAAATCAGGCAGTGTTGATGGTGTTAAAGGCGATAGAGCTGACCATCGAGTTTATGTAGATTACACTATTAAATTTTAACATGACTTTTAATAAGCCAATGCAAATTTTATGCATTGGTTTTGTTTCCTTTTTTAATTACCTTTATGATAAAACTAACAAATCAATAATAAAAATTAAGCTAATATATGTTTTCTCTTCAACAGTGGCAATCACAGGGTCAATTTACTCAAATTAGTGGCCATCAAATTTTTACTAAAACAGCTGGCGATATAACTAAGCCTGCGCTGCTTTTAATACATGGCTTTCCAAGTGCTAGTTGGGACTGGGAAGGTATGTGGCAAACCCTTAGTGAACATTATTTTGTAATTACACTCGATATGCTAGGTTTTGGTTTGTCAGATAAACCTAAAAATGCAGGCTATAAAATTACTGAACAAGCCGACTTATATACTCAATTTTTAAAAACGTTAAATATTAATGATATATATATTTTAGCTCATGGCTATGGCGATACTGTGGCTCAAGAGTTATTAGCAAGGCAAGTCGTTAGCCAAAGTGACTTTAAAATAAACAGTGTGTGCTTTTTAAATGGTGGGTTATTTCCTGAGGTGCATAAACCCTTATTTATACAAAAGCTTTTACTTTCAAAGCTAGGTTGGATAGTGCCAAAATTAATGAATAAACAAAAATTTGCCAATAATCTACTTACTATTTTTGGTAAAAGTACACCGCCTTCAAAACAAGTGGTAGACACACTTTGGGAGCTGCTAATTTATAAAGATGGCTTAGCCGTAATGCCCAAACTCATTAGTTATATAAAGCAGAGGCAGCAAAACCGAGAACGCTGGGTTGGTGCCATCATAAATAGCAATATACCACTTACGTTTATAGCAGGCGCAGAAGACCCAATCTCTGGTAAGCATATGATTGAGCATTATAAAAAGCTTATTCCCAATGCGCGCGTACAAGAGTTTGTAGAGCTTGGGCATTATCCGCAAGTAGAAAATCCAGATGCAATTACGCAGGCTTATTTGAATTTTAGATATTGCCAATAAAAACGCGACTACTAAATTAAGTGCCGCGTTTATAAATTTTAGAACTCTGAGTATTTAGGCTTTGAACCTTAATATTTTTGCTTTGGCGCTTTTAATTGTTTTTCAAATTCATCTGAAAACAATATCGTGCCATCATCTTCCTCTGTAGGGAAGGCAGCAATAAGTAAGTCATCTTCCTCAAGGCCTGGTGTCCAGCGACTAAACCAGTCAGCAAGTGGGATTGCTTTAGCGCTGCAGCCAGCCCATTCTCCAGTTGCCCATGCTTCTGCAAATTCACGAGTTGGCCAAACTGGCACACAGTCGTCATCTTCGTTGGCAAGCATAACGCAGCCATCATCATCGTTTAAAATCCATACTTGCTTGAACTGTTGTACGGTTTCGAACATATAGGCTAGGCGTTTTTTTGCTCCAAGTCCTAAAATTACTGCGTGTTCTTCGCTTAAATTTGGCGTTGTCATAATTAGCTCACTCTTAATTACTATTGATATTAGGGCGTGTTGACCTTTGTGGATTGAAATTTGTTCAATCTAGGGGCGATTAAATCGCGGCGCGAGGTTTGTAACCTAGTGGGCTAAGTAAAAACCGAGCAACAAAGAGTTAATCGTCCCTAGAAAGAACCCTTTGGGCAGCGCATGTTTGGTCTTTATGCTGCGTTATCGCCTATTTATGGGGAATAACCACACTACATAGGCTCTGCCCTGCCTAAAAACCAAACATACTGCTGCAAATTCACCCACCAAAGATCAACACGCCCTAGTATATCTAAATTATATGCACACAAGTATATCGAGTTATATGACAGAGTGTTGAAAAGTTGCTATTTAATTTCAGCAATGCAGATCTAATTTGTAGATTGATCAGTATAATTCCTCACTAATTTGAGCGATCATTCAAAAATAAGCTTGAATGTTTGTAAAAAGGCCACATTGTAGTAAGCATATACTTAATGAAGGATTGAAAAATGACAACTGATCTACTTGCTCCGTTTAAACTAAATAATACGATAGAGCTTAAAAACCGCGTACTTATGGCACCATTAACACGTTGTATGGCTGACGATAATTTAGTGCCAACACAAGATATGGTTGAATATTATGCTCGCCGTGCCGAAACCGGTTTAATTATTAGTGAAGCAACTATTATTCGTCCAGACGCGCAAGGTTACCCAAATACCCCGGGCTTATTTACCAGTGAGCAAGTTCAAGGTTGGAAAAAAGTAACTGACGCTGTGCACGCTAATGGCGGCAAAATGTTTGCACAACTTTGGCATGTTGGTCGTGTTGCACATCCTCATTTTTTTGATGGTGATGTACTTGCGCCATCGGCAATTGGTGTTGAAGGCTCTGTACCACGTATGCGCGAGCTTACCTACATCACACCAAAAGCAGCCACAACTGATGATATTAAAAGTCTAGTTGCTGATTTTGCAAAAGCCGCTGAAAACGCTATTGAAGCGGGTTTTGATGGGGTAGAGATTCACGGTGCTAATGGTTATTTAGTGGACCAATTTTTACATTACGCTGCAAATACACGCAGCGACGAATATGGTCAAACGCCTGAAAACATGTCGCGTTTTGCACTAGAAGTAACCGATGCGGTTATTGCTGCTGTAGGCAGTGATCGTACTGCACTTAGATTAACACCGGGTGCTTACTTTAATATGAGCGAAGATAGCCGCGATAAAGCGGTATTTGATTACTTATTAACAGAACTTGAAAGCAGAGAATTAGCGTACTTACACGGCGGTATTTTTGACGATAGCATGCGCTTTGACTCGCTTGAAGGCAAAAGCATCTCTGAATTTTTACGTGCAGGCTACAAAGGTACATTAGTAGGTGTGGGTAGTTATAGTTTTGAGTCAGCAAAAGAGGCTATTAACGATGCTAAGTTTGACTTAATCGCTATTGGTCGCCCACTTATTGCAAACCCAGATTACATTAGCAAAATTGCAAACGGTGAAGAGTTAGTACCATACAGCGATGAAATGCTTGCACAATTGAAATAAATTACTATTTGTAATAAGTTCTAGAAAATAATTAAGACACCCAAAGTTAAACCTTTGGGTGTCTTTTTTTGTACATATTCCCGCCATAAATCTTCCATATTTGTTTAATTTTTATGTAAATAAAGTTCATCCTCGTTGTCATATTTAAAATTCATACTGTCCGCGTTTTCATATTTCATAATTAAAATCAAACGGGACAACAATGTACGCTTTAAAAAACAAATCGCTTTTGAGCATGGCAATTGCCATGGCTGTATCAACATCTAGTTATGCTAACGACAACACCATAGAAGAAGTAACCGTGGTTGCTAAACCAACGAGCTACGCTAATAATGTTATTGAGCCTGCAATGCTTGAGCAACAAAGTTCGGTATCGAGCATATTATCGGTTATTGATAATTTACCGGGTATTAGCATAAATGAAGGTGATGCATTTGGTGGCGACGATTGGTCTACTACAATCACCATGCGTGGTTTTAGTATTGATGGAAACCAACAACAATTAGGTATGACCGTTGATGGCATTCCCAATGGTGGCTCTAATTATGGCGGTGGTGCTAAAGCTAACCGTTACCTAGATAGCGAAAACCTTGCAACGGTTGAAGTAGGTCAAGGTACGTCTGATATTAAGTCGGCTTCACTTGAAGCACTAGGCGGGACATTTAACTTTGTAAGTAAAGACCCAAGCCTTGAAAAAGGCACTACCTTTGCTTATACATCAGGCAGCCACGATGCCACGCGTTATTACTTTAAACACGAAACAGGCACTGTTTTTAATAACACACAAGCGTACGTAAGTTACTCGCAAACAGATACAAGCCGCTGGATTGGCTCAGGCAGTAATGGGGGTAAAGACAATCAACATGCTGAGGTTAAGTTTGTATCTAATTTTGACGACTTAACACTTACCGGGCGTTTATCTTACGACGATGTAAGCGAGACGAATTATAACAGCGTAAGCCTTGAGCAGTTTGAACAAACACCCGATTGGGATCAGCTAACATGGAATTGGACAGGAGTTCCGCATTTTGACCAAATGTTTGCAGAAGGTTGGGGAACGCTTCGTGAAAATACCTTAGGCTATTTAAAATTTGAATACGCGATTTCGCCAACTTCATTATTAACCGTTAGTCCTTATTATCATAAAAATTCAGGTCGCGGCGATTGGATCCCACCTTATTTAACAACGCCTGTTGATGAAAATGGCGAACCAACAACACAGGGCGGCACTAATGCAGGCTCTTATGGTTTTGCTGATAGTGAGGGCAACCCGCTTGCACCAAATGCCGATTGTACGCAAAGTTTGAGCTGGCCATGGGAGTCGGGTCCTGGTTTAAATCCTGCGTGTTACGATGCAACAGCAACGCCGGTTATGTCTTACCGCCATACGCATTACAACAAAGATCGCTTAGGTGTAACGGCAAATTACCAAGCTACATTTGGTGATCACGATATAGAAGCGGGCTTTTGGTATGAGCAAAGCGAGCGTGACGAGTCGCGTGATTGGCACAAAGTAATTGATGCGCGTATTTATCATCACTTTGATAGCACGCCTTACTGGACACAATACAAAAACACCTTTGATACCGATACATTCAAATGGTACCTACAAGACTCGATTAATTTTGGTGACTTAACGTTAAATATTGGTGCAAAACAGTATTTAGTTGAATTACAAAAGTACGACCACTTTGCTAACGAAAGATCAGATAAAGTAGATAGCGACTCAGACGTGTTATTTAGCGGGGGTGTATTGTATCAGCTAAATAACAGCACAGAATTATTTGCCAGTTACAGCGAGAATTTTTCAGCAATAAAAGACGGTGTACTTGAGCGAGATAGCTCAACACTTACAAACATAGAGCCAGAAACTGCCGACAACATCGACTTTGGTGTACGTTACCAAGCCGACAGATTAACCCTTACAGCAACGGCTTACAGTGTTAAGTTTGATAACCGCATTACCTTTATTGCGCCTGGTAGTGGCACAGACGGCATTGATTACACGATTGGCACAAATGGCTCGTACGTAAATGTAGGGGGTATTGACTCAAATGGGCTCGAGCTTGCAGCAAGCTATATGTTAACACCAAGCTGGAGCGTGTACTCGTCGTATACTAATAGCAGTTCTGAGTATTCATCCGATGATCCAAATGCATACGATTCACAGGGTGTAATATTAAAAGATGAAAGTGGTAATGAGGTCGCACCAAGCTTTAGAAAAGGCGACAGCATAATAGATTCATCAGAGGATTTGTTTGTGGTATCTACCGATTACTTTAGCGATGGCTTTCGTGTTGGTTTATCGGCTAAATACACCGGCGAGCGTTTAGGTGCATGGCAAGACGAAGACACTCGCACGCGTAATAAAGTAGACGGCTACACCGTACTTGATTTTAATGCAGGTTATTCAACTGACGTAGATGCAGGCCCGTTTAAAGCCATTGACGTATCGTTTGTTGTTTATAATGTTACTGACAAAAGCTACTTAGCAGGTGGTACCGGTAACGGCTCTACTTATTACATTGGTGCGCCTCGCACTGCGGCAGTTACATTGACCGCTGACTTTTAATTAGGTTTTAGTAATTGAATTAAAATATAGCCCATCATTGATGGGCTTTATTATATGAAAGGGCGCAAACGCGATGAAAACAATTATAAAAGTAACACTATTTAGCTTAAGTGTATTAGCGAGCAGCTTTGCAACAGCAGCGCAAAATGTAGTGCTGGTAACGCTTGACGGGGTACGCTGGCAAGAAGTATTTAATGGGGCTGATAATAGCTTAATTAATAATACTGATTTTGTTAAAAAGCCTGAGCAATTAAAGACCCAATTTTGGGCAAAAACAGCAAATGAGCGCCAGCAATTACTTATGCCTTTTTTAACGCAAGTAGTGGCTAAAAAAGGGATTATAATTGGCGATAGAGCTAACGGCTTTACTATGTCGGTAAGTAACCCGTGGTATTTTTCATACCCTGGTTACAACGAAATACTCACCGGTGAAGTTGACGAAAGTATAAATAGTAACAACAAAGTGCTCAACCCAAATAAAACTATTTTAGAGCGTTTAGATAAGTTACCTGAGTTTAAAGGTAGCACAGCCTTATTTGGTAGTTGGGATGTATTCCCATACATTGTAAATACTAAGCGCAGTAACGTGTATGTAAATGCAGGTTTTATGTCAATTGAAGAGAATTTATTCACCGATGCGCCGCTGTTAAATGCGCTACAAAGTGAAATCCCCAGTCCTTGGTATAACGTACGACTAGACAGTTTTACATATCGCTTTGCTAAAGCGTATATGTTGGCTAAAAAGCCTAAGTTGTTGGTGATAAGTTTAGGCGAAACCGATGACTTTGCGCATGATGGTCATTACGAACAATACCTTAAATCGGCAAGGCAAAGTGACGCTTTTATAAAAGACTTATGGGCAACTATTCAAACTACAGCGGGTTATAAAAATAACACCACACTAATTATTACTACTGATCACGGCCGTGGCAATAATGCCAATGATTGGCAACATCACAGCTCTAAACGTGCACTTGCTGAGCTAGAGTTAGGTGAAAATACCTACCCAGAAGGAATTGTCGGCTCTGAACATATTTGGCTTGCAGCCATCGGCCCCGCAATAAAAGGACGGGGCTTAATTAAAACTGAAAATGAGCTTAAACAAGTACAAATAGCAGCGACCGTTTTAAAGGCTCTTGGGCAGAATCCAAATGAAATAAATTCAAATATGGCGCCAGCTATTAGCGAGATTTTAAAATGAAGAACCTATTAAAACCATTAACCCTATCTGCCTTGGCGCTGAGTTTGGTTATTAGCGCAAGTGTTACTGCCGCGCCATCTAAAATCCTGTTTGGTTCGTGTGGGCATCAAGATAAAAACATACCCATATTTAATACAATTAACAAAGAGCAGGGGGATTTGTTTATATTTTTGGGTGACAATATTTACGGCGATACCAACGATATGGATATACTTGCCGATAAATACCAACGTTTAGGGGCAAAGGCGGGTTTTAAAATCTTGAAAGCGCAAACGCCTATCATTGCCATGTGGGATGACCACGATTATGGCCAAAACGATGCAGGTAAAGAGTATCCGCATAAAGAGCAATCACGCCAAATTATGCTTAATTTTTGGGATGAACCTGCAAACTCAGCACGTCGCACTCGTCCTGATGGAATTTATACCTCGTACATGTATGGGGAAAATGAGCAAACCATACAAATAATAATGCCTGATTTACGTTGGAACCGTGATGCGCTAAACCATGTAAGCGAGCTTGAATACGACACTAAGCGTAAGTTAAATAACCAAGGCCCATATAGTCCTAGTGAAGTAAAGGGCGCATCAATGCTAGGTGAAGCCCAGTGGCAATGGCTTGAACAAGAGCTTAAAAAGCCTGCTGCAATAAAATTGATTGCCTCAAGCTTACAGCTTTTACCCGATTTTACAGGTTGGGAGTCATGGGCAAACTTTCCTGAAGATAGAAACCGTTTATTTGCATTGATTAAAAAGCATAAGGTAAATGGGGTAGTGATCATCAGCGGCGATACGCACTGGGGTGAAATATCAAAGTATCAGCAAAACCTTGATTACCCATTAATTGAGATGACCAGCTCTGGCTTAACTGAAAAGTGGAAAGATGTAAGCCCTAACAAACACCGAGTAGGGAATTTTACTCATAACGTAAATTATGGTGATTTAAGCATAGACTGGCAGCAAATTGACCCCACTATTTCACTTAAATTAAAAGGCATTGATGGCGAAGTAATAATGCAAAGTGACTTTAGTTTATCAAGTATTAGCCCTTATAAATAAACTCACTACTACGCAGAGTATATAAAATAGATGCTGTGCGTATAAAATCTGTAAGTTAGTTCTTAACTCTCTGATTTATTAAAGCCAATTACCCGTTTGCGCTACCCCTAATATTGAAAATATCTTACACTGGTTTTATCTCAAGCAAGGTCAGTGTTATATGCTAAATATTATTCAATCAAACCGGATGGAAGCCCTGCAAGCGCAGTTCCACCAGCTGTTAAAAGTAAACCCATTGCAAAGCCCGTTCGACAAAGAAGTAGTGCTAGTGCAATCGCCGGGTATGTCGCAGTGGTTAAAAATAGGTTTGAGCGAAAACTTAGGGGTTGCAGCGCAGGTAGATTTTCCGCTGCCGTCGAGCTTTATTTGGCAGTTGTATCAGCAATTACTGCCAAATGTCCCTAAAGAGTCGGCATTTAATAAGCCCAACCTTGCTTGGAAGCTGTTCGCAATTTTACCAACCTGTATTGACGAGCCATTATATTTGCCGCTAAAAACCTATTTAGAAGGCGATATCGACGGGCAAAAAACCTTTGCGCTGTGCGAAAAAATAGCCGATGTGTACGACCAATATTTAATGTACCGACCGCACTGGATAGCCACATGGGATAGTGGCAAAGATGAGCTTGATGACGTAGATGTAACCATTGCCCCATGGCAACCTGACTTATGGCGACGCATTGTAAAGCTAAGTCAGGATCTTGGGCAAAGCCAATTTCATCGCGCTAACATGCAAGGGCAGCTACTTGCAGCCCTTGAGACGATGGATAATAGCTTACTGCCACAACGCATTAGCTTATTTGGTATATCGGCGATTGCCAGTTCCCAGCTAGAGGTGTTTGAAGCGCTGAGTAAAAAAACTGAGGTTATATTATTCTTTTTTAACCCGAGTGAGCATTACTGGGGCGATATTATAGATGAAAAAACAGCAGCTAAAATAAGCGCTAAATACGCCAAAATGCCGCTGGTGGAAGCGCAACAAAAAAAACAAACCAACCCAGATGAAGAATACTACTTTATAGGTAATCCGTTGTTATCGTCGTGGGGTAAATTAGGTCGCGACTATTTTGAACAACTTGTACAGTTAGATGCCCGTTGGATTGATGGTTTTATTGATGTGTTTGACGACACCTTACTAGGGCAAGTACAAAGCGAGATTTATCAGCTTGCGTTTAAAGGCGAATCACTGACCGATAACAAAGAGTGGTTTATAAATGACGAAGGTAAATTACCAATCAGCGCAACCGACACCAGTATTACGCTCAGCGATTGCCATACACCGCTCAGAGAAGTTGAGCGCTTGCACGACTACTTACTTAACTTGTTTAATCAAAACCCAACGCTTACCCCCAAAGACATAATTGTCATGATGCCCGATGTAGGCACTTACAGCCCTTATATTGAAGCCGTATTTGGCGGGGCACAAGGCAGCCGCTTTATTCCTTACGCATTGGCCGATTTAGCCATAGAGCAAGAAAAGCCTGTCCTTAGTTCATTTGCGAGTTTAGCTAACTTACCGTTTTCGCGCTTTGGTGTGTCGGATATTCTCGATTTATTACAAGTGACGCAAATAGCCGAAAAATTTGGGCTTGAAGCACACGAATACGAGCAAATTCAATACTGGCTTGAACGTGTTGGGGTTAAATGGGGTATAAACGCAGCGCATAAAAGAAGCTTTGATTTACCCGCTATCGATTTAAATACCTGGCAACATGGGCTTAACCGTTTACTGCTTGGTATTGCTATGCGCGACGAACAATGCCCGTTTAACGGTATTTACAGCGCTGACGAAGTAGAAGGCATGGCGCTTGATACACTCAATAAGCTCGTGCACTTTATTGATGTACTGCAAAGCTTTAAAGAGCAGCTAACGCCTGATGACACGCTCACTAATAAAGCGCATATTTTAAGCGAGCTATTAAACGCCATATACGAAAGTGAAAGTGACGACAGCTGGGATTTATTAGTACTTCAAAACGTGCTCGAAGAGTTACAAAAGCACCACGACAACGGCGATTACAGCAAGGCGGTTTCGCAGCGTATTGTAAGTTATTTAATTAAGCAAGGCATTCAAGAAAAAGGTGTAGGGCAGCGGTTTTTGGTCGGGCAAGTAAACTTTTGTACGCTTATGCCCATGCGCGCCGTACCATTTAAAGTGGTATGTATGCTTGGCTTAAACGATGCCGACTATCCGCGTAACGTACAGCCTATTGGTTTTGACTTGGTGCCGTATTCTAAAAAGCAAAAAGGTGACCGATCACGTAAATTAGATGACCGTTATTTATTTTTAGAGGCGCTATTGAGTGCCCGCGACAACTTATACATGAGTTACATTGGTCGCTCGTGTTTTGATAACCAACCGCGCATGCCATCAACCCTTGTAAGCGAGCTTTTAGAATACATAGGGCGCAGCTTTGTATTAAGCGAAGAAAGCGAAAAAACACTGCCCGCATGTTTAATCAACCAGCAGCATTTACAGCCCTTTAATAGCCATTATTATTTAGCCGATGAGCAAGCCAATAGCGCGCTGAGCAACCACAGTTACAATCCAATTTGGCTACCAAGTGAATCAATTAAACCACAACCGGTTACTGCGCTTGATGTTGTTGTGCCAGAGCAGCTAGATCTTGATGTGTTTATTAGAAGTGTGTGCAGCGCACAAGAGAGCTTTTATCAACAAACATTAGGTTTACGCCTGCCACAATTTAACGAAGTAGCAAAAGACGAAGAGCCATTTAGTTTAGATGCGCTGCGCCGTTATTTTTACCTTGATGAAATACTTAAAGCCAATATAAACGAGCAACCACTGAGTACCGAGCAAATACTGCAGCGAGGTGAGTTACCTCAAGCCAATGTCGGCAGCCTCATATTTGAGAGTATGGAGCACCGAGTTGACGCGCTTGCAGGGCAAGTAAAAGAGCACATTAAAGGCGGAAAAAGTGAGCCAATAGAAGTTTTGCTTACCATTGAAGGCACTAAAATAGAGGGATGGCTCAATCATGTTTATTTGCAAAAACAAGTGTTTTATCGCAGCGCGAGTATTAAAGCGAAAGATTTAATTAAAGGCTTTATTTATCACCTTGCAGCGCAAAGTATGGAGCATCACGTAGAAACATTGTTACTTGGGCTTGATAAGCAAATTACCTTTGCGCCCATAAGCAAAGCCGATGCCGATGCACTATTAGCCGATTGGTTTGAGTTATACAAAGCGCTGCGCGCAGAGCCTGTGCCGTTTTTTCCGGTAAGTGGTTATGAGTACGTTAAAAGCGGCGGCGATATAACAAAAGCAATGAGCAAATTTAGCCCGCAATACATAGGGCGAGGCGAGGGCGAAAATCCGTATATTCGCTTAACGGTGCAATCGCTAAACGACTGCCAAGAAGAATTTATAAAATGGAGTGATAAATTGCTCACACCTTTATTTGAACATGCAAAGGAGAGTGACCATGCAAGCACTTAATCCTCTTACTATGCCGCTCATTGGTCAAAGTTTAATAGAAGCCAGTGCGGGTACCGGCAAAACTTATACAATTACGGGGCTGTATTTACGTTACTTACTAGGCATGCAAATAGAAGGTGAGTTAAATACGCCGCTCAGTGTTGAGCAAATTTTGGTAGTAACCTTTACCGACGCTGCCACCCAAGAAATTAAAGACCGCGTACGCAGCCGAATTATTGCTGCACGCGACGCATTGCTTGGGCAAGACCCAAATGACGAACTCATTGAAGGCGTAATTGCCAAAATTGATGATAAGCACCGCGCGTTTGATTTACTCGATGCAGCTGCTAAATCAATGGACGAAGCCGCTATTTTTACCATTCATGGCTTTTGTCAGCGAATGCTAAAACAACATGCGTTTGAGTCGGGTGTGGCGTTTAATCTCGAATTTATTTTAGATGAGCGCGACATATTACTCGAAACCATTAAAGATTTTTGGCGCGCATTTGTATACCCACTAAACAAAGAACGCACCGATGCTATTTTAGATGTATTTGCCGCACCAGAGGCTTTATTCGCTCAAGTGGCGAGCATTTTAAATAAAGCCAATGCGCACATTACACCACAAATAAAATTAGACGATGTGTGGAAAGCCCGCGACGAGTACATAACCTGTGTACCCGCATTTAAAAAAGCGGTATTAGAGCAAGAGTTTATAGGTGCTATTAAAGGCTCGGGTTTAAGCGGGTCTAAAACGCCAGCACGAAAAGGCAGCCTTAGTGCGCTTGAGACATTTTGTTTAGGCGGCGATTTGTTTTTTGAATTTGGCACTAGCAAGTATTCGTTTGAAGTGTGGAGTACAGAAAACCTAAGCGATGCAGGCAATTATAAAAAAAATCAGCCATTATTTGTGCATCCATTACTGAGTCAGTTTGACGAGCTTGCCGCACTTAATAACACCATAAACCAAGGGCTCAAAATAGCGGTTGTACAACATGCAGCACGCTGGGTAAAAGCCGCAATAGTTAAGCGTAAACAAGAGCAAAGCGTTATCACCCCAGATGACTTATTGACTAATTTACACAGTGCGCTTAATAACGAGCAAGGCGACGTACTGGCGCAAAAAATTGCGCAGTTGTTTCCGGTTGCCATGATTGATGAATTCCAAGATACCGATCCGATTCAGTACGGTATTTTTAGTAAAATTTATGGGCAACAAAATACCACGCTTGCCATGATAGGCGACCCCAAACAGGCTATTTATGGCTTTAGGGGCGCGGATATTTTTACGTATATTGGCGCAAAAGAGGCAGTGCAGATTGATCAGCAATTTACGCTGGGTACTAACTTTCGCTCAAGCACCGATATAGTAAATAGCGTTAATAGTTTATTTGGCAAACACGCTAACAGCTTTATTTATAACGACGCTATACCCTTTAACGCAGTAGCTGCTAAAGGCAAAAAAGCGGATGACTCTTTTTTAATTGATGGCAAACCCGCTACCGCATTCGAATTTAATGTATTTGTAGATGAAGCCGCCGATGAAAAGAACAAACCAACTAACAAAGGTGTAGGGCAAGCGCATTTAGCCACTCACTTTGCTAATAAAATAGTGACCCTGCTTGAAAAAGCTAAACAGGGGGACGCGTGCATTGGCAGTAACCCTGTAAGCGCTGCCGATATTTGTATATTAGTGCGCGACCGTGTTGAAGCACAAATAATGAAAAAAGCGCTTAGCGAAGCCAAAATTTCCAGCGTGTACTTATCGCGCGAGAGCGTTTTTAGCCAAGAGCTTAGCCATCACCTACTTAACTTTTTAACGGCGCTGCATGGTCAATATGACGAGTCACTGCTGCGCGGTGTTTTAGCTGGTCCATTATTTTGTTTAAGTTATAACGAAATACACGCACTTGCCGATGATGAAAATAAATGGCAAGACTACTTAAACTTTTTTGCACAACTTAGCCACATTTGGAACAAGCAAGGCGCTATGGCAATGCTTGAGCGCTTAATGAGCCATAACCAGCTTAGCGCTAAATGGCAAGGATTGGGATATAACGTTGAGCGTTGGCTGACGGACTTTAGGCATTTGGGCGAAATACTTCAGCAAAAACAAATAGAGCTTGAAGGCACGCTGCGTTTACTGCGATGGTTTGCACAAAAGGTAAGCCAACAAGATGGCGAAACAGTACAAGTGCGCCTAGAAAGTGACGCCAACTTAGTAAAAATTGTCACTATGCATGCCTCAAAGGGGCTTGAATACCCACTGGTATTTATGCCGTTTGCTAGTGGCTATCGCGAAACAAAAGAAGCGCTTTATCACAATAACGGCAAGCTAGTTTACGATTTAAGTAAAGACGAAGATGCACTGCAAAAAGCAGAGCAAGAGCGCTTAGCTGAAGATTTACGCCTGCTGTATGTAGCACTTACTCGCGCTGTGCATTTTTGTGCGCTTGGTGTTTATAACATTGGGCAAGGGCAAAGTAGCCGCTTAGCAATGCAAAGTAGTGCACTAGGGCATGTTTTATTTGCAGGGCTTGAGCTTGCCAGTAGCCAAACATGGCGCACGCATTTAAGTGAGTTTTGCGACGCTAATAGCGCGATGAGCTATCAGCAATTTACCTCGCAAACGTTATTAGAGCAAGGCACGCTTTGTTTTAGTAATAGTGAAATTGCGCAGCAAACATTAAGTGTCAATAGAGTAACGGCAAATATTGAGCGTAACTGGCGAGCAACCAGCTTTAGTGCGTTAAGCTTTAAAAAGCATAGCGACCAATTAGCCCCAGGGCGAAGTGATGAAGATCACGAAAAAGACGAGTTTGCAGTGCAAGAGGATGAACTGCCATCACCTTATAGTTTTCCTAAAGGGCCAAAGCCGGGTAGCTGTTTACACGAAATATTTGAACAAATAGATTTTATTAGCCCAATAGTTCACCCAACTAATTCCGAGCAAAACTTATCTGAGGTAGTTAAGCGCAGCCTTGAAAAATACCACATAGGTGAGCAATGGCGAGAAGTGGCTGAAAAATGGGTGCTTGATGTTCTTGCGTGCCCCCTAGATAAAAGCTCTCTAGAAAACAGCCTTCTTTCATTAGGTGTGCTTACACCAAGCGACTGCCTAGTCGAAATGGAGTTTAATTTACCACTTGAGAGCTTAAGCGCACCTAAGCTAAACGAAATGCTGGTTAAACATTTTGGCTTTACGCAAAGTAAGCTTGAATTTTCACAAGTAAAAGGCTTGTTAAAAGGCTTTGTCGATTTAATATTTTGCTACCAAGGCAAATATTATATTTTAGATTATAAGTCTAATTACTTAGGCAGTACGCCAGCTGATTACGAAGGCGATATGCTTGAGCAAGCAATGAGCAGTCATCAGTATCATTTACAGTATTTAATCTACACGGTAGCGCTGCATCGTTTATTAAAACAACGTATAGCTGATTACTCGATAGAAACCCATTTAGGCGGCGTGTATTACACGTTTTTACGTGGAATGCCGACAGGGCAGGGCGTGTACTTTAAAAAGCTAACTGAAGAACAAGTGATTATTTTAGATGGCTTATTTAGCCAAGGAGCCATGCTATGAGCGATTTAAATGAGCAACCTGGCTTGTTTGACGATATAGACGAGACACTTAATAATGAAGCCGCAGAGCCTCTTACTTCAAAAAATGTAGCACAAGATGCCCCATTAGAGGACATTGTGTTAAATAATACGATTATCGAAGTCCCGCTACTTGAGTATTTATTAGTGCAAAATCGACTGCGTGTAGTTGATGTTAAACTCGCAGAATTACTGTGTGCTAATGACATTGAGAAAACTCACAATGAACTGTTTTATATTATTTTATTGCTGTGCTTATCGCAGCAAAGCCAACATAGCTGCCTAACCTTAAATGAAGTTGATTGGAATAATCCTTTTAACTTGCGCAAAAGCGACTTTAATAAACTCGATGGAAATGTACCCAGTGCGCTAAGCCCGTTTAGTGATAATTTTAATGTACACACAGCGCTTAGTTATTTGCAAAACCATGAAAGCGTAGGCGAGAGTAAACCACTACAATTATTTAACGAGCGACTTTATTTTGCGCGCCTTGCCGGTTATGAGCAAACACTCGCGGATAGATTATTAAGCATGAGCGAGCGAAAGCTCAATATTAATAATGAAGTATTGGCTGAACTTTTAAATACCTATTTTCCTGCTGATTCAACAATTGAGACTGATTGGCAAAAAGTGGCGTGTGCGATTGCGGCCACCAAAGGCTTTAGTGTGATCACGGGTGGCCCAGGTACAGGTAAAACTACCACAGTGACTAAGTTGCTGGCTATTTTGCAGTCACTTTATGAAACAGCACCCCTTAGTATTAAGCTGGTGGCCCCTACAGGTAAAGCCGCTGCACGTTTAAGTGAATCTATTTTAGGTGCCAAAAATAAGCTCACAACGATCCCTGATGATATAAAAACGCTGATCCCGCAAAGCGCTCAAACTATTCATCGCTTATTGGGTGTAAAACCGTTTACTAATAAATTTAGGCATAACAAAAGCAATCCGCTGCATTTAGATGTACTAATTATTGATGAAGCCAGTATGGTCGATTTATCGCTGATGGCTAAATTAATAGAAGCACTGCCCGCGCACGCGCGATTAATACTCCTAGGTGACAAAGATCAGCTTGCCTCGGTAGATACCGGCAGCGTAATGAGCGATTTATGCCAAGGTTTAACACTTGGGCAAACGCCAAGCTACTCGCAAGCACGTTGTGATGAGCTAAATAGCTTATGTTTTAATAATGAGCCTAAGCTCGTAGCGCAAAGCGTGAGTGAATTTAAACTCGCAGATTGCATTGCCTTTTTACAACACAGTTATCGATTTGATGCACAAAGCGGCATTGGTCAACTCGCACTTGCGGTAAACACCAATAACACCGGTATTTTAAATTACGTAGAGCAAGAAAGTAGTGAAGGGCGCTTTAACGATGTAATTTTAGATTACGACTTTGTAGCAAAACCAATTGAAAAGCTCGTTAAAAGTGCAGGAAGTCATTATGCAAAGTACCTTAACTTAATGGCTCAAGGTGCAAGTGTTGCACAGGTGCATGCTGCTTTTGCTAGTTATCAGCTTTTAGCTGCGGTACGAGAGGGCGATTACGGCGTGCATAGCTTAAATCAACGAATAGAGCGCGTGTTGCAACAGCAAGGTTTAATTACCGTAAGTCCTAATACTCACCACTACACGGGTATGCCTATTATGGTGAGCCAAAACGATTATCAACTTAAGTTATTTAACGGTGATATTGGTATTTTAATGCCCGATGAAAGTAATCAACTCAAAGCCATATTTATTGATGAGCAAGGTAATCAACGAGCATTTTCGCCAGCACGACTCCCTGCGCACGATAAAGTCTATGTAATGACTATTCATAAATCACAAGGTTCAGAGTTTAGCTACACAGCCATGGTACTGCCACCGCTAAAACAAGCGCGCATGGGTATCAACAGGCAATTAGTGTATACGGGAATAACCCGTGCTAAAAACACCTTTGAGCTGGTGGCTGATAAAAAAGTGCTGCAATTAGCAATGAATAAAAGCGTATCGAGAGCGTCTGGATTGTATGAAAGATTAAAGTTTGAGAATTAAAGGTTCTGCTGGGACATAGAAGTTATTTTATTGATGTATCCAAATATTTGCAGATACCAGTGTTTATGTATTGGCTATTTTAAAACTTTCTGAATCTAGTAATTAAAGCTCTTATTATTTATCGCGTTATAAATAATATCTTCTATAATAAAATTAATTTCATTTCATATCGAATGTATTAGTAGGGATATTAATGTTTTTTTCTAAAAATAAACAAAACGAAATAGCTTCTCTAAAAGCTGAACTTTACCCATTACAACAAGTATGGGAAGGGCTTTACCGAGAGATGTTAGTACTAAACATTCTTTATGATGGCCGAATTTCGCACGCCAATGATAAGTTTTTAGAAAACCTAGGCTACAGTGAAGATGATCTAACTAATAATTCTTTTGACGATTTTATTACAGATTCGTCTCGTCAATCTTCAGAATTTAAAAGCCTACAGCAAGCTATTAAAAAAGAAGGGCATTGGGGCGGTGCATTGCAAGTTATGCGCAGCGATGGTAAAGCTGAATGGTTACGTTTAATAGTACATCCAGTAAAAGGGGAGCAAGATCAGTTGCTCTATTTTTCTATATTCGGAAGTGTACTTACAAAAACAATTACGGCTTCTCGCGAGCAAAGCGATACTATTAAAGCGATATATCGCTCTATGGCGGTAATTGAATTTGATTTAGAGGGCCATGTCTTAAAAGCAAATGATCAGTTTTTAGCTGCAATGGGTTATCAAGAAAGTGAAATACTAGGTAAACATCACCGTACGTTTTGTGAGGCTTCAGAGTATAACTCCCAAGAGTATCTGCAATTTTGGGCTAAATTAAGAGAAGGTAAGTTTATTGCTGAGCGTTTTAAGCGTGTAGATAAACATGGCAACATTGTTTGGCTAGAAGCGTCATATAACCCAATCTCAAATGACGCGAATGAGCTTTATAAAGTGATGAAGTTTGCAACTGTTATCACTGATCAAGTAAATCAAGAAATTGCGATATCACAAGCTGCCGAAATTGCTTATAGCACCTCAACCCAAACTGATAAAAAAGCAGAGCAAGGCGCGAGCGTTATACAAGATACAGTCGCAGTAATGACTGAGCTGGCTATTAACATGGAGCAAGCTGCAAATGAAATTTCAGCGCTTGATCAGCAGTCGCAACAAATATCGAGTATTGTACAAAGCATTAGTAGTATTGCTGAGCAAACAAATTTATTAGCATTAAATGCCGCAATTGAAGCGGCAAGAGCTGGCGAGCAGGGGCGAGGCTTTGCTGTGGTTGCAGATGAAGTGCGATTGCTTGCATCGCGTACCTCAAAAGCAACAGAAGAAATTGTAGAAGTTGTACAGCGCAACCAATCACAAACCCAAAATACGGTGGCTGTAATAGAAAAAGGTAAAGAGAAGGCAGAGCAAGGCTTGGCGTTATCTAAAGAATCTGGTGAAGTGATGCAAGAGATCCAACAAGGTGCACAAGAAGTTGTAAATGCGATTGGGCAATTTACCAGTGAACTTAAAGCTAACGGTTAGATTAGCTTCGTCCTTATTCTAAAGCGGGCACTTTCAATGGTATCCGCTTTAATCTTACTACCCTCAATATACCCCTTGAAACCCATCTAATAATTTCAAATATAACAACTATACGTCTATTAACTCATTAATCAGTATGAAATAAGTTTCTTCTCTTCCCTAAATGATAATAAGTTGTTGCATTTTTGTTCGTTGTTCCTAATACTAGAGTCTGTTGATCTTTCAAGGTTAAATTTGCAGCAGTCTGTTTGGTATTTAGGCAAGGCAGAGCCTAAGTAGTGTGGTTGTTCCCCATAAATAGGCGATAACGTAGCATTAATGCCAAACAGACGCTGCCCAAAGGGTACTTCCTAGAGGCTATTTACTCTTTGTTGCTCGGGTTTTACTTATTCTTACATGGATGTAAGCCAGTAGAGTAACGCAGGAGCAGTTACCGAGCCCACTAGGTTACAAATCTCGCGCCGTGATTAAATAGCCTCTAGTTTGAACAAATTTTAATCCGCAAAGAACAACAGACCCTAGTGAACACCTAAGCTGACAAGCTTATGTAAACCAACATGAATACCTTAAATGATAATAAAATATTAAGTACACAACATTAAGGAATTGTATGAACAACACAAAGCGCACACACAAATTAATTAAGCCAAGCCACCTAATTGGTGCGGGGTTAGCTATGTTAATGAGCTTTTCTGCAGCGAGTAAAGACTACAAAATTATATTAATTCATGGGTTACAAACTTCGCAAATAACAAATAAGTCGGGTAGTGATGTAATCAATGATGGTGAAACATATTGGCAATCGTACTGGAATAATCGTGCAGATGAGCGAATTGATTGGCCTGCTTATGAACGTATTGAAGGTAAAATTGCTACCGATTGGGTGTGGCCAAAGCTAAAGCAAATTTCACGCTCTAATTTATGCAGTGATGGCTGTGTATTTGTAACACATTCAACAGGAGACTTAGTTGCACGCCATATTATTGATAATCAAGAAAACTGGTTAGAAAACGAAGGCTTAGAGCCGCTTAATATTGTTGCTACGTTTGATTTAGCAGGCGCGGGTGGTGGAAGTGAGCTGGCTGACGTAGCTGTTAGTGCTTTAACTGGCGCATCATGGAACTTTGCGGTCGATGCTGCACTCAAATGGTGGCTAGGAAGTGATGTAACCGAAGCTGTTGGTGTATTACACGATTTAAAAGTAAACAATGCACGTAAAATTTCACCATTCCCAGATGCACGTACGCCACGTTTACGCTTTGTTGCCGATGGAAATGCATATTTGGGTTTAACGGGTGGTTTTTTAAAAGGCAATGATGATTCGGTTGTTGCATCGCACTCTTCATGTGGTGCCAGTTCGGCTGGCTCGTTTGGAAGTTGTAGCAGCAGTATTGATACAAATGGCCATTTAAAATCGCAAGGTGATGCAGTAAGTAGCTTTATGCCAAACCATTATCCAATGATGATGAGTGACAGTTATAGCCATAACGAAATACATAACGCGCAGCGAAAAGGTAATGTAACAATAGCCATGAATAACGTAAATGTGGAAGGTGACACTGTAGGTTTTAATACGTTTGATAAAACTACAGGTAGTTGGTTTTGGAAAAAACAATATCGTTATATTAAGGATTCAAATAATTTAAGCGCATCAGCACTTATTTATAATGTGATTCCATAACATACAAGGCGTGTAGTTAAAAACTATACGCCTTATAAAAGATTGAAATATAAAAATGAAAAAATTTTATGTCGTTGCTTTAATTATTAGCACTATTTTATTCTCGCTATGGTTTACAGGTAAAAATGATGCTCATAAAGTTGCTGAGCCAATAACACCTCAGGTTAAACACAGTGCGAGCGTAGCTGATTTATCGCCAGTAAAAGTGATCCCTATAGATGTACCTACAGCAAAAAAAACACAATCAAAAAAACAAATCGCGTTTAATGAAGACTTAACAAAAGCAGCGCAGCAAGTGGTTATGCAATATGAAAGTGCACTTAAATTTCCTCCTTATTCTCAGCCATTGAGTCCATTAGATGAAGATCGATTAAAGCCAAATCAATTCTACCCGGTATCGAGCCCTATTGATGAAAGTGGCGATGCTTTAACGTTAAGTCTTAAGCAATATCGTTTTGTATACCCAGAAGAAATAACAATAAAGATAAGCGCTCAAGGGCTTGGAAAAGTGGTCGTTGAGCTTGCAAATACAGATACAAAAGAAGTGTTAAATACCCATACAGGCAATGCGCGTGACGGTGAAGCAATTATAACATTTGAAGAGGATGAAGATTACCCTCGTAGCTTACAAGTGTTTGTAGAGGGTGATGTTGCCGGTAAAAAAGTTCCCGTAGTTGCACAAATTCAATATATGCCGCCTAGTGCAACTTTAACAGGTTTTGAAACTGCTTATGCACAAAACGAAAACATGATTTTGCCAGCTAACATAGCGGTAGTAAAAAGTGGTTTGTATCGTGTTAGGGCTAATTTATACAGTGGCGATACACCACTTGCTCATTTAGTATCTAAAGAGCGGTTAGCACAAGGAAGCCAAACACTTAATTTGAAAGCCCACTGGTCGGTATTACCACAAGGCATTACAGATATGCGCTTAAGCGACTTTGTTATTGAGAGAATGTCGCCAAGCCCAGGTGAGCGAAACAGCTTTGGGAATAGTGAAATAAGTCATTTTGATATTAACGATTTTTCGTACGATAGCTTGCAGCAATTACCATATCAGGCTAATGCACAAGAAAAGTTAAGTTTGGAATTTTTACAAGGCTTAGCTGAGAGTTAAAAATAGAACGCAATGCTGAATTGGTAAATTTAAGGGGGTTGTACATAAATACAACCCCCTTAAATTTGTTAGCTTAGATTTATAGTAACTACACTTGGCGCTTCTTGTTCATCAAGCTCATTAGCAACAGGCACTTTAGGAATATCTGGTTTATCAAGGGCTATATCGCCACCATCAATTACTTCACCTGTTTGTAAGTTTTTAAAATCAAACAAGTCGGCGTCAGCTAAATGTGAAGGCACTATGTTTTGCATTGCTGTAAAAATGCTTTCAATACGACCTGGGTGCTCCGCATCCCATTTAGCGAGCATTGTTTTTGTATGTTTACGCTGTAAGTTTTCTTGCGAGCCACATAGGTTACACGGAATGATAGGGTAACCTTGTACAAATGCGTATTGGCTTATGTCGCTTTCTTTACAGTATGCAAGTGGGCGAATAACCATATGCTCGCCGTTATCACTCATTAATTTAGCCGGCATACTTTTTAGCTTTCCGCCGTAAAACATATTTAAAAACAATGTTTCAATCATGTCGTCACGGTGATGCCCAAGGGCTATTTTAGTAGCGCCTAGCTCTTTTGCTGTGCGGTATAAAATACCACGACGTAAGCGTGAGCAAAGTGAACACGTTGTTTTACCTTCAGGGATAATATCGGTAACAATACTGTAAGTATCTTCTTCTACAATTTTGTATTCAACATTTAATTTATCAAGATACTGGGGTAAAACATGCTCAGGAAAATCAGGTTGTTTTTGATCAAGATTTACAACAACTAGGTCAAACTTTATAGGTGCTACACGTTTTAAATGTTGAAGCATTTCAAGCATTGTGTAGCTGTCTTTGCCGCCAGAAAGACATACCATTATACGGTCACCCTCTTCAATCATATTGAAGTCCATAACGGCTTGACCAGTTTGGCGACGTAAACGCTTTTGCAGCTTATTTAAGTTAAATTGAGCTTTAGCTTGATCTGAGTGTGACAATTACGCCCCCTAGTAAAACAATACAGCAAAGTTATTTGCTAAAAATAAAGGGGCGTATTATACCCAAACCACCTGAATATGCGAGTTTAGGATGTAATTAAAATTGATTTAAACATGCCTTATTAACACGTAAAAATAACTCGCTTATAACTTGCACATAAAGCTTAAAATTAATCCTTTGCCATAGGGCTCACGTAACCATCGGGTTTGAGTGCCAGTACATCACAGTCTAGGCTATCAATTACATGCTCTGCTGTATTACCTACAAGAGCGGCACTTAAGCCCGTGCGGCCTACAGTACCAATAACAACTAATTCGCTATTTAACCGCTTCGCTACATCAGGGATTACATCCTCTGGCAGGCCTTCTTCAATAAAACATTGCTCTGGGTTTAAATTAAACTCTGCAGCAAGTGCATTGGTTGATTCATGATGATGCTTTTTAACTGATTCGTTATAAAGTCCTGGGTTAAACTCAGGAATTTCGATGGCAATATTAATAGGAGTTGCAGGGTAGGCATTAACTAAATTAAGTTTTGCGTTGGCAAGTTCACATAAATATTGTGCGTCTTTAATAACGCGTTTATTAAGTGCTACATGTTCTTCGTTTTCACTAACCGCATTTACAGCAGCTAAAATATTACCGTTTGCTGGCCATGCCATTTCTTTTACAAATAATACCGGGGCTGGGCATTTGCGTACTAAGTGCCAATCGGTCGGGGTAAAAATAACTGATTTAAGTGCACCATGTTGATGTGTGCCTTTAATTACTAAATCGTACTTTTCATCAATGACAGTATCGATTATGGCTTCGTAAGGACGATTATGCCAAACCACTTGGGTTTCAATATTTATATCTTTGTAAGGGGACACTAAATCGTTTAGCCATAGCTGGCGATCTTTTAGTACGGCATCGCGCATTGCTTCGCGTTCATCGCCAGATAGCATAGTTGTCATTTCGTAAGAGAAGTCGTAAACCGTCATAAAGGCGGTAATACTTGCGCCAGATTTTTTAGCTAAATCTATTGAACGTGCTAAACCGTGTTGATCATCTTTGGTGGGGTCAATAACCGCAATAATGCGTTTAATAGTGTTCATATGCTACTCCATTTACATAACGGGTGTACATTTAGTGTAACGTAAATATAAAACAGTTAAAGGGGTAGCATATAAATTGTTGTTCTAAATCAAACTATTTAATTTGACGAGGTTTTACTATTGCTGCAGTTTTAGCTAACGCATCATTATCTAAAATAGTAATAAATTTACCTTCTACTTTAATTAAGTCAGCTTTTTGAAAACGACTTAATAAACGACTAATCGTTTCTACAGTTAGGCCTAGGTAGTTGCCTATTTCACCGCGAGTCATTGTAAATCTAAATTCTTTACGTGAAAAACCACGCTCGCCAAAGCGCTCAGATAAGTTATAAATAAAACTAGCTAGGCGCTCTTCTGCTGATTTTTTATTAAGTAATAACAGCATTTCTTGATCGTATGTAATTTCGCTGCTCATTAAACGCATTATTTGTTGGCGAAGTTTTGGTAATTTACCAGCAAGTTCATCAAGCGTGTCAAATGGAATTTCGCATACCATTGACGTTTCCAGTGCTTGCGAAAAGCTTTGATGCGCCATTTTACTTATAGCGTCAAAACCCACTAAGTCGCCTGCTAAATGAAAACCAGTAATTTGCTCATCGCCTTGCTCTGATAATGTGTATGATTTAAATGAGCCAGAGCGTACCGCATAAATAGCTTGCAGCGGTGCGCCTGATTCAAATAGATAGTCGCCTTTATGCAGTGGTTTTTTTCGCTCAATAATTTCGTCAAGCTTATCCATTTCTTGGCCATTAAGTGAAAATGGCAAACACAATTGACTAATACTGCAGTTATTACAGCTAATAGCACAATTACCTTTAGCGCGACTTTGAGAGAAATCCATAATTTAATCCGTTTAAATTTTTATACACACGACTGCAAAATAACCATAAAAGGTTAATACTGCGAAGAGATTAATGTACCAGCTTGTCAGTTGCAATAATCAATAAGTAGATACCATACCAAATTATAACACTGCCTAATACAATACGAGTCCATGGATGGTTAATAATAGTATTTAGTTTTTGTGCAGTAACGCCTAACGTAATCATTGCCGGAAAAGTACCCAAAGCAAAACAAAGCATCACTAAAGCACCATCTAAAGCACTTGGGCTAGTCATTGCCCATGTAAGCGCTGAATAAACAAGTCCGCATGGCAGCCATCCCCACAAAGCACCGTAACCTAGGGCTTTAAAAGGGGAGTTAATAGGCATTAAATATTTGTTGAGCTTAACAATATGCTGCCACACTAAGGTTTTACCAACCTTTTCAAGCCATTGCAAAGTGGGCCCTAAGCGCATTATATACACGCCAACGAGGAGCATAAAAATAGCAGCAATGAATGAAAGGGCTAAAGAAAAAGACGTATTTTGCCGTGCAAATTGGCTACTAATTCCTGCAACAAGCGCACCTGCTGCCATGTAGCTCAGTGCACGGCCAATATTATAAGCAAATGAATAGGTAAATGTTTTACGTTTATCACTTGCCAGTTGTAATGAGCTTGCTATACCACCGCACATAGCAATGCAATGTCCGCTACCTATTAGACCCATTAAGAATGCGCTGGTATAAAGAGGGTCAATCATTACTTTTGTTATGTTGCTCTTTGTCGTCTTCAAACAAAATGCTGTGACCTTGCTTGTTTAAATCCGAAAACTGCTCGCTTTTCACTGCCCAAAAGAAAACACCAATAGCAATAATGACGAATAAAATGGCGATAGGGATCAAAATGTAAATTATGCTCATAACTTTAATAGCCTTAGTGAATTACTAATCACAATAATTGAGCTGGCAGACATGCCAATAACAGCCATCCAAGGAGCAACTAAGCCCAACGCTGCCAGTGGTAATATTGAAGCATTATACAATAAAGACAGCGCAAGATTTTGCTTAATAATACGTCTGGTTTGTTTTGCTACATTAAGTAAGTGACCAATGGAGGCTAAATCGCTATTAAGAAGCACTACATCGGCGCTATTTTTTGATATGTCTGCACCGGTTTCCATAGCAATAGATAAGTGCGCACTAGCAAATACCGGGCTGTCGTTTACACCATCACCTACCATTGCAACGACTTCATTTTGTGAAGACCATTGCTCAACGGCGGTTTGTTTATCTTGTGGAGAACATCCAAATTGCACACTTTCAAGTTTAAGTTGCTTTGATACTTTTTGCCCAGCATCTGACGCGTCACCGGTTAACATGTGACACGTTAAGTTTTGCGATTGAAGTGAGTCTATAAGCTTTTTAGCATCGCTTTTTACTTTATCAACAAAGTAAAAGCGTGCAACAACTTGCTTATTTATATACAAGCTCGCTTGTGCATTCGATTTTTTGCTATTAAACCAACCACTTTTACCAATTGCGTAATGATTAGTTGCATCTTGTGCGCTAATTCCCAGCCCTGGGTGTACTTCAACGTTATTAAGACTGCGGTGAGCTGGCGTAAACTCATCAAATGCACTGGCGATAGGGTGCTCAGAATAACGCTCTAGCATGGCTGCCATATCTAGCACTTGAGCTTTTGTATACTGTTTATCGATTATATCTACTTCATCAAGGCTAAATTTACCTTGCGTAAGTGTGCCTGTTTTATCAAATGCAAATAAAGTAATTTGTGAGAGCGTTTCGAGCACATGCGCTTGTTTTATTAATACGCCTTTGCGGGTAAGCGTTGCCACTGCACATGTGAGCGCGGTAGGTATGGCTAAACTCAGGGCACACGGGCAGGTAGCAACTAAAACCGAAATAGTGATCCAAAATGCGTGTTCAGGATCAATTTGGTACCAACCAATAGCAGTAAGCGAAGCAAATATGAGTAAACACGCAATAAACCACTGTGCTACTTTATCAGTAATTTCAACCAGCTTAGGCCGCTTAGTGAGTGCGTTGTGTTGTAGGCGTATAATTTGATTTAAAAGTGTATTTTGGCCAATTTTATTGATTTTTATTTCAATAACGCCGTCGTGGTTAACGCAACCGGCATAAACATTGTGACCAATAAATTTAGTTACGGGTTTATGTTCACCGGTCATCATAGACTCATCAACCGTGGTTTTACCTTTAATAAGTTCGCCATCGGCAGGAATTGTCTCACCCGCTTTAATAAGTACGATGTCATTAAGTTTTAGTTTTTTTGCTGCAATTATAAGCTCTTCGCCACTTTCGTTAATGGTACGCGCTGTTAATGGCAGTAGTTTTTGTAAGTTGGCAGTAAATTCGCTCGCTTTTAAACGCGCTCTAAATTCAAGATATTTACCTAATAACAGTAAAAAGGTAAACATACACACAGATTCAAAATAGACCTCGCCCACTTGCATAAATGTGGCGTAACAACTTGCACCGAATGCGCCAAAAATAGCCAGTGATACGGGTAAATCCATATTGAGATGTTTTGCTTTTAAGCCATTTATAGCATTGGTCAGAAAGGGCAGTGCGCTGTATAAAACAACGGGAGATGCAAGTATTAAACTTATCCATCTAAAATACTGTTCAAAATTGCTATCCATACCCGAGAACATGCCAAAGTACATGGCAAATGCAAACATCATAACTTGCATGGTCATTAAACCAGCAACACCTAAGCGGCGAATATAGGCTTTGGCAGTTTGTTGTTTTTGCTGAGCTTCAACATCTGATTGAAACGGGTATGCTTTGTAGCCAATTTTAGCTAGGGAAGTAATAACTTCACTCAATGGAGTGTTGGTTTTATCCCATAGGATCATCGCGCGGTTGGTGGATGTATTTACATCAACCCGTTTTACAGTATTTAAGTTTAAAAGTTGTTTTTCGATAAGCCATGCACAAGCAGCGCAGGTTATACCTTCAACGCTCAGTAATACCTCTGAGATATTATCGTTAGTAGCTATAAATTCGTCTTGAATATCTTCGTTGTCATAACTTTTTATAAATGCGAGTTGCTCAGGTACTAGCTGTTCTACTTTACCGGCACGTACGGTGCGGTATTTGTAGTAATCGGTCATACCTTGGTCAACAATATTTTGTGCAACAGCTTGGCAGCCAATGCAACACATTGGCTGAGCTATATCGTCAATTATAACGTTTGCGTTAAATCCGTTTGGCACACTTTCAAGGCAATGAAAGCAAGAGTTAGACATAGTTATTACTACTTATAATTAGGAGTAACTAAAACGGTTTGTTCAGTTGGTAACGTTATATTTTCTTTCATTTTCCAACTGCCATCTATTGGCTCAATAAATACTGAGTAGGCGCCTTGTGTATACTCATTAAGTAATGCAGTAAATTCCTGATTGGCATTAGGAGTAAGTGTTGCTTCAAAGTCATGCGCTTTAATGGTGCGATGATAAAACGAGAGCTTTAATACATGCACGTTACTGCTGTCGCCTTTTGTAAACTTAAAGCTTACACGGTCGTTGGTTACATTTAATTCGCCATGTAAATAAAGTGCCTTTGCTTTTTCAAACTTAGTCAGTTCTAAGTTTATTGCTTTACCTTTTTTATAGTAGTCGTCAACAACCATGTCTGGGCCGTTACCTATTGCTGTAATAAATAAGCTAATACAGCCAATAATGGCAACTAACGGAAAAAAGATTAAAAACCAAGGCCAAAAATTTTTATACCACGGAGTAGGTTGCATAGTGTCTCTAAAGTAAGTTTAGGAAGCGTTATTTTATAGGAATTATACGTAAAAGACTAAAAAAAAGCCTCACAGTGGAGGCTTTTTTGATCTGGATTAATCTATTGAATTAAATAAATTAATTTATAAACATTTTATTAACCGCGTGCTTATTTATCTTGCGATAAACTGTAAACATAGGCAGTTAATAAGTGAATCTTATCTTCACCTAAAATGTCTTTCCATGCAGGCATTACACCGGCACGGCCGTGGTTAAGCGTTTCTTCAACAGCACGTTGAGAACCACCATATAACCAAATGTTATCAGTCAGGTTAGGCGCGCCAAATGGTAGGTTATGTGCAACCGACCCTTTACCGTCAGCACCATGACATGCGGCACACATTGCAAACTTAGCGGCACCTGCGTCTGCGTCTTTTTGGTTAACAGTACGACCAGAAAGGCTCAGCACATGTGCTGTCATTTCTTTAACGCCTTGTTCGCCAAGAGCAGGACCCCAAGCTGGCATTGCTGCAATACGACCATAAAGAAGTGTTTCTTTAATTTTGTCAGGTGTTCCGCCATATAACCAATCTTTATCAGTTAGGTTAGGGAAGCCAGTACCACCACGTGCATCAGAGCCATGACATTGCGCACAGTTTTGTGAGAATAAACGCTGACCAATTTCAATGGCTACTTGGCCATCTGTTTGCTCATGTTTATTATCATTATCAAGTGCTACTTGCTGCGCTGCATCACCTTCAAATTTAGAATTAACTAAATCTAAAACGGGTACTTGTGCAAGTTTATTAAAAATAGGACCAAAGCGCTCTTCTGCAGCTTCGTACTCTTTATCAAGTTTTACAAAGCGACCATCCGCTTTTGCCTCTGCAACTGCTTTTTTAGATTCAGCTAAAGACGTAATACCTTGATTAGAACTAGTCCATTTACCAAAACCTTCCCAGTTACCTAAACCTGGGAAAGCTGCAAGGTAATATACCGACCAAGCAAAAGTTGCGAAAAACATGTAAGTCCACCATTTTGGTAGTGGATTATTTAGCTCTTCAATGCCGTCAAATTCATGTCCACAGCTTTCACCTTCCTTTACGCCAGCGTAGTTTTTTAAGTTCCAAACTAACAGGCCAAAAATGATGCATAAGCATGCAAGGGTTAATACAATAACCCAAATACTCCAAAAGCTAGTCATTTTTCAGACTCCTTTTCCTCGTTAGAGAGTGTGTTGTCATGTTTTTTTTCATCTTCGAAAATGGCATTAGCGGCGCTGTCAAAACGAGTTTTGCTTCGCTTGCTATATGCCCATGCAACAATCACAATAAACAATACTAAAATTACCAGAGTCAAAATACCTCTGTATGTTCCGTAATCCATAATTTTTTACTTCAAGTGGGTACCAAGTTGCTGTAAATACGCGATGAGAGCTTGGATTTCTGTTGCGCCTTTGCCATCATTCATAGCATTAACTTTATCAACATCTGCTTGAAGCTCTGCATCATCGCCATAACCTAAACCCGGATGTTTTGGGTTTTCTGGGTTAATAGCAAAAGTATCACGGAAAAGTTGTAGTTTTTTCAGAGTAAGGCTTGTATCAACCGTATTCTCTGCCAACCAAGGAAAGCCTGGCATGTTTGACTCAGGAACCACAGCACGTGGATCAACTAAGTGAGCATAATGCCAATCGTCCGAGTAGCGCTTACCAACACGAGCCAAGTCAGGGCCAGTACGTTTAGAACCCCATAAAAACGGATGATCCCATACTGATTCGCCTGCTACAGAGTAGTGACCATAACGCTCAACTTCATCACGAAAAGGACGAATCATTTGTGAGTGACAGTTAGAACAACCTTCACGCACGTAAAGATCACGACCTTCCATTTCTAAAGCGTTAAGAGGGCGTAAACCCTCCACTGGTTTAGTTGTATCGTCTTGAAACATTAGCGGAGTGATCTCAACTAACGCGCCAAAGCTAATAGCAAAAACAGTCAGGATAGCCATAAGGCCAACGTTCTTTTCTACTATTTCATGTTTGTTTTGTGAATTTTTTTTGCTCATCATCTCACTCCGTTATGCTAATTGTGCTTGCGCGTCTAGTTTCAGAGATTCTTTCTCAGCTGAAATAGTGCGGTAAACGTTATAAGCCATAACTAACATACCCGTTACGATGAATACACCGCCTACAAAGCGCATGATATAGAAAGGATGCGACGCTTCTAAAGACTGCACAAAGCTGTACATCAATGTACCGTCAGCATTTACTGCGCGCCACATTAGACCTTGCATTACGCCTGAAATCCACATTGCAACGATGTATAAAACAACACCTACAGTGTGTAACCAGAAGTGGGTATTAACCAATTTAACGCTATACATACGACCTTGCGCGAATAATGCAGGGATCAAGTGATAAATAGCACCAATTGAAATCATAGCAACCCAACCTAGCGCACCTGAGTGTACGTGGCCGATTGTCCAATCTGTGTAGTGAGATAACGCATTTACAGATTTAATTGCCATCATAGGACCTTCAAACGTAGACATACCGTAGAAAGACAATGAAACAACTAAGAAACGCAGTACTGGGTCGGTACGTAGTTTATGCCACGCGCCAGATAGCGTCATAATACCGTTAATCATACCACCCCAAGACGGTACGAATAGGATAATAGACATAACCATACCTAAACTTTGCGTCCAATCAGGAAGCGCTGTGTAATGAAGGTGATGAGGACCAGCCCAGATATATAATGAAATTAAAGCCCAAAAGTGAACTACCGATAAACGGTATGAATACACTGGGCGACCTGCTTGTTTTGGTACAAAGTAATACATCATACCCAAGAAACCAGCAGTTAGTAGGAAGCCTACAGCGTTATGTCCATACCACCACTGAACCATCGCATCTACCGCACCTGCATAGATTGAGTATGATTTAGTTAACGACACAGGCACTGCCATGCTGTTTACAATATGAAGCACTGCAACAGTAATAATAAAGCCAGCGTAGAACCAGTTAGCAACATAAATGTGCGACACTTTACGCTTAATTAAAGTACCAAAAAATACAACAGCGTAAACAATCCAAACCACAGCGATTAAAATATCGATTGGCCATTCAAGTTCTGCATATTCTTTTGAGCTAGTAATACCTAAAGGTAGCGTTATTACTGCTAATACAATAACGAGCTGCCAGCCCCAAAAAGAAAAGGCGGCGAGTTTGTCTGAGAAAAGACGCGTTTGACAAGTACGTTGTACGACGTAATAAGACGTCGCAAAAAGTGCACTAGTACCAAATGCGAAAATTACTGCGTTCGTGTGTAACGGACGTAGTCGAGAGTAAGTTAACCATGGTGTATCAAAGTTAAGTGCTGGCCAAGCTAATTGGGCAGCAATCAGAACCCCAATACTCATGCCAACGATGCCCCAAATCACTGTCATAATAGCGAATTGGCGTACAACCTTATAGTTATACTCAGTTTGTGATGCTACTGTTTGGCTCATTTTCTGGCTTCCGCTGCAATAAATGCGTTTAGAAATGAATTACCCACCTTTAAAAGTGGGGCCTACTATTTTCCCCAGGCGTGTTATCTAAAACTTTCAATACATGAAAGCTTCAGAAAAAAAACTTGAGAAACCCTTATTTTTTGCGGGTGAAATGATAAATTTTTTGGCCTAAAAAAGATAGGTCAATTACATAAAATTATGACATCAATCAATGTTTGTGAGCTTGTTGTTTATTTTTTGATACAGTTTGTGCCTAATTTGGCTTAATAGTAACACTCGCACTTGTTATTTGCAGTCGCGATTATTAGTATTTGTTTTTCTTTAGTGCGAAATTGTTATGCTTATATATAGATTAAGTTTATTCACGGCGATATTTTTTTTATTAACAGCATGTGATTTTTCCAAAAATACAGATGAAAAGTTTCTAGAAAATGTCACATGCACAGCCAATTTGCCTTGTACTTTTTCAAATGATGTTAAAGTATGGTTAAGCGAGAAAACCCTTTCTCCCGAAACTCCATTTACTATTTTTAGTGATTTGCCAACAAACCTTACAATTGAAGGTGCCAAGCTTAAAGGCATTACTATGTATATGGGTTACATTCCTCAGCAATTTAAAAAACATGATGGCCTGTGGCAGAGTAATACCATGGTTGGCATTTGTTCTGAGCAAAATATGCTCTGGAATTTAGAGCTAACAGTCAAAGATAATACAACCTCTTTAATACAAACACTAAATTACTCCTTTTATGTAACGTATTAGGCTCAATACCTAACTTTCATGCAATCCATTTACCATTAGCAATTTGCATTGTTATCCATACGATTATTCAAGCGAGAAGATCACTAAAACTGCTATTTGAATCAAGTAGCCAATTAAGTTTTTATAATATGAAACTAATTCAATAAAGACACAGTTTTAATTGTGGCTGAACAAAAAGTCTAATCAAAAAAACCGCAAAGTAGTCAAATAAAGCTATTTAAGCACCAAACATGGGTAAATTCGGTTAGTAATTAACATTTAGTTTTGCGGTTTTAATAATTTGCTGTGATTAACTTGTTAATTTATCTGAATTTGGTACATGATTCGATTAGTTACATTGAATTACAAAGTTGACCAGTTTGGTTTCAACTGTGTTATTTAAGTATCTTAAATTGTTTATGCTATTGATATTTAAGTGTATTTATTAGTTAACAATGAAACAAGTTGTAACGTATGTCCCCAAAAGAGTTTTTCTATTTTGTTGGTTGATAAAAAACGCACTGGCGTTAAGTTTTCGTTCAGTTAAAGGCGCCTAAGTTGCCCATCTGACTCACTATTCTTATAACAAGTGAGCATTACCAATAAAGGTAAACTTCAACAAGTAGGGTTCTTTCATGAAAAAATCAACTCTTGGCTTAGCTGTAATTGCAGCAATACCAATGTTCTCAAGTGTGCAAGTTTTAGCGGCTGACGAAGCAGCTACATCAATTGAAAAAATTCAGGTGACGGGCTCTCGTATTAACCGTACTGATATGGAAACAGCAAGCCCAATCACAGTTATCGGTGATGACTTCATTGCAAAAAGTGGTTTCACATCTGTTGCTGACATACTTTCTACTCAGCCATCAGCTGCTGGTATTAGCTTAGGCGCTTCAAGTAATAATGGTTCTGGCGGTTCAGCAACAGTAAACTTACGTGGTATGGGTTCACAACGTACGTTAGTACTCCTAAACGGTCGTCGTATGGTTTCTTCAGGTACCGGCGCAGATTCTTCTGTTGATTTAAATACCATTCCTGTAGCAATGATCAAATCTATCGAAATCTTAAAAGACGGCGCGTCTGCAGTATATGGCTCTGATGCTATTGCTGGTGTTGTTAACATCATAACAAAGAAAGATTTTGAAGGTTCAGAGTTAAACGTTGAAGGCAGCCGCACTACAAAAGGTGATGGCAATAACTACGGTGTTAGTTTATTACACGGAATGAATATTGCCGATGGCAACTTAGTTGTTGGTGCTCAATACTCAAACCGTGGTGAAGTAATTCAGTCGGATCGTCGTTTTGTAGAGCCTGGCGAGTCTTCATTTATCCCTGAAGGAACACTGGGCGGCAGAACTTACCAGGGTAATGGTGTTTTTGCAGATAGAACTACTTCATACGACTTCACAACATCAAGCTATGCTCAAACACCGAATGAGCTATACAGCTTATTTACTAGTTTTGACAAAGAGCTAGACTCAGACACTACATTTAATGTTGATTTGATGTATACACGTCGTGAATCTAATCAACAACTTGCACCACAACCAGCAAGTATTGATTTAAGTACTTCTAGCTTGGATTCAACTTACACAGATAGCTTCCGTGACGCAGATACAGGCGATCTTGTTGACTCTTTAGAGTACAGAAGAAGAATGGTTGATGCTGGTCCTCGTATTTATGAGCAAGAAACTGACACTTACCGTGTATCTGTTGCATTACAAGGTTTATTAGATAACGATGCAAGCTGGGATGTAAGTGCAACTTACGGCCGTAATGACTCAAAAGATAAAGTTCAAAACTCAATTAATGCAAGTCGAGTTGAAGAAAGCATTTATGCAAACCAAGCTCTTTGGTTCAGCGGTGATTCTTTAGATCGTAGCTTATTAACATCTAACGATTCAATTTATACTGAGTCAAACGAAGGTGGTAACGAGCAATTTATTCTTTCAGCTGGTTATAGCGCAGTAACAGAAAGTGATATTGGTTACGCAATCGGTGTAGAAAACCGCTTTGAAAGTGGTTACTACACACCAGATCTAATTACTCAGCTTGGTGAGAGCACAGCTGCACAACAAGATCCAACTGAAGGTGATTTCTCAGTACAGTCTATCTACTTTGAAACATCTATGCCGGTATTAGAGACTGTTACCCTTGAAGGTGCTGCTCGCTACGATAACTACTCTACCTTTGGTGGCGAAACAACGTGGAAACTTGGTGCAACGTGGAATGTAACTGAAGAGTTTATGGTTCGTTCTGTATTAGCTACTGGCTTTAGAGCACCAAACGTATCGGAACTGTTTGGTGGTAACTCAGGTTCGTACGATTACCTAGCTGATCCATGGGGCAACGAACAAGATGCTCAAATACTTGTAAACTACACAAGTGATAACGATCTTAAAGCCGAAGAAAGTCGCTCTTTCACTTTTGGTATGGTTTGGGAAGTAGCTGACGGTTTATCAACAACTCTAGATTACTGGAAGTTTGATATTACTAATGCGATTACTCGCTTAGATGTTCAAAACGAAATGAATAGCTGTTTTGCAGGTGACTCAGAATCATGTTCATCAGTAAACATCACACAATCTGGTGACTTATCTAACCTAAGTTCAGCACTAACTAACGTAGGTTCTCAAGAAACGTCAGGTGTTGATTGGAATATTAGCTACTCTGCAGATAACTACCGTATAAACCTTGATACAACTTATTTAATTAAGTTTGAAGAAGATGACATTAATTACACAGGTACTATTGATGGCAACATCGGTGGTTACTCTAAAATAAAGTCTAACCTTTCAGTTAATTACGATCTAACTGATTCATTAAATATCCTTTATAACGCAAGATTCCTTCGTGGAATGGATGGTGACTACTACGGTGAAAACTTTAGTACTGACAACGTTATTTACCACGATATTTCAATGAGCTACAACTTGAATGATGCATTACGATTTACTGGTGGCATGAACAACATTTTCGATAAAGAGCCTGAGAAAGTATTAGGTGGTAACGATATGGGTACTGTTCCAGAAGTTTATGATGTAATTGGTTCACGTGTTTTTGCAAGTGTAAACTACAAGTTTTAACTAGCACATTAATCGTATTAAGGCTCAGTATTTACTGAGCCTTTTTTATTGAACAAAACAAAGGAGACAAGTACACTAAAACGATATTTTAGAAGGAGAACTGATTGTTAAAACAAGATGAAAACTTATCTTTTGTCATTGAACCAGAGCTAACTCCTCGTTCTGAACAGCGCATAGATCTGTATTTTTCTATCCCTAATGAAATGGGGATTAATCCGCAAACGCTTACCGAAGAATCTTACTTTAATAACCACTTTAAATCGCATTTAGCCTACAATGCTAACAATATACACTTGCCATTAGTACGAAGCCGTTTTGTTAGTAAAAACAAAGGTGAGCAGCAAGATTACCGTCAAAACCTTAATTTATTTTGTTACCAAGTGCGTTTAGCCCTTGATGCCGACATTAAAGACGCGTTAAAAATTGATGAAGCAGAAGACTTTTATAAACGCGCTAACGAAGTATATGAACAAAGTGAAGGACTTTTAAAAAAGCTGCGTCGCTACACGCCAGATGACGAAAAACTACTTCCATTTTTTACCAATGCTGACAACTATTTAAGTTGGCATGTCGAGCAATCATTTTTAAAGCTTTTAGATGAAGGCCCACGTAGTAGCGATTATGCAAAAGAGCGTAACGATTTACTGCAGTTTTGTAAAAACGAAAATACGTACCGAGCAGACAAAAACTATAATTCTGAAACCACCATGCAAGACGCAAATCGAATAACAAATAAAATGCGCTTGTTACAACGTTTAATTGAGCATGGCGTTATATTACAGCGCCAAACGCGTTTTCTTAACAGCTACCTTAAACGATTAGTTAAAGGCACTGTAACAGCTGTTATCATGGCATTTGTGATGGTTGTGATACTTAATGCCCGCTCAACGTTTACTGAAGTCACCGCGACGCTTATTTTAATTTTGGGGGTCATTTACGGACTACGTGAAATATTTAAAGAAGACATTACACGTATGATCTGGCGAGCTATTGTACAAGGGCGACCTAAGTGGCGATTTAGTTTTAAAAATAGTATTACCAAAGACAAAATAGCGAGTCAGCTAATTTGGCTTGAATACACACGCTTTAAAAAAATACCTAAAGAAGTTAGATCTATTTTTTCAAAGCGTCGTCAGCAAAATAAACAAGCCGCGCAGTGGTTACACTTTGCAAGTGAGACACGTGTTAGTGCAAAAGAATTTTTACCCGGTTACGATACACTGCAACAAACACTGCAATTTAGTCTTGCACCATTTGCGCGTTATTTAAAGCGTGGTGAAGGGAAGTTATATCATTTAGATAGTAATAAAATTTCTAAGCAGGCGGTTGAACGGCGCTATCAACTTAACATGGTGCTTGTGCTAACTGAGGAAGATAAAACACTCTACCAACGCTATAAAATAACGTTAAATCGTAGTAAAATCGTTAATATTGAGCTTATCTACTCCAAAAAATGAATTTTAGTAATTAAAAAAGGGACTGATAAAATCAGTCCCTTTTTTAATTTTATTTATTAGCTAAACCATGTTTACTATATAAAGTTACTTTGTTTGATACTAGCGTGATCTCGATATTTTTTGCTTCGTCGCCCCACACACAATTAGTATGCAGTGTTTTTTCAACACAATTATCTGCACTTCCCAAAATGGTTTCAACTTCAGTCTTGTCCATACCTACTTTGATTTTTTCGTAACTCTCAAGACTTACCTTAGAACAAGCCGCAAGGCTTAGTGTAGCTGCGATGATAAGGAGTTTTTTCATTGTTATATCCTACTTAGTATTAATGTTTGAATTTTCTGATTTGGACGATCATGCCCATTCGTGGGTGGTCAAAGTAATGTACTTCACCACTTATTACACGTCTAAACTGAGAAAAGCGGGCTGACTCTATATCGCCATTTTCTAGTTTTTGGCTAATATCAAAATTAGCTGTAATGTATAAATAATGTCGTAAGTGTATTTTAAATAAACCATCTAGTTCCCATTCTGCTTTTGATTGGTTTGGGTCGTTAAACAGTTCAGGTTGTGAGTTTAATAAACTTACAAAATCAGGATTTGAATAGCTAGGGGTTACGTTGGAATCACTTTTAAGGTGTTTACCTGCTATTAAATGCATACTTGGAGCACGCGATTTACTTGCGCCTTCAAAGCGCCAGCCAGTATGTAGAATAGGTGTTAATCCTTTGCGATCTAGCTGTTGGTACTGCGCTTTAAATTGCAGTTGTTCTGGCGCTAATAAATAAGTTTGCTGCATATCGTCTTTAGCGGGTGCTAGAGGTGTTATAGGTAGCTCATCGTAGCTTTGTAGGTAGTTTGTACTGTCACCGCATACACCCGATTGTGGGTTTGAATTAACTAATGAGTCGGTAAAAGAGCGTTTTTGAAAACGCTCATCACCATCTATACATGCTTGCATTGCTTGCTCTGTATAAAGAGGTGTCATTAAATCTAGAGAGTTTTTATCCTCAATAGCTTTGTGCTTAAGTGTAAAATCTTCTTGCAAATATGGAGCAGGGCGCTGCTTAAATACAAGCACCTCAACCTCAAACCAGCGTTCTGCAAATGCAGTGCTGCTAAACAAGCAGCATAAAATAACTAGCGATTTTTTTAGCAACATTAATGGCTAACCTTTTTTTCGAAATCTGCAATCATTGCAGTGACCATTTTTAAGCGTTCGCGAGCGTTAGCTTCACTAATTGCAAAGCGCAGTTTATTTGCGCCATCCATTTTGTACACCTTAGGCGCACTTTGTATCAAACCAATGATGAAGCTAGGGTTAACCTTAGTATCTTGGCTAAACTCAAAGTAACCACCTTTTGGATTTGCCTCAATTTTTGTTATCCCTAAATTACTTGCCTGCATTTTTAATAATTGTAGGCTAAATAGGTTTTTAGCGGCATCAGGCAGTAAACCAAAGCGGTCTATAAGTTCTACCTGTAGTTCATCCATATCATCAAGGTTAGCACAACTAGCAACTCGCTTGTACATACCTAGGCGTGCATTAACATCGTGTATGTAATCATCAGGTAATAGTGCAGCCAGTTTTAAATCTACTTCGGTTTGTTTTTTAAGTAGATTTTCAAGCGTTGGCTCTTTTCCTTCACGTAGCGCATTTACAGCTTGCTCGAGCATTTCCATGTACAAGCTAAAACCGATAGTTTGCATTTGACCTGATTGATCGTCGCCAAGTAACTCACCCGCACCACGAATTTCTAAATCGTGTGTTGCGAGGGCAAAACCTGCGCCTAAATCTTCTAACGATTCGATTGCTTGTAAGCGTTTACTCGCATCTTTAGAAAGTGCTTTTGGGTCACCTGTGAGTAAATAGGCATACGCTTGATGATGGCTTCGGCCAACTCGGCCACGTAATTGGTGTAACTGTGCAAGGCCGAGTTTATCTGCTCTATCCATAATAATGGTGTTGGCTGTAGGTACATCGATACCGGTTTCTATAATCGTGGTACATACCAACACGTTGTATTTTTGATGATAGAAGTCAGTCATTATTTGCTCAAGCTCTTGCTCGCGCATTTGACCGTGAGCTGAGGTTACGCTTGCTTCAGGCACCCATTCACTGATCTCTTGTGCAACACGCTCAATAGTTTCTACATTGTTATGTAAAAAGTAAACTTGACCACCGCGTTTAATTTCACGTAGTACCGCTTCGCGTATTAGTTCTACATCGCGTTGACGCACAAAGGTTTTTACCGCTAAACGTTTAGCAGGCGGGGTCGCGATAATTGATAAATCACGCATGCCACTCATAGCCATATTAAGTGTACGCGGTATTGGCGTTGCAGTGAGTGTAAGTATGTCTACATCGGCGCGCAGTGCTTTAATTTTCTCTTTTTGGCGAACACCAAAGCGATGTTCTTCATCAACAATGAGCAAGCCTAAATCGTTAAATTTAATGTCTTGTTGAATAAGTTTATGTGTGCCAATAACTATATCGAGCTTACCGTTGGCCATTTTCTCAAGCGTGTCTTTTTGTTCTTTAGTAGAGTTAAAACGCGAAAGTACACCAACTTCAATAGGAAAATCAGCAAAACGGTCTTTAAAGTTTTCATAGTGTTGTTGAGCTAGCAAGGTGGTAGGCACTAAAATTGCCACTTGCTTATCATCGTTAACCGCTACAAAAGCAGCGCGCATGGCCACTTCTGTTTTACCAAAGCCCACGTCACCACACACTAAGCGATCCATCGCTTGCTTTGATTGCATATCACCTAACACGGCTTCTATGGCGTTGCGCTGATCGTCTGTTTCTTCAAATGGGAAGCTATCGCTAAATTGGCGATATGCAGGGGCGTCTAGAGTAAATTTATTACCGGGTTTTGCTTGGCGCTGTGCATAAATGTCGAGTAATTCTGCTGCTACATCGCGAACTTTTTCAGCCGCACGTTTTTTTGCTTTTTCCCATGCATCTGAGCCAAGCTTATGCAGCGGGGCGCTAGCTTCTTCACCGCCAGAGTAACGACTAAGCATATGTAATGCAGATACTGGCACGTACAATTTAGCTTCACTTGCGTAAGTAATCGTTACAAATTCAGTAACTACACCTGCAGCATCAATTGTTTGCAAACCCTGATAACGGCCAACACCATGATCGAGATGCACAACAGGTTGACCTTCTTTGAGCTCTGCTAAATTACGGATTAGCGCATCTTGGCTGGCTTCGTACTTGTGCTTGCGGCGTCTGCGCTGAGATACTTTTATACCAAGCAGTTCTTGCTCGGTAATAATAGAAAGGCTTGGTTTAGTACCCAGTACAACACTTTGTTCAAGCGGACTTACTATTAAACCTACATCACTCGCGCTTTTTGTAAATTGTTCGAGTGTTTCAAATTCTTTAAATTTTAAACCGCTTGGTTTTAGAATGCTCAGTAATGATTCGCGACGACCATCGGATTCAACACTGAGTAATATGCGGCCTTTTTTCTTTTTTTGCTCTGCTACATAACTTATAAACGCGGCATAAGGTTCATGCTGCTTATGATCAATTCGAATAGCAGGCAGCTCGCTAACGCTTAAGTTTTTATTGCCCGCTTTAGTACCAAGCTTTGCAAGAGATAAACGAATACGTGCAAAATTGCCTAAATTAGAAAACAGCTCTTCAATAGGCTGATAAAGCGCATTGGGTTCAAGTAATGGACGAAGTGGGTCAACTCTGCGGTTCTCATAGCGTACATTTACATCGTGCCAAAAGTTATCTGCCGCGTGCTCTAAATCACCCAGCTGCATAACAGTTGTCGTATCTGGCAAGTAGTCAAAAATAGTCGCTAGCTTTTCAAAAAACAACGGCATGTAGTATTCGATACCGGCAGGCCAGTTACCTTTGCTTACTTGCATGTATACTGAATCTTGCTGCGAGCTTGCGCCAAATTTTTCACGGTAGCTTATTCTAAAACGTTCAATATCAGCGTCGTTAGTAGGAAATTCATGCGCTGGAAGTAGCTCAATTTTATCTACTTTTTCATCAGAGCGCTGTGTTTCTACATCAAATAAGCGAATTGTATCGAGTTCGTCATCAAAAAAGTCGAGTCTAAATGGGTGCGGGCTACCCATTGGATATAAGTCAACGATAGAGCCGCGTATAGCGTATTCGCCGTGCTCCATTACTTGTTGAACATTTAAATAACCAGCTTGCTCTAAGTTGTCACGAAAGTTATGTGTGTCTAGCTTGTCGCCCACTTTAAAGTTTATTGTTGAACCGTAAATAAACGAGGCCGGGGCTGTGCGCAACATTAAGGTAGATACAGGCACAATTAACACACTTTGTTGTTCTTTTTTTAAGGTGTTTAATGTCGCTAATCGCGCTGAAATAATATCTTGATGAGGAGAAAAATGATCGTATGGCAGAGTTTCCCAATCAGGAAATACCATTACTGGGTTATCGGGTAATAAATATTCTAATTCTGTTTCAAGGCGTAGTGCGCTTGGTGTATCAGGTGTAACAATCAAGACTAAGTTGTCTTGTTGTTTAACGCCTTCAGCAATGGCAATACTTAAACCACTTCCGCTTAGCTGGCCCCATTGAATTTTATCTTTTTGAGATTTTACCCAAGGCAAGGCTGCCCATTGCTCAAACGCCATTTATTACTCCATTTATAGTTGGCTCTTAGCAAGTAAGAGCCATCTTGAGTTAAGTTTACTTAGTCTCGGTATATTTTTGTTAGGTCTTTATAGTGATCAATTCGTCGGTCACGCAAGAACGGCCAGATACGTCTTACGTTTTCTGAGCGTTTTTGATCAATATCTACCACTAAAATTTGCTCATCAGTATTATTAGCCTCTGCTAATAATTCACCTTGTGGGCCTGCAATGAACGAATTACCCCAAAACGCAATGCCATCGCTTTGCGCACTTGGGTCACTTTCATGGCCGACACGGTTACAGCTAATTACTGGTACACCATTGGCAACAGCATGGGCACGCTGACTAATAACCCATGCATCTTTTTGACGAGTTTGCTCAGCAATGTCGTCGTTAGGATCCCAACCAATAGCGGTTGGGTAAATTAACACCTCAGCGCCTGCCATTGCCATTAAACGCGCCGCTTCAGGAAACCATTGATCCCAACATACTAGCACGCCTAATTTACCTACCGAGGTTTGAATCGGCTCAAACCCGATATCACCAGGGGTAAAGTAAAATTTTTCGTAAAAGCCAGGATCATCAGGAATATGCATTTTGCGATATTTACCGGCAATGCTACCGTCTTGCTCTAATACAACCGCAGTATTGTGATAAAGGCCCGTAGCGCGTTTTTCAAATAAAGACGCGACGATTACAATGCTTAGCTCTTTAGCAAGCTCACCTAAGGTATTACTGCTAGGGCCAGGAATTGTTTCGGCTAAATCAAATACGTCAACATTTTCGGTTTGGCAAAAATAGAGGCTTCGGTGTAACTCTTGAAGTACAACTAGTTTTGCACCTTTTTGAGCGGCTTCACGAATGGCATTGATTGATTTTGCCATATTTTGTTCAGCGTTATCGTTGTTGCTTTGTTGCACTAACGCAACGGTTAACTTTGCAGGGCTTGTCATAGTGCTGCTCCAGCTAAAAATCCACGAGGTAATTGCATTGTAATACAGTGCAGGCTGCCAAATTGTTCAATAATGGGTTGGCAATTAATGCCAATAATAGTGTGTTGTGGGTATGCTTTTTGAACTTGTGCAAGCGCATGTTCATCATTGGCATCATTATACGTTGGAACAAGCACAGCATTATTAATAATTAGGTAGTTAGCGTAGGTAGCCGGTAAGCGTGTTTGCTCATCGTCATAAGCGGCTTTTGGCCACGGTAACTCAATTAAGTTATATGGGGTGTTATCGGCAGTTTTAAAGGCTTTTAGTTGTTTTTCCATTGCATCAAGTGCGCTGTAGTGCTCATCAGTTTTATCGTTGCACTTTACATATACAAGGGTATTATTTGGAGCAAAGCGTACTAAGGTATCAATGTGGCTGTCGGTGTCATCACCGGCTAAAAAGCCATGATCAACCCATAAAAAGCTCGTCGCACCTAAGTGCTCTTTTAAAAGTACTTCTATGTCAGCTGGGTTTAAATCTGGGTTACGATTTTTATTTAGTAAACATTCGCTGGTTGTTAGCAACACACCATGCTCGTTTATTTCAATACCGCCACCTTCAAGCACCATATCGAGCGCTTGATATTGATTTTTTTTGCTACTTAGCTCTTTCACCAATGTACGATTAATTTGATTGTCTAATGCACTTTCAAACTTATTGCCCCAACCATTAAAAGTAAAATCATAGATTTTTAATTGCTCTGGTGAGTCAATAGCGGCGCAAGTAAGCGGACCATGATCGCGTGCCCACGTATCGTTAGTAGGCGTTACTACAAAATGAACACGATGAAGAGAGATATTAGAGATATTAGCGCTATTTAGCAATGCTGTAATATGCATTTTTAAGGCACTGTTATGCGCCACAATAACAAGCTGTTGATGCGTTGTTATATATTTAGCAAGCTCAACATATACAGGTTCTACACGTGCTAAATTGTCAGCCCAATCGGTGTCTTTATGAGGCCACGTAAGCATAACAGCGTCTTGCTCGGCCCATTCTGGTAAAAGTCTAAAGTTCATGAATTTTATATACTAATTAAGATGACACTAGTTTAGCATTTTACAAAAAGATGTCAGCTAATTATCGTTGTTTGAATCATCTTGGGCTAGTTCTAATTCTTGACGTTTTTTAAGTTGGCGTGTTTGAGCATGTAAACTCGCTCTAACAATTAGTTCTTGGTCAGTGGTTCTAATAGCGGTGAAAAGCAGGGTGTATTGATAATGTTCGCTATCTTGTTTTTCTACTGCCACAACTTCGGTATAACAATATACTGCGGAGGCTTCGTGGTGCAAAAACAGCTTAGTTCTGAATGTTTGGCCAATTGAGTGTACTTCAGGAGAAGTGAAGCGAATACCGCCACCGCCGTAACTATCACATTGAATTGCGTTATCTTGGGCTTGTTCTGAGGCCAAAATATGGCTCATTATTAAATCTATTTTACGTGACTGCGCTTGTAAAAATGTAGCTAGCTCTTGTGCTATATCGCCTAAGTTACGCAGTGGGCGTAACGAGCTTTGCTCAAGCTCACTCACTTCATTAGCTAATCTAAATAGTGGGGGGATATCGTCTTCAAGCTCAAGCTGCGATTTAGGAACTTGTTCGTTCGATACGGCGAATAAATTCACTCTTATACTTTCATTAATTTGAAAGTACTGCTCAAACTCACCTAATCTTTCACTATTCATTATGTTCTCCACCACGTATTTATTTAATAGTAGCGTTGTGAGTACTAAATTGCTAGCAGATAAAGTAACTCATAGCGGGCTAAATGCTTTGTTTACATTCAATTTTTTAACATGTTTTTTATGAAAATAAATACACTAAAATTCTAAATTATTAGGGTTAGGTATAAAAAAGCGGCCAATGTCATCCTAACATTGGCCGCTTGGGTATTGATTCATCAGCGCATACTTATTTAAGTAGAGCGGCTAATTCATGTAAATCTTTCACAACGTGATCTGGCTTTTTAGCTAATGGGTAAAGTGCTTTACCTGGGCGAGCAATAAAAGTGGTTTGTAAGCCTGCTTCTTTTGCGCCAGCAACATCCCAGCCATGGGCTGCAACCATCATTGCTTCATTTGGTGCTACGTTTAACTTTTTAAGTACCCATTCATAAGCACGTAAATCAGGTTTATAAATTTTAATATCTTCAATGCTGTAACGTGCGTCAAAGTAAGATGTTAAACCTGCGCTTTCAAACTGTGCCTTTACACCCTTGTTTGAAGAATTTGTAAGGCTTACTAATTTATAGCCCTGTGCTCTAAGTTTTGCCAGTCCTTCTTTAACATCAGAATGTGGTGGCAAAGTTAGAAGCGGTGTAACAATCGCTGTTTTGGCTTGTTCACTTGTAATATCAATGTTGTTGTTTTGAGCAACCATAAGAAGTGATGCCACGCCGATTTGCCCAAAGTCGTGATAACTACCGCTTACAGTATCTACTAGTGAATGGTGCAACATAGTTGAAAACCACAGTGGTAATAAATCTTCACGTCCGCCTAATGCTTTACCAATAGAAGTTCGCATTGACGTTAAATCAAGCAAGGTTTCGTTTACATCAAAAATAAGTACTTTAGGCTTTGTTTGCTCTTTTGGTTCATCAGCTACTGCATAACCTGACACAAGGCTTGTGCCCACAAGTAGTGAAAGAGTCAGTGTTTTTAACGATTTTAAAATAGACATTAATTTTTCTCCGATTCAAGTGCTGTCATAACATCAATAGGTTCTGCGCGTAGGGTGTAGTCTTCACTTAAAAATGCGTATGTAATAACACCTTCTTGATTTATTACGTAGGTGGCCGGTAGCGGTAATTTAAAGCTTTTATCGCCGTAGTAGTGTTCAAAATCAATACCAAACTCGGTATATAACGCTTGAATACGCTCATCTAGTGTAAACAATAAGCCAAATTGCTCAGCTACTTTATTACTCACATCTGAAAGCACATCAAATTCGAGGCCGTTTTTTTGTGCAGTTGAGAGAGTTTCATCAGGTAACTGCGGTGATATTGCTATTAATTGAGCACTTTGAGTTTTAAATTGCGGTAAGTAATCGTTCAGTGCTTTTAGCTCTAAATTACAATATGGGCACCAGCCACCACGATAAAAGCTAATAATTACCGGGCCTTTTTTTAATAAATCCGCAAGCTCAATCTTTTCGCCTTTATGATTGGCAAGGCTGAAGCTTTCTACTTTTTGACCAATTTGCAACGCATTGTCTTTAATATGCTGTGCAATAAGCTCTTCGTTTGTAGTGTTCATTAATGCTAAAACGTCAGCCGGTAACTTGGCATCTTTTTGTACGTTATAGGCATCTATTTGCGCTTTTAAACTCATGATTGAACCTCAATAATTAGACTATTTGCAATTATAATGTTTTACATATTTAAATAAACATTGCAAAACTGAAAGCTTCATTCGAAAATGTTAAACATTGAAAAGTGCACAATGGCATCTTTATGTATAATTTAAGCGACCTAGAAACATTTATAGCCGTAGTTGAAAATAAAGGCGTGCTTGCTGCTGCGCGCGAGCAGCGTTTATCGCCTGCAACGGTAAGCCATCGCTTAAGTAAATTAGAACGTGAGCTTGCAACAGTACTTGTTTTTAGAGACAGCAGGCGAGTGCGGTTATCTCCCGCAGGTGAAATATTTTATACGCGAGTTGGCGCTATAATGGAGGCGCTGCAAGACGCTGAGCATAGTATTGGTGCACGAAGCTCATCAGTGAGTGGTTTATTACGCGTGACTATGCCGCCTTGGATTTTTTCAAAATATGTAATGCCTAGACTTAATGAGCTGGAGCACGCTTATCCAGAGCTAAAACTTGATTTTTTAATAACGGATCATTTTGTAAATGTGGTTGATGATGCACAGGACGTTGCTATTAGAGTTGGGCAATTAAATGACTCAGGGCTGCTTTCTCGTAAAATAGTAAACAATAGCCGCATACTTTGCGCAGCTCCCAGCTATATAGAAAAGTACGGCATGCCTGAAAATTTAACGCAATTGAGCGATCATTATTGGGTATGTTTACCGTGGCAACGACAGTTAAAGCTTTTTGACGAGCATAAAAAAATCCATACTTTTAATGCTAAAACCCGTTTTACTATCTCAAACTCCGATAATATGACCCAAGCTGCTATTGCAGGGCATGGTATAGCTATTAAATCTAAAATAGCGATTAATGAAGATCTTAAAAATGGCATTTTAGTTGAAGTTATGCCCGGTGTAATGGCACAAGATGATGCGCCAGTGTGGTTTTTACGTCCGCAAAATAGTTTAACTACCCGCAAAACCGATGTTTTTTATGACTTTATGAAATCGTTATTTTTGAGCTGCGAATAAGCGTTTAAATGAGCGCTTTGCTCCAGTTAAAAATAAATAACCAGTAAGTTCTGCTAGTACGGCAATAAAAATAGCTGCAACAATTGCGGCTATAATAGAGTCTTTTTTTAAAATAATTTGACCTTCAAAGCGTTGCCATACTTGTTGCTTTATATCGCTCATGCCACTGATCATAGTAAATATATACGGAGATTGCGCAAACCGATTCACAGCGACTTGTAAGTCTTGTTGTCGTGTGTAAAGTGTACTGATATTACTTGCCCCCTTATTCACAACCCCATCATCAATATTTTTATAGTGTTTAATTAGCTTATTTAAATCATTATTAAAATACTTAGCTGCATCGCTTTTAAAAGGTGCAATGGCATTATTAGCTTCAATTAATTGGGCTGATAATGCTTGGCCAAAATCGCTTACAAATGCAGGGATTTGCACCCCAAGTAGTAAACCAAATACAAAGAAACTAAGGCGAATATAATCTAAAAATTTACTCATTTATCTTCCTATCCATTTAAATAACCCAGAATTAACATTTGAGCTTGTTTTTATATCAAAAACTCGTAATCTAATGGGGCGTGTTGACCTTTGTGGATTGAAATTTGTTCAATCTAGGTACGATTTAATCGCGGCGCGAGGTTTGTAACCTAGCGGGCTAAGTCAAAACCGAGCAACAAAGAGTTAATCGTCCCTAGAAAGAACCCAACGGGCAGCGCATGTTTGGCATTTATGCTGCGTTATCACCTATTTATGGGGAATAACCACACTACATAGGCTCTGCCTTGCCTAAATACCAAACGTACTGCTGCAAATTCAACCACGAAAGGCCAACACGCCCTAATAATAAAAATAACAACAGGTGGATGTTAAGGATGACGAAAAAAGTAAAATTCACGTCAACATTTGTTGATATATCTAAACAGCTCAAACGTTTTGTATCGCGCATTGTCCAACCCGACGATGTAGAAGATATTGTGCAAGAAACCTTTGTAAAAAGCTACGAAGCTGATTTAAAGCAAGATATACAGTTTACCCGCAGTTACATGCTTAAAACAGCAAAACACCTAGCACTTAACCATATAGCTAAGTGGGACAATAAATTTAATGATTCGTTAGAAAACGATAACGAATTACCCGTATTACTTAAATCAATGAAGCTTGAGGATGAATACACATCTAAAGAGCGCTTTTTACTTTTTTGTAGAGCTACTGAGCAACTAAGCTCATCGATCCGTAAATGCTTTATATTAAAAAAAGTTTACGGCATGAGCCAAAAAGAGATCGCAGACCAAATGCAGTTAAGCCAAAGCACTGTTGAAAAACACATTGCCAAAGGGTTGTTACAAACCATGTTGTACATGCGTGAACATGAGCAAGGCTCTCAAACGCATCCTAAAGCTCAAGCACACCCTATATCAGTTAAGAGGGTCGCAGAATGAGTAATGTTCATCAATTTAATTCAAAAGATTTAATTTTAGAAAAGTCATGTGATTGGATAAGCGCGATTGATCGTGGTTTAACTGATGATGAAAAAGAGCAATTTAAATTATGGATGATGCAAAGCATCGCCCATCAAGACTCTATATACGAGCTTGCTCAACTTTGGGATGAGCTTTCGGTATTAAATGAATTAAGTCATTTATTTCCTCAGCGTAACAATACTAAAGCATCAAAAAATAAGTGGATGTTTTCTTACTCAATTGCAGCGAGTTTATTTGCGGCACTAATGGTATGCAGCTACTTATTAATTAATTTAGAAAACGGCTATAACCAAGAGCTTGCAAAAGTTAACTACACTAAAATTTACAAAACAAAAGTAGGCGAGCAAGCAACCTATGTATTGCCAGACGGCACTATAGTGCAGCTTAATACTAATAGCTTACTAGAAGTTGCGTACAGCAAAGGTCGTAGGCAGTTACTGCTAAGCCGTGGAGAAGGGCGTTTTAATGTAGCAAAAGATGCTACGCGCCCGTTTAGTGTTATGGCGGGAGATAAAAGTTTTACCGCTCTGGGTACTGTTTTTAATGTACAGCGCAATACTTCGTCAGATTTAGAGCTTGTTGTTACCGAAGGCAAAGTGATGATCACCGACCCTAGTGTAGCGGTTGATGCAAATGACTTTAAAGATTATCAACTTGCAGATAACAGCACGCAAAAAATTCGTCAAATTAATGCCAATATTGTTACCTCAGGCGAAAAAGTAATTATAGAGCAAAGCGTTACAAAGCCAATTACCCAGCTTTCAATGAACGACGTACAACGCGATTTGGCATGGCAAAATGGCATGCTTATTTTTAATGGAGAAGAGTTAAGCGATGCGTTAAATGAAGTAAGTCGCTATACCGCCACACGTTTTGAGCTTTCATCAGCCGAGCTCGCCAGTATTAAAGTAGCTGGGGTATTTAAAGCAGGTGACGTTGAAGGTTTACTAGAGAGTTTACAGACTAATTTTTCTATTGATCATGAGCGTTTAGGTGAGCATGTAGTAACGCTAAAACACCATACAGAATCATAAGTAGACGTTATGCAAATCAAACTAATGTTAGATAAAGTTGCATCAATAAAGATTGAACGTAAAAAAAACATTAAAAAAAAGAAACAAAACCATAGAGGATTTTTGTTTGTCAGCTGTTTATATAAGTTGCGCAGTAACCAAACGCATTTATTGAGTGGATTGAGTGTGCTTGTACCGGCTATTTTTAGCTTGAGTGTACAAGCCGCAACTCAAACCACTGGGCAAATGGTGCAATTTGATATAAAAGCGCAGCGAGCAGACAAAGCCTTAATTGAATATGCTAAACAAACAGAGCAAACCGTGGTGTTTTCTTATGAGTTGGCAAAGCAGTATGACGCAAATTCAGTTTATGGATTTTACACTCAGCTAGATGCCCTAGAGGCATTATTAGGTGGGACTGAGCTCGATGCGGTTGTTGATCAAAATGGTTTACTGAGTATAAAACTCAAACAAATCAACAGGAATGATAACAACATGATGAAGCTTTCAGCGGTCAGTGCAGCAGTATTACCAGCTTTACTTGCAGTAAATTCGCAAGGTGTAAACGCAGCAGAAGAAGTCGCTCAAGAAAAAATTGAAAAAATTGCTATTGTCGGTAGCCGTGTAGCAGGACGTTCAGTTGAAGACTTACCCGTTCCAGTAGATATCTTAAGTGCAGAAGCGCTTGAAAATACAGGCCAAACAGAAGTTGGTCGTATGCTACAGTCTATCGCCCCTTCATTTAACTTTTCAAGCTCTGCAATTAGTGACGGTACTGATGCTTTAAGACCTGCGACACTTCGCGGTTTGGGCCCCGATCAAACATTGGTGTTAATTAACGGCAAACGTCGTCACCAAGCAAGTATTATTCATATTAATGGCTCTGTTGGGCGTGGTACCGCAGGTACTGACATGAATGCAATACCAGCCTCTGCAATTAAACGCATTGAAGTATTACGTGATGGCGCTGCTGCTCAGTATGGTTCTGATGCAATTGCAGGTGTTATTAATATTGTGCTTAAAGATGGTAGCGAAGGCGGTAAAGCGGCTATTAACTACGGTCAATATTCTGAAGGCGATGGCGAAACCATTAACCTTGATTTTAATAAAGGCTTTGCGCTAGGTGATGACGGTTATTTAAATACAACTATCAATTACCGTGACCGTGCACCGACTAACCGTGCAGGTTTACATGGCTCTTGTCAGTTTTATGGCTGTACAGAACTAAGTGACGGTACTTTACTTGCTGGCGATCCGCGTGAATTAACAGCTGATAGAGATACATTTAGAATTGGTGATGCTGATTCTCAGCAGTTTGGTTTAACAATTAATACCGGTTACGAGTTAGGTGATGGCGAGCTTTACGGCTTTATTACTTACTCAACACGTGAAAATGAGTCGGCTGCATTTTTCCGTCATAATGCAAATGCAGGTGGCAACCCAGTACTGCAAGATAACGATGCGACTATACCGCTAGGTTTCTTACCAAAAATTAATACAACGATTGACGATATCTCGTACAACTTTGGTTATAAAACTGAGTTTGATAACGATGCAAGCCTTGATTTATCATATACCTACGGTGAAAACAGCATTGATTACACGACAAGTGACACTATCAATGCCTCATACGCTAACTTTTTACGTTATGACCAAGGTTTAAGTGCTGCTGATATTCGTACAACTATCCCACGTGAAGCATACGCTTACGGCATGGAATTATCACTGCAAACAATCAATATTGATTTTACGCAAAACTTTGATGATTATTCTTTAGCAATGGGTGCTGAAATACGTACTGACGAATACCGCATTTTAGAAGGCAATGAGTACGCATACCGCGATTACGATACAACTAACGGTGTAAGTATTTACAACGGTTTAAGTGGCGGTGTTGGCTCTGAAGATGCATCGGGTGGTTCGCAAGGTTTTGGTGGCTCGTCTCCTGCATCATCAGTTGATGAATCGCGTGATGTAATTTCATTTTACATAGATGCAGAAGCTTATGTAATTGAAGATGTAATTTTATCGGGTGCACTTCGCTACGATAACTACAAAGGCTTTGGCGACACAGTAAACTTTAAACTTGCTGGTAACTGGTCTGTAACCGACGATATTTCATTACGCGGTGCATTAAGCTCAGGTTTTAGAGCGCCTTCAATGCAGCAGCTTTACTTCAACAATGTAAGTACGCAATTTGTTGTTGGTGCTAATGGTAACTTAGTGGCAGAAGAGGTTGGTACATTTAGAAACGATTCAACACTTGCGCAAAGCTTAGGTATTCCAAAGCTTAAAGAAGAAAAATCACAAAACCGTAGTTTAGGTATTGTGTATAACGTTACAGATAATATTAACGTAACCGTTGATTACTACTCAATTGATATTGACGACCGTATTGTAATTAGTGACCGCTTAGGTAAAGGCTTATCTACAAGCCTTGATGCTGCACTAAATAGTGCGGGGGCTGGCGTAGGTCAGTTCTTCTTAAATGGTGCAGATACAGAAACTCGTGGTGTTGATTTTGTAGCAACGTGGAACACTGAAGGTTTAGGCGGTACGCTTGATTTTACACTTGCAGCTAACTTTACTAAAACAGATGTTGTATCGTTATTTTCGCCTGCTGGCTCAAGCCTTGAGACAGTAAACGTAGAAGATATATTTTCAGCTGAAGACATCTCTATTATTGAAGAGTGGCAACCAGAGGATCGTATTAACTTAAGTGCGCTTTATCAACGTGATGATTGGATAGTTAACCTGTCACTTAATCGCTTTGGTGAGTACACAGTAGAAGATGGTGGTCGTCAAACGTATGGTGCAGAGATTTTAACTGACGTTAAAGTTAACTACTTCGTTACTGAAGATTTGTCGGTAAACATTGGTGCAAACAACTTGTTTGACGTTTACCCAGATAAAAACGAAATAGGTAACTCTCGCTCAGGTACTATTGTGGATGCTAGTGGCAACACAGTAATAAGTAGCTCAGGTGTGTTTGACTACTCACGTCGTTCGGCTCCATTTGGTTTTAACGGTGCTTACTACTACGTAGGCGCAGAATACCGTTTTTAATTAATAACACTCCCTTTCGTTATTTAACTCAAAGGGCCGTAAGGCCCTTTTTTTGATTTTAGCTTGGGCTGATTTTATTGATGATCATCAAGCCCATTCAAAATGAATTTTTTAAACAATATACTTTAAATACGACGTGAAGCGAGGCGGTGTATTAGAGGCAATAAAAAACCCAGCGCTAGGCTGGGTTCTATTTATGCGTTATGTAAGCTTATTGCTTTTGCATACGGCTCATTTCTGCATGGCAGCTTTGCATTGTTAATAATGTTTTAGCCAGTGCAGCTTCGCAATCAGCCGGTTGTGGTTTATCCATTGCAGCTTTAATTTCTGCAAGGGTTTTATCTTCCACTTCCTCAAGCTCTTTTACATATGTGCTGTCGTTATGTGAGCTGAATGTAGTTAATAAAGCTGTGTATGCACGTCGTGCTTCTACTGCGAAAGATGAGCCATCTTCGCGTTCGCCTTTTTCATTAATTGCATAGGGCTGCAAGCGCTCAACACTCACTTTTCGGGCATCTATCATACGCTGAAAAAGTGCGCCAATAGCAGGGTCTTCAACTTTTTCCTGTGCTTTTTGATAAAAGTCGATGCCGCTGTTCATAACTTGAATGATGTCAGTAATATGATTTACTTCTGATCCTTGATGGGTGTTCATAATGACCTCTTTTATTAAATGAATGTATAGTTCGATTTAATAAAAGCAATGTATGTTCCACGTTTTTATTTTTATGTAGTTATTTGATTTTATTGGTTTAATTTTATTTTAGAAAGGGGCTAAGTTAATGAGGAAAGTATTAACCTAGCAATTTTTACATCATATTGTGTAATAAAGTTATTTTAGCTCTTCAGCTACTTCAGCTACTTTTTGACGTAACCAAATGTGACTCGCATCGCGATGTAACAGTGGGCTCCAAATCATATCAAGCTCAAAAGGAGGAATTGGAAACGGTGGCTCTAATATTTTAAGGCCCGGATCATCTAAATAAATATTGGCAGCTTTTGAAGGAAGGGTCGCAATCAAATTTTTCTCTTTAGCTAAATGAATCGCTACATGGTAGTTACGCGTAAAAGTGGCAATGTTACGATGCTTACCAAAGTGAGCAAGTGCTTCGTCAACCCAGCCAAGTTTCTGCACATCTTTAGGGTCCATGCCTACACCTACACCAAAACCTGTTTTACTCACCCATATATGGCGCGCTTTTAAATAGCTGTCGAGGCTAAAGTTTTCAATAATAGGGTTGTCGGCCTTAACTAAGCAGCAAAAACTGTCTTTCCAAATACGTTTATGATGAAAAGACTGAGGTAAGTTTTCAAAACGGTTGATTGCCATATCTACTTTACCGTTTTCTACATCATGAAAGGTTACATCACTTGGTGTGAGTATATCTAAAGTAGTATCGGGGGCTTCTTCATGTAGTTTACTTAAAAGCTTTGGCGCTAATGTACTTGCCGCGTAATCACTGGCCATGATTCTAAATACACGTTTACTTTGGCTTGCCTCAAATTCTCGATTAGGTGCGAGAGTTTCTTCAAGCGTCATTAATATGCCACGAATAACGGGTTGTAACTCCAAAGCGCGCTCTGTCGGGACCATACCATCGCTGGTACGAACTAAAATAGGGTCGTTAAATAAGTTACGAAGTCGTTTAAGGCCATTACTCATTGCAGGTTGCGTTATACTCAATTGATTAGCAGCGCGTGTTACGTTGCATTCTCGAAGCAATGTATCGAGGTAAACGAGTAAATTTAAATCTATTTTACTTATATTCATTGTGTGTGTCCTTTAGCGCTTACCAGTAGTGAATAAATCGCTGTGCTGTCGGGTAAGGGTAAATATGACTTACCTGCCCATTTTTTATATTTTGTTGCGCCTGCTTCCAAAAGCTAACATCTATAAGCTCCGGGTGAGTGCTGAGAAAAAACTTTTTATACATAGGATTAGGCATTACAAATGTACATAACTGCTCTGGAAATACGTCTTGTGGTGCAACAGAGTAACTTTGTTCATCCATTAAATAATCGTCGTAGCTCTTTGCTTTTGGTAATGCTCTAAAGTTCATATCTGTTAGGTACTGAACTTCATCGTAATCGTAAAAAATAATACGTTTGTGCTTACTTACACCAAAGTTTTTTAAGAGCATATCGCCAGGAAATATATTAACGGCAATCATTTCTTTTAGAGCTTGTCCGTATTCTTCAATCGCGTCTGCGGCGCTTTCTTCATCAGCATTTTCTAAAAATAAATTGAGTGGTGTCATGCGCCGTTCAATATACAAATGCTTGATGATCAACCAATCGCCTTCAATTACCATTGATGAGCCAATTGTTTTATGTAATTGCGCAAGTAAATTACTATCAAAACGCGCTAAAGGAAATACGACGTTAGAATACTCTATGGTGTCGGCCATTCTGCCAACGCGATCATGGTTTTTTACCAGTTGATAGCGCTTTAATACGGTATCACGGCCGAAGGGCTTACTTTCACCAAATTTGTCTTTTATTACTTTAAAAACATAACCAAATGAGGGAAGGGTAAATACCATCATCACCATACCGGGAGTACCCGGTGCAATTGTAAACTCATCACTAGAGTGAGATAAGTGATTTAAAAACTCTCGATAAAACTCAGTTTTACCCTGCTTATGAAAACCCACTGCGTTATAGAGCTCAGCAAGCGTTTTGTTTGGCATAAGCTGATTTAAAAACCGGACAAGTGCTGAAGGTGCATGAGTCTCTACCATAAAGTAGGCGCGGGCAAAGCCAAAAATAACACGCATTTGAGATGATTTAGTTAAAAGTGCATCTAAATATAATCCGTTATCTTCATCGTGCAATACGGCGATTATAAAAGGCTGAACCCCACTTTTTGAAACAACACGACCAATAATATAAGCTGCTTTATTACGATAAAAAGGCGTGTGTAAAATATCAAAGCGCATTTGCCAAGGTTGATGATGGGTATCGGGGGCTTGTTTATAAAAAGCTTTTACAAGAAGGCGAATATCACGCTCTAAATTTACAAATGGGGCTTTAAAATCAAAATGATTAATAATGCGTTTTATTGTTGGCTTTAGACCATCAACTACTGGGAAGTACGTTCTATATTCTGCCTCTACAGGCACCGAAGGCGCATCTTTTAAAGTTGCTTCTACAAATATAAAGTCATTATGAAAATAGCGCCTATGGTACAGCCTGCAAAATACAGAGTTATAAAAGGTTTCGGCGAGTTCTGCTTGAGGGTGGAAACATAAAAAATGTTGATATATTTTTTTAACTTCAAGCCATAGGCTTTCATCAAGCTGTTCTGTTGGGGTTTCTTTTTTTAGAGCTTGTGTAGTTTCGTTAACACGATCATCATAATAGCTGATACGCAAACGGCTAATATCATTAATTGCTTGCCAATCTTTTTTTGCAAAGGCGAGGGGGGCTTTGGCTGTTGTTTTTTGAAATAAATGATAGTGCTTTTTAAAACCCGTTAAAATTAATTCAGCAATATGGCGAGGTTGCATCTGCACTCCTTAATAGTCCCTAGAGCTTATACTCTATATTGTTAAGGATATGTTATTTTAAGTTTAAAACCAAGATAAATATTACACGCTATTTAAGGGGAGGTTATTGGTATTTAGCTATCTTTTTTTCGAGAATTTTAATCTGCTTAGCGATGGCCGATACGTCTTTTTTATACTCTTTATTAATCATTTTTAGTTTTTTAGTAATATCTTTAGTAATACGTTTTTTATCATCAACGGCTAGAATATGATTTAACCGTTCTTGTTGTTTATATTCAGCACGCTGCTTATTACGATCAAGTATTGTGAGTTTGTGGTTATTACTGCGTAACTCTGTCTGTAAGCCTGATAGGAGTCTTTCACGTTCAAGCTCATTTAGTTGTTTAGTGTAATCAACTTTTGGGCCTGAATACTGATTACCCGTTGTGTTAACTTTATAAGTCGTTGCTTCGTTGTCACAGGGGAGTTGAGAAAAGATTGTGCCTTTTTCTGTTACGCATTTGTAGTAAGTGGTATCGCTAAAGCTAAAAAAACTGATAAGTAAAAAGCTAGAATAGAGGATATAACGAAGAGTTTGAAACATGTCTGTCATCCTTGATTTTTATATTTTAGCTAGCAAAACAATATAAAACTATAACCTAGCTTGGCGATATAGCAAGCTAGGTTATTAGACAGCACACCCAAGGTTATTGGGTAAAGGTTTTGAGTTTTTTAATGCTCTGTACTAAAAATGGGATGTCGAGTCTTTGTTCAATAGAAAACCCTTCGGCTGCAGATATGTTTTTAAAGTTACCATCTGAGTCAATCAAAGTAATTCTATCTTTTTTATAGGCTATAACTACGCCTTGTGAGTAATTAACGCCCATATCATCTTTTTTCTTGTATAGGTTAACGCCCAGCATTGTTTGCTTAGCAATGGCTTTACAATTTAAATATTGGCCAACACTTGTAGCAATTAAATCACTAGGTTGAATAAGTCCATCTACTTTAGAAATACGTTTGTCAGAGCTATATAAAGTTGATGTTGTTACTACTTCTTGCTTGTTATTGGCAAGACTAAAAGCAAAAACCTGCGTTTTATCATCTCGTACATTAGGGGTGTTATTACCTTTAATAACTCTAATTGCGCTAGAACTATGTGCTTGATCATTTATAAAACTAAGTTCTTCCACGCCGGTTACTTCAATGCTGCGGCGCTGACTTTGCCATGCGGGAAGAGTTTGATCTCTTAAAATTGCTGCTTTATAAAAAGCTGGCAAACCATACACTAAGCTAAATAGCATATCGTCGTGATTAGTTGGCTGTAAAAACTGCTCTGTTTTGTGTAAGTTTTTATTATCGGCAACAAATTTAGCGAGTTGTTGCTGGGTTTCAAATACAAAAATATCTACATTGGCTTGTGTGTAGTCCTCGCACTTATCAAGCGGGCTTGGCATTTGATAACTAATGTTTTGGTTATTAATTTTTACGTTATGTGCTTGCTTATAGCTTTCTATATCAAGCAGGTCATTTTTAGCTAATAAACTTTTAGCGGTAGTAGGGTATGACAGTGGTAGTACATTATCTTGCTTCGTTACGTCAAAGTTTAAATTTGCGTCAGCCCAAATATGAATACTGTGACTAAGTGAAAAACACACTATTAAAAATGAAATTGCGTAACGTGCAAATTTATATTGTTTTAAGCGCTCAAGGTGTTGCCATGTGTAATTACTCACAAGTAGCTGAAAGCCTAAAATAAGTAATACAATCCCACTGGCTAAAATGGTTGTTAAAGCAGGTGAACTGGTTAAACGATGCCACAACAATGAAATGATTTCAGGCAAGGCAGATATACTTAGATGATAACCCAAATTAACGTAAACATAAGCATCAAGGGTAAGCAGTGAAGCGCCTAGTGTGGCTATAACAGCCGCCATGCCTCGTATATGTCGTGGGTAGGGGAATATTAAACTAAGCGGAAATACCGTCAGCACAAACGCTAAAAAGGCGATAAAACTAGTGTGGCTTAACCACGTTACTAGCATATAAGTAATGCCCATAAAGCTTGTTGGTGGCGAGTCGGCAAATAAGTAGCTTAAGCTAATAAATAGCGCCAAGCCAATATTGGCAAAAGTAAACCAATGGCCCCAGCTTAATAGCTGACTCGCTTTTGATGAAAACTGATTGTGCTGCGATAAATTCATAGAGTTTATTTAACCGACTGTGATAGAGCTTTTGCAAAGTTCTCAGTTACGGCTTGTCTTTTCCCTGTTGGTACATGCTCTTTTAAGATATGCGTGATAGAATTTCCTAAACACATAAGGCTTAAATCTACCGGCGCATTGTGTTTAGTTAGCACATCAATAAGCTGATCGACGATTTGTTCTACTTCTTCATTAGAGTATTTTGATAAGATTGGCATCAGTTGGTTCAATAAAATAGTTATATTCTCGTATTTTAACACTAGAGGCGTGAAAAACAAAGATGACAACAGACGTTAAAAAATTAGTCGTTCATTATGTAGACAAAAAAGACGACGATACGCAAATTCACCTTCGAAATGATGAGATGGTAATTAACGATAAAGTAGCCGTTTTTATCGAACAATTACATCATGCATACAATGGTAAGCCAGGTAAAGGTTACTGTGCTTTCAGTGGTGATAAAAACAGTGTTGTAGCATCTGCAATGCAAAGCTACCGTAACGATGAGCTAGGCTTTTGGCATATGACCGAGCAAGCCTCAACGGTTTTAAAAGAAGAGCTAGATAAATATGCGTTTAACGAAACCGGGTATTTAGTATTTTGCCATTATCAGTATGTTGCTACCGATTACATGTTAATTGCGATGATTAACATTAAAGAGCATTACTCTATGACCTCTGAGCTTGATTTAGCGGCTTCTCGCCATTTAGATATATCTCGCATGCAACTCGCTGCTCGCATCGATTTAACAGCGTGGGATACGCAAGCTGAAGATAATCGTTATATTTCGTTTATCAAAGGACGTGCGGGTCGTAAAGTTGCTGATTTTTTCTTAGACTTTTTAGGCTGTGAAGAGGGAATTGATTCAAAACAGCAAAGCCAAGTAATGCTTAGCGCAGTAGAGGATTATTTATCAGAGCAACAGTTTGATAAATCAGAAAAAGACGATTTACGTAAACAAGTATTTGATTACTGTAATGATTGCGTAACTACAGGCGAAGATGCAAGTGTGAGCGATCTATCTGCAACGCTTACAAAAGGCGATGACAGCCCGTTTGATAGTTTTTGCAAAGAGCAAAGCTATGACTTGGAAGAAACTTTCCCCGTTGATAAAAAAACAGTAACCAGTATGGTTAAGTTTTCAGGCCTTGGTGGTGGTGTAAGTGTAAGTTTTGAACGTAAACACTTAGGCGAGCGCGTAACGTACAACGAAGCAACCGATACACTAGTGATTAAAGGCATTCCGCCAAACTTAAAAGATCAGCTACAACGTTTTATGGAAAGTGAAAGCGAGTAAATTTAACAAGTTAGGTTAAAAAGCTGATTTAAGAGCGCGATATTTATATCGCGCTTTTTTATACCGGTATCTAAATTTGTTGCATCGGAACAAAGCTACTAAAATATCTATTGCAAAAATAGAAGTGAAAGAAGAGTAAGTGAGAAAACACAAGCCATGCTTTATTAGCAAGACTTAGCCCTATTACTACCTCTAAAAGCGCAGCGTCTCTTAACCTCTTTGTGAATAAGTCGCTTATTACGGACGTTACTCGTCACGACAATAAGTTGTGCTTCTACAGGTTAATTTGTACTTGATATTTAATTTCGGCTGTAGGCGTGAAGTTTGCTTACGCAAGAAGCATCGCTTCTGTTTACTTAATTTCTTTGCTAACAAAACACTTAAAGATCTATTTCACAAAGAGAAGTGAAAGAGGAGTATATGAGAAAACACAAGCGATGGTTTATTCGCGGAGCTTTTTCAATTTAGCTTTATTGTTACCTCTAAAAGCGCAGCGTCTTTTAACCTCTTTGTGAACTAATTACTTTTTACGGGCTTTGCCCGTCACGCCAACAAGTTGTGCGTCTACTCGTTAATCTTATTCACGGTGTTAAATTTCGGCTGTAGGCGTGAAGCTTGCTTACGCAAAAAGCACCGCTTCTGTTTACTTAATTTCTTTGCTAACAAAACCACTTAAAGATCTATTGAACAAAGAAGGAGTAAATTAGAAAACACAAGCCATGCGGAGTTTTTCAAGTTAGTTGTCGCATCAAATTAAATTTTATGCCGCCCGCATTGCTTCTTTTTTCTCTGGATTTAAATTTACTTCAT